>NZ_CP041036.1:3718829-4028732 GCF_006385555.1 Shewanella polaris | reverse complement strand
AACATAATAATCATCGTCAACATAATACTCATTATCGAAATATAGATCCTTGGCGTTGGGGGTTTGGCTGGGATCAAGGTTGGGGAGTTAATCAGCGTTGGGGGCCAAGCATTGGGTTTAGTTGGAGCAATAGTAACAACTGGCGATATGGCTTGGCATGGGGAAATAATGATTATAATAGAAGTCGTTATGGTTTTTATCCTTATCAAAATCAGTTGAGTACAGAATACCGGTCACGACAAGTTGAGCGTGTTGACACTGTTGTAGTTACACCGCCACAGCGTACTACAACCAGTATTCAATATGCTTCGGGTTTACGTCATTTACCTGAAAATGCCAAAGTTATTCAACGCGACAACGGTACTGTTTATGAATGGCAAGGTGTCGAATATTATTTTGATTGGAACACTCAAACCTATAAAGTGGTTAAAGCAGATTAGCCATGATAATAGCAAAACTCAATGCTATTATTGGCTTTAGCTTGATACATTGCTGTATCTGCAGCGCTGATAAGCTCCCGGCTAGTTAGACCATTTTTAGGTAATATACTAATGCCGATACTCGCTCCAACGTGCAAGGTGTGTTGATCGATAATAATGGGGTGTTTAATTGTTGCTAATAGTTGATGTATTTTTTGTTCAATATCGATTGGCTCACTGAGCATATCAAGCCAAATAATAAACTCATCTCCACCCAATCGACCTACAATATCGGTCGATCGTAAATTTTTCACCAAACGCTTCGCTATGACAATTATCACTTCATCACCAATGCTGTGACCTAAGGTATCGTTAATATCTTTAAATTTATTAAGGTCAATGAATAATAATGCGGCTTGATTGGTTCCGCGTAAATCCCTGGCAATGGCAGAATCAATTTGTTTTATAAATGCTCGACGATTGTAAATACCTGTTAGATCGTCATGTTCGGCTAGGAAGATAAGCTTGTCTTGTTGTTCAAATAGCTTACGGGTTTGGCTATCGACTTCTTGTTTTAGTTGTTCTTTTTTAATGGTTATTTGAGCTAGTGACTGTTTCATCTTATTAAAATTTTCAGCCAGTGCCGATAATTCATCAGTGTCTTGGATATTAATTTGACTGATTAAATCTCCTGCAGCCAAAGCCTTCATCCCCTGATTCAGTGAGGTAAGTCCTTTCTTAAAGCGAATGAGTGTCATAAAAGACCAAACTGTTACCAGAGTTGCTAACAGTAGTAACACCAAGCCTATCATGGCTAATAATCGTTGTTGTGTTTGGTTTGCTTGCTTAATTGATAATTGATGAAGATGAAACATTTCTTCGGTCATTTCTTCAATAATCATACTATATTTGGCTTTAAATAATCGTTCTGCAGTGAGTGTTGATGAAATATTGACTTGCTTATTGTGGAAATTATTTTGGGTATTAATTAATGTTCTAACATTAGTATTAAGCCTATTTAGGTTTTCAATAACCAATTTTTGCTGTGCGTCCCAGTTGATTTGTTGAGAAAGATCTTTGGCCAGTTCTGCTTGGCGATTATTGAGTTCAGATAACCCTTGGTCGTCGGTATATTCCTGATAGAGCCACAGCTGACTTCGTAAGCTATCGATGCTAATTTGCAATTTCATTGAATAATTAAGTTGGTGATATATTTTTTGTTGATAATAGTGAGCTTGTATTAAGGAGAAACCAACAATGAGCGTAAGCAGTGAACAAAGTGTAGCAGTGAGTTTAAGGCGCTTTGATAACATCATAAATTACCATCCAGCCTCTAAATTCATGAATTTTTCAAGTAATTGTCTATCGAAAACCTGTCGAAAATCTAAGCTATTTTGTTCAGCAACTAATTGGTTGTCGATAGCCCACTGACTCTGGGTTTGAATGTTAGAAAAGAGTGCATTACTGAGTGATAACCGAAAAGTATAATCATCCCAAGAATAATGCAGCTGAGAAGGCTCGATAAGTAAAGTGTTACTGATGATCCCTTGAGCAAGTTTTGAGTGGCTGTGAATATAATCTGTCGCATCGTTAATGGCTTTTAGTATCGCTAATTTTTCAGTTGTTGTTAAAGATGTGTCTTTTAGTTCGAGTAAATTAAAGGATAAATGATGTAAGCCTCGGCTATTAATCACTTGTGGATTTGAGGATATTTGTTGTGTTAATAAATAACCGAAAGGTTCCCATGCCGAAATCATATCCACTTGATGATTTAATAGTGCTGGAATGAGTTGTTCTGCAGGTAAATATACTCGTTCAATAGGTTGCTGAGTTTTATTATACATAATCAATAAACTATCAAAAAAGAACTCACTGGCGCTACTTTTGACTATACCTACGCGGGCGTGGGCTAGATTATCCAGTTGATGATATTTTTGCGGGGTTAAGCTTAGTAATTTGAGATCATTATCTGATTCGACAAAACTGGCTAATACGGTAAAATTTGCTTGTTTAAAGCTATTAAACATCACAACTGTTTCTGATGCAGTAGCCAAATCGACTTGTTTATTCTTAAGAGCGTCAAAGCATTTTACCCCGCTGTCAAATCTCACTAGTTCAACATTTAAACCATTTTTTTCAAAGTAACCTTGCTGCTGAGCAATAAAAAAGGGTGATGAAAGCGGGGTGCCAGATACCGCTATTTTTATGAGATCCTTTTGAGCGGAAGTGGTAAATGATTGGCTTGCGCCAAGATCACAACTGGTAACCCCAATTAACATAAAAGCCAAGAGAAAAATGTTCAACACTTTGATCATAAAATACTTCAATAAAGATATTTAGTAATATCAATTGTAGTGAATGTATATTTTTTTGGATAAAAATTTAGAAAAAAACGCATGTTTTAATCGTATTAATTAATGAAATCAGTACTAAGGTATGACATTAGAGTGTAATTAACCTATTAAAGTGATGAACGTTAACCGAAACCAAACGTGATTTAATAGGCTCTTATTGATTTAGATGGTTTTCTGACTCTAGCGATTGTAACTGAATTAATAAGGGCAATCTCTGTCAATAATTTTTCTTCTTATGGGAGTTTTCATTGGTTTAATTAAAGTGATAATAACGTTATATGAAGTGGGGCAATGAGGTCGAAATTTTTGACTGTTTTCATAAAGATTTTGTGGCATTCATATTGTTTTTATTACTACGCAGAGTGTGTTTGTTAGTTATACCCGTACCCAGATAATACTAGCGGATCATCGTGGCCCATATTCTGATACATTGTAATGTTTTGGGGATCCTCGCTGCAGCTAGGGCATCACCTATTATCTAGAGAGTTCTCTTTCTTCTATAGAGATATTGCTAAATGACTATGGCGATGAATAATTATCATAGTGAGTTAGTTGTCTGGATTGTTATTTTTTTAAGAGTAATTTCGTTGATCTATTAACATAATTATTCATATTTATAGCAACTAATTTGGTATAAAGTCTTTATATTAGGTATTATTTTATTTAATAGCATCGCGAATGTCGATGATGCGCCTCGTTATCCAGACATGTAAATATTAACAAAGCGATTATAAAACGGATATCAGTTACATAAGCTCAAATTAAATGGATGTTATGTATTTAAAAGTAAAGGAGTTATTTTGCTATGTTGTTATCAGGCTTAACCAATACCGTTTATAAAATTCTCATTATTGATGATAATATCCAAAATATTTTTGTACTAGAAGATATTTTGTCTCCTCTTGGCAATGTTTATTTTTCCGAGTCTGGCAGTAATGCATTAGCGTTAATCGATAAAATTAAGCCGGACGTGATTTTACTCGATATTGAAATGCCTGATATGGATGGTTGGGAGGTGTGTCGTACACTTAAGGCTAATCCGTTATTTAGTGATATTCCTATTATTTTTATTACTGGTCACACTGACCCAGAATTTGAAAAGCTTGCTCTCGAAAGTGGCGGGGTTGATTTTATTACCAAGCCTTTTAATGCCTCTATTTGCTGCTTACGAGTTCATACGCAGCTAAAATTTAGACAGCAAAATCAATTAATTATTAAAGCCAAGGAAGAGCTACAACAATTAGTCAATCAAGTTCCTATGCTAGTGACTTATTGGGATGATCAAGGTCAAAACTTATTCAGTAATGATAACTCTGGTTTGTGGTTTGATAGTTTACTCGGGGATGTTAAAGGCAAACATATTTCTACTATTTTCCCCAATGAACTCAGTAATGCAATTTTAAATCATCACCGTCATATTACTTCTGATGCATTGAAATATATTGTCACCGTACCTCAAGGTATTGGTGCGAGCTTCTATGAAGTCTTTCAATCTAAAATGAAATCAAGCGCTGGAGTCGATGGGTACTTGGTTACTGTCGTTGACGTTTCTGAGGTAAAACATGCAAGACAAGCGTTGTACTCCGAGAAAGAACGTTTGCGGGTGACGCTTAATTCAATTGGTGATGCTGTTATTGCAACCGATACTAAAGGAATGATTACCTTTATGAATCCGATTGCTGAGCGTATGACTGGCTGGCGTTTGAAAGAGGCATTACATCAGAAAATTGAAAATGTGATGTTTTTGACAGATTCAAATACCCAGCAGAAATTATTAAATCCGTTATATTTAGCATTACGAGAGCATCGAATCGTCGCGATGGCACTTAATAGTCAGTTAACATCACGTGGCGGCCATGTTTTTTTTGTTGAAGATTCTGCTGCCCCGATCCGTAATGAAAATGGTGAAGTCATTGGTGCCATTATGGTGTTTCATGATGTGAGTGAAGCGATGGCAATGGCGATGAAAATGAGTCATTTAGCCAACCATGATCAGTTGACTGATTTACCTAATCGAATTTTACTTCAAGATAGACTTACCGTAGCGTGTTCGGCAGCCAAGGCCTACGACACTAAAGCGGCGGCGTTGTTAATTGATATTGACCACTTTAAATACCTTAATGATTCATTAGGCCATCAATATGGTGATGAATTGATTTGTTTGATGGCGAAACGAATACGTTCATTAATACCCACATCGTATACATTAGCCCGACTAGGCGGTGATGAATTTGTCATTTTAATGAGCGAGACTCGCTCTGTTGAAGCTTCGTCAAAATTAGCCTCTAAATTAGTTGATGCAATGCACGAACCTTTTGCTCTAGATGGTCAAAAGTATAATGTATCCGTTAGCATTGGCATTAGTGTGTTCCCCAACGATGCCACAGATGCTGAAGAGTTAATGAGACATGCCGATGTAGCTATGTATCGTGCCAAGCAGGAAGGTCGTAATCGTTTTTGCTTTTTTTCGCATGATTTAGAACATTCTATTATGGAGCGCCATCATTTAGAAACACGCTTAAGAAAAGCGTTAATCAATGATGAGCTATTTGTTCATTACCAACCTAAATTTGATTTACGGACTAACGAGATTGTGGGTGCTGAAGCACTTGTTAGACTCGTTAATGATGAGGGCGAGTTTATTTCTCCAGCAGAATTTATCCCATTATCGGAAGAGTCCGGTTTGATTATTATGTTGGGTAAGCAAGTGCTAAACAAAGCCTGCGCAGAAGCTAAACGTTGGTTGGATAAAGGACATATTATTCCTATTTCTGTAAATGTCGCCGCGGCACAGTTTGCTGACCCTGATTTAGCCTGTGTGATCAAAGAAGCATTATTGAATAACGACTTTCCTGCTCATTTACTTGAACTCGAAATTACTGAAACAGCATTAATGATTGATGCTGCTGATATGCAAAACAAATTGAGCGAATTAACCTCATTAGGTATTAAGATTGCGATTGACGATTTTGGTACTGGCTATTCCAGTTTGGCCTATTTAAAGAAATTTAATGTTGATGTAATGAAGATTGATATGTCTTTTGTAAAAGATATGCTCAATAATAAACACGATTATGAAATAGTTAAAACTATAATTTCATTGGGTAAATCGATGGGATTAGTATTAATTGCTGAGGGTGTTGAAACGGAAGCGCAACGCCACGCATTAATCGAACTGGAATGTTTTATGGGCCAAGGTTATTTATTTAGTCGTCCTTTAAATACTAGTGATTTTGAAACATTTGTCATACAAAAAAAATTACAAGGCTAAGGGCTGTCGAGCAACAATAGTTTATTGAATTATATTTTTACCAATTCATCTTGATAAAAAAGCCCCATTGCATCCTTTGCGTTGGGGCTTTTTGTTTATATTATTTATTGTTATTTTGAGTTTTTCAGCCAAAGGCTTTAATAAAAATGACGTTATTAGATAATAGATTTGGGGATCCAATAACGCCTTAACTTTGATGTTAGCGGCCTTCCTAATTGCTAACGGTGGAGCAATAAAGCAGCAAGGATGCAAGATATTTTGCGCTTATTATTAGAATGTTTGTTGCTGTGTGTTATCAATTTGCTGGGGAACGAGTCGATAACACGGTCAAACATCCTTGCCAAAACGGTTTTGATATTTAGCTCTGTAAATGGTGACAGTAGCGCCGTCAATGGCAAAAACTATAATACCTTAATAAAAATGACGGTATTGGATAATAGATCCTGGGGATCCAATAACGCCTTAACTGTAATGTTAGCGGCCTTCTTAACGGCTAACGGTGGAGCAATAAAGTGGCAAGGATGAAGATATTTTGCGCTTATTATTAGTATGTTTTGTTGTTTGCTGGTATTTATCTCATCACTGGGGAATGAATTAATAAAACGATCAAACATCCTTGCCAAAACGGTTTTGATACTTAGCTCTGCTAAGGGCGACAATCGCGCCGTCATTGTGAAGCTAAAATACCTTAATAAAAATGACGGTATTGGATAATAGATCCTGGGGATCCAATAACGCCTTAACTGTAATGTTAGCTGTCTTCCTTACGGCTAACGGTGGAGCAATAAAGTGGCAAGGATGAAGATATTTTGCGCTTATTATTAGTATGTTTTGTTGTTTGCTGGTGTTTATCTCATCACTGGGGAATGAATTAATAAAACGATCAAACATCCTTGCCAAAACGGTTTTGATATTTAGCTCTGCTAAGGGCGACAATCGCGCCGTCATTGTGAAGCTAAAATACCTTAATAAAAATGACGGTATTGGATAATAGAGCCTGGGGATCCAATAACGCCTTAACTGTAATGTTAGCTGTCTTCCTTACGGCTAACGGTGGAGCAATAAAGTGGCAAGGATGAAGATATTTTGCGCTTATTATTAGTATGTTTTGTTGTTTGCTGGTGTTTATCTCATCACTGGGGAATGAATTAATAAAACGATCAAACATCCTTGCCAAAACGGTTTTGATATTTAGCTCTGTTAAGGACGACAATAGCGCCGTCATTGCGAAGTTAAAATACCTTAATAAAAATGACGGTATTGGATAATAGATCCTGGGGATCCAATAACGCCTTAACTGTAATGTTAGCGGTCTTCTTAACAGCTAACGGTGGAGCAATAAAGCGGCAAGGATGCAAGATATTTTGCGCTTATTATTAGAATGTTTGTTGCTGTGTATTATCAACTTGCTGGGGGACGAGTTGTTAACACGGTCAAACATCCTTGCCAAAACGGTTTGATTCCCTAACTTGCCATTGTGTGTAACTGTTGGCTGAGTTGGGTGATTTTTTGTTGTAAATGCTCTATTTCTGACACGATAGCGCTTTTACTTTCAGTTTTGTGAGCATCATTATGTCTTACCCATTTGTAAACGGTTTTAGCTGATACACCGTATTGCTTTGCTACGTCAGACAACAGTCTATTATGATTTTTGACTTCATTAATCACTTGTTTTTGTAAGTCTATTGGATACTGTTTCGCATTTGATATATTCATTAGAAACACTCCCTATTGGTTATTGATGCTTACCTGAACGAGTTTCTACTTCATCCCATTGACTACAACCAAGATGTGCTAAGAAAAAAATATTTTGACGACACTGTTTAATGACATTTTTCGCCATGAAATGTATCGACTTAATGTTACTATTTAAGTTTATCTTATTCATCGCCATCTCCTACAACTACTCTGATTGCTCAAAAATTAAACTACTACTTAGTGGGTATATATTCTTATATGGAAAGCTTGTGCCAACTTTATGAATTAATTTTACTTGTTGTTTATCAGTGCTTTATAAAATCCTATGAATTCATGATTTTATTTTGTTTATCTTGTTTGGTGCAATTGCACTAATTTGGTGAAAAATATTATTTTAAGCATTACGATGTCAACACAATTATTGGCTTGGAGTATGGATGAGAAATATGGCAAAAATAGGTCATGTTAATGACAATATGGGGACAAGGGTTATTAGGTTAATAGGGTACCAATTATTAACGGTTCAAAAACAAGATTTACACTGGTTTATGCATGACATTAAGTGTTTAAGCTCAACTCAGCCTAATAAAAATGAGTTCAATAGCTGTTTACTTTGCTAACAGTTCAGGGGCTGTTGTTCTTTCAAGGTTGTTTTTGCGAGAATTGTTGGACTATGACTGAAACTGTGAATGACAAGGCAGAGGCTTTGTTGTGTGGTTATTCTACATAAAAAGTCGATAACACTGTCGAAATAGTCAGAAAATACTGCCCGATAGCCTCAACTAAAAGTGTTTTACTCTTTGTTGAGCGAGTATTTGTTAAGCGAGTGGTGCTTAGATTACTAGGGTGCAATGCACTAGCCTCGACTAAAACACTTTTATCTCGAACAAAATATAACCGGCTAAGATCAACAGATCCTAGTATCGGCTGACAATAGTCTCGTTATTAATGCGGCTTTTAATCGCTGAAGTAGCATTGTTAGCAAAATAAATGACAATCTTTACCCTGCTTACTTTCAAGGTTTTGTATTTATTTATCCTATCTCTTACCTCTAATTGAGCTTGATTCAGACTTCAATAGCAGCGATTGAAGTCTGAAATACCGCGACAGAGCATTTCATATATTGGACTATAAGCTCTAGTGTATTAAAAACAGTGTGGCTAGACCTAAAAATGCAAATAAGCCAACTACATCTGTTACCGTGGTGAGTACCATGCCACCCGCCAGTGCAGGATCGATGTTTAACTTTTTCAACATTATTGGGATCGTGGCACCAGCAAAGCCGGCTACCGTCATATTAATCAGCATTGCACTGCCGATTAACCCGCCTAACACTATGTCATCTTTCCACAACCATACCGCAATAAATACCAATATAGACCACATTAAGCCGTTTAATAATCCAATACTTAATTCTTTACCTATCAACCAACGGGAGTTACTTTGACCAATATGTCCCAGTGCAATACCACGGATCACCAGTGCTAAGGTTTGATTACCGGCAACCCCACCCATACTTGGTACTATGGTCATTAAAATCGCAATGGTGGCAAATTGCTCTAAGGTACCTTCAAACATGTTGCTAACTGATGAGGCAAGCAGTGCAGCGAATAAGTTAATCATTAACCATAGAGAGCGTCTCAGGGTACTTTTAAGCACTGGGCCAAAGGTATCTTCATCATCATCCATCCCCGCCATGCCCATCATTGAATGTTCGGCATCTTCACGGATTACATCAATAATGTCATCGATAGTGATCCGTCCAAGCAATTTTGCTTGTTTGTCGACCACAGGAGCAGATATCCAATCGAGTCGTTCAAATTTCTGCGCTACGTCTTTATCAGACATTTCAACGGGAATGCTTTCTAGTTCGGTATCCATAATACTGCGGACAGTTACACTGGGGTTACATGTTAATAAATCGACCAACCTTACTCCGCCTAATACATGATCTTGGCGGTCGACCACATATAAAGTATCGGTAGAGTCGGGGAGATTTCCTCGTTGACGTAAATAGCGTAATACCACTTCGATATTGACATCTGGTCGTAACGTGACGGTATCGGTATTCATGATACTGCCAGCGGTATCTTCAGGGTAACGCAGTGCTTGTTCAACTCGATCTCGGTCTTGGCTTTTCATCGACTTGAGTACTTTTTTGTAAACCGTGTCAGGTAAGCTACGAAGAATATAGGCGAGATCGTCGGTGTCCATGCCGATTGTGGCTTGAGCAAGCTTTTCTGGAGTCATGTTGCTAATAAGTGAATCTTTTAGCTCTTCACCTAATTCGTCAAGAATTTCGCCTGTATGTTGCTGGTCAATTAATTGCCATAGCACTTGTCTATTTTTTGGCGGAGATGATTCAAGAATAAGGGCGACATCATTAGGCGACATGGTATGTAACATGTTGCGAGCGTGGACAAACATACCGCTGTCGAGTGCTTGGGCAAGTTGATTGAGGCGTTGTTCGGTAATTTCATTGTCTAGGTACTCTTTACCCATATATCTACTTCCTATTCATCACACAGCAATCATTTATTTCTCAGATTTTTCTGGCTCAAGTTTATTAGTTACAAAGTTGAAACCTATGCAACGAAAAATGGAATGCCTGAAGGTTTCTGTTGGGCGGGTTTCTATATCGCCGTATTATTTAATTAAACAATAGAGGTGTGCTTTCCGGATATCAAGCAACACCGGAGGTTACTAAAACGGGTATATTTTCGTCATCTTAAGCGCTAAACATTCACAGAGTAAAACAATACTTAATGTGATGGTATTGACTACCTGAGGTAAACATAAAGGCTATTCTTGTGAGGTGAATATGTAAATAATATTGTTGTGGCTACTGCGTTAGTATGAGGCTGAGGAGTTCAGGGCGCAACATCTAATATAGGCATATGGTTTGTGAGCATTAGAGAATAGAAGCTAGTGTTACTGACATATTTAGCGCTAATCTTACATTTTGCGACTCTCTATTGCCGAGCTGCTAAGCGTACAAATTTAGCAACATTCATCAAATTTGGCATTAATGAGATCGCACACTGCGCTTAGGGCCGCTTCTGCATCTGGTCCTTCAGCTGTCACTGTGATCATTTTTCCAATTCCACTTTCGAGCATTAACAACCCTAGGACACTTGCTGCACTGGCACTTTTTTCATCTTGAATTAAGGTTATATTGGCATCAAAATCAGCGACTAGAATGGCTAACTTTGTCGCTGCGCGGGCGTGTAAACCTAATTTGTTTGAAATACTAACTTGGCGTTCAAGTTTGATCATTGATTCGATCCTATGTTCACTTAGCTGTTACTGCCATTTAAATCTAATTCTCTGTGGCGAACATTCACTGTATGTTTACTGCCTTGTCTAAATCGTTTTGCCAATTGATCGACAATATACACTGAGCGATGTTGACCACCAGTACAGCCAATGGCGATAGTAAGGTAGCTGCGATTGTTACGTTCTAGGTGAGGCATCCAAGTTTCGAATAGGTTTTCAATTTGCCAGATAAACTTATTAACTAATGGCTGGCGCCCTAAAAACTCTTGTACAGGTTCGTCTAAACCAGTAAATGGACGCAGCTCTATTTCCCAGTGTGGGTTGGGCAAAAAGCGTACATCAAACATAAAGTCCGCTTCTGTCGGCATTCCGTGTTTAAAGCCAAAAGATTCAAAGTTAATCACTAACTCTTTATCAACACTGCCTAGTAATATTTGCCTAACCTGGTCACTTAATTCGTAAATATTCAGTGCTGATGTATCAATATAATGGTCAACAATTTTTGCGATCGGTTCAAGTAAGCGTCCTTCTAGTTTGATCGCTTCTTGCAGTGAAATATGATTTTTAGATAGCGGATGTAATCGACGAGTTTCACTATAGCGTTTGAGTAGAACTTTATCATTGGAGTTTAAAAAGAAGCTGATAATTTCAGTGTCGTGCTCAAGCAGGGCTAATTGATTTTGAAGCACTTTACTTTGTTCATCAATGTTGCGTACATCAACACTGATTGCCACTAAATCATTACTACCTTTGAGCTGGGCTAATAATGTGCCAATAAGAGCTAAAGGCAAATTATCAACACAATAATATCCTAGGTCTTCCAATACTCTTAAGGCTACTGATTTTCCTGAGCCTGAACGTCCTGATACTATGACAAGTTTCATGCAGTGATAACCTGATAAAGTTCTGTTGAGTCGTGAGTTTTACGAAGCTGTTTCAATATTTGCTTGTCACTTAGTTTTTGGGCCATGTTCGATAACGTGCTTAAGTGTTCTTGGCACTGATCTGCCGGCACTAATAAAGCAAATAACAGATCAACTGGTTGGTTATCGATTGCATCAAAGGCAATGGGTTCTTCACACTTAATAAATATGGCAATGGGCTGATCGATAGACGTCAATCGACCATGAGGTATCGCGATGCCATTTCCTATACCTGTGCTACCCACTTTCTCTCTCGCTAAAAGGCTTTCAAAAACCTCTTGCGAAGATAGGGGTGGGTACTGGGCAGCGACTAAGTTGCTGATGAGTTCCAGTACTTTTTTCTTACTGCCCGGGGTGGCACAGGTAGTGCACTCCGGTCGCAGAATGGTACAAAGTTCCATCGTTAGTGTTGTGTATACTTCTGTTGGTGTTTAATTACCTGACGGTTGAGCTTATCGATCAGGGCGTCTATTGCAGTATACATATCAGTACATTCTGACATGGCAAACATCACTATGCCATCTGTGATTTTACTGGCTTTTGATCTTTGTTGTAACTTTTATACATTGAGCGCAACGTTTGCATTATGGCTCTGATCGGAGTGTCGTTCAAGCTTTGAAAATTTATCATGAATATATTCCGTTGCCTTGTAGGTTATAAACTCTTACGTTGGTTAGACGGTGGAATCATCATTGCTTCACGATATTTTGCAATGGTACGACGAGCAACGTTTATGCCCTGTTCAGCCAGAAGTTGGGCCATTTTACTGTCACTCAGCGGTTTTTGCTGGTTTTCTGCAGCAACTAATTTTTTGATAAAAGCACGAATTGCAGTAGATGAACATTCACCGCCATCGTCAGTGCTGACATGGCTAGAGAAGAAGTATTTTAGTTCAAACAGTCCTCGTGGGGTGTGCATGTATTTTTGGGTAGTCACCCGTGAAATGGTTGATTCATGCATTTCTACAGCTTCAGCGATATCATTTAATACCATTGGTTTCATGGCTTCTTC
Source organism: Shewanella polaris (assembly GCF_006385555.1). Lineage (NCBI taxonomy): Bacteria > Pseudomonadati > Pseudomonadota > Gammaproteobacteria > Alteromonadales > Shewanellaceae > Shewanella > Shewanella polaris. The sequence continues at coordinate 4,015,780 of NZ_CP041036.1, read as the reverse complement.
GCCATATTCAAAGAAACCTTGTTGAAATTGTACAATGCAATTGGCCACTTTGAGTAATGTGTCGTTACGGCTTTCAATACTTTTAATAAACCATTTAGCTTCTTGCAAGTGGCCTCGAATAAATTGACTATCCGACGGATTTTTACTGCTTCGCGCCATGGCGGCGTATTGTTGATTAACGCCAATTTTTGGCATGTTGTCAGGATTTAACTCTACAACCCATCGGCCATTTTTCTTTAGTACCGTAACATCGGGTATGACGTATTCGTCATCTACGGCAGTAATTAATAAACCTGGACGAGGATTAAGTGACTGGATTAGGGTGATAGCGTCACGCAACTCGTTTTCTTTTAGCTTTGTTTTACGCATTAACAATCTAAAATCACGCCCGGCAATTAAATCTAAATAGTCTTTAATCAGCAGACGAGCATTATCAATATGGGGGGTTGTGTTGGCATATTGCGCTAATTGGATGAATAAGCACTCGCTTAAATCTCTAGCCGCTACACCAACAGGATCAAAGTGTTGAATGCGCTTTAATACGGCTTCAACTTCATCTAGTTCAACGGTTTCATCGCCCATTGCTTCGAGAATATCTTCGGTACTTTGGGTTAAATAACCTTGTTCATCAATAGCATCAATGATAGCGGTGGCAATTGCTAAATCGGTCTCAGAAAAGGGAGTAAGATTTTTTTGCCATTCTAAATGCTCATACAGACCTTCAGTGGTTTCACCTTGGAATGGCATGTCATCGTCGCGCATGCTCGCACTGCCTGAACCTGACATTGGGGAGGCGGTATACACTTCGTCCCATGTCGTATCCATGGCTAGATCATCCATGGTTTCTTTGGTTATAGACTCTGCAGTGTCAACTGTAGAGGTGTCTTTTTCTTTATTAACGCTGCTGTTGTCACTAAAGTCGGTATCAGCTTGGTCTCGATTTTCTTTTGCGGAGTTTTTTGCTTCTGAAAACTCATCTTCTATTTCAAGCAATGGGTTTGAATCCAATGCTTGTTGGATTTCTTGCTGTAGCTCCAATGACGATAATTGCAGTAAGCGAATAGCCTGCTGCAATTGTGGGGTCATGGTTAAGTGTTGACCCATTTTGAGTTGGAGTGACGCTTTCATTTACCGCTTATCCCTAGATGATTTCCATAAAAATGACAATCTAAAATACTGTATTGATTGTTACATACATCAATGACATTTAACGTTATTTAGTTAACGTTCAACAAAACGAGTTAGATAGTTTAAAAGACCCGTAACTTAACTATAGCTTGAATTGTTCACCTAAGTACACAGCTCGAACTTGTTGATTGCTCAATACTTCATCAGGTGTACCTTCAGCAATTAAATTACCTTGGCTAACAATATAGGCCCGCTCGCAAACATCTAACGTTTCACGAACATTATGGTCGGTAATTAATACCCCTAAACCGCGACTTTTCAGTTGTTGGATAATTTTTTTAATATCAATAACTGAAATAGGATCAACACCAGCAAAGGGTTCATCGAGTAAAATAAATTTTGGATTAGCAGCTAATGCGCGTGCAATCTCAACGCGACGACGTTCTCCACCCGACAACGACATGCCTTGATTATCGCGAATGTGGGTAATGTGGAATTCTTCTAGCAAATGCTCAAGTTGTTCAATTCGTTGGTCGTTGTTGAGCTCTTTGCGAGTTTGCAACACGGCCATAATATTGTCGTGTACAGTGAGCTTACGAAAAATGCTGGCTTCTTGCGGTAAATAACCAATACCTTTACGGGCTCGAAGATGCATTGGATCGGCGGTGAGATCGTCATTATCAATTAAGATCCGACCTTTATCGCTTTTTACTAAGCCGACAACCATATAAAATGTGGTTGTTTTACCCGCCCCATTAGGGCCTAAAAGACCCACTATCTGGCCAGTTTTAACCGTTAAACTAACATCTTTAACAACTTGACGAGCTTTATAGCTTTTAGCTAAATTTTCAGCGGTTAAGGTTATTTGGGTCATTGTTTGTTCTGCTTGTTAACAGGGATTTCAGGGAGTTTTTGCTTCGGCGCGGTTTCATCTTGGAAGTTTTCAGGTTGAATAATCGTGATGACCCGATCTTGTCCCTTACCTGTACTTTCAGCTATCAACTCTTGTGCATTGATATTGTACTTAATTTTGTTACCAGTAACTTGGCTTCCTGATTGCTCAAGCTTGGCATTGCCTATTAATGTGAGCGTGGTGCTGGCAAGATCATAAGTAATTTCGTCGGCACTGGCGGTACCTATTTGGCCGTCATCTAATTCTTGTGAAAACGTTGCCGGCGAACCAGTGGCGATAAGTCTTTTACTGGTGCTGTTTTCGGGGGTAAATGCCCGCAGCTGATCAGCATTGATATTAATCGAGCCTTGAACAATGGTAACCGGGCCATTAAAGACAATTTGATTGTTTTTAATGTCGGCAGACTGGCTTACTGCGGCAATTTTTAACTCCTGCATAAGATCACCTTGTTTAGCCATGGCAGGCAAACTCAGTAGGCAAAGTATGCTACTTAATAACATAACATTGGCGCGAGTGTGGAGACGATTAATGTGGCTCATATTTCCCTTCTACCTGGCTGAGTAGCGATAATTTTTGCGAATTCAAGTCTGCATGTAGGCCTAAGCCTTGAATAATAAACCCTTTTCCTTTGATATACACCATCTCCTGCGAGGTACCTATCATAGTGGTTAAATCCACAGTAATGGCTTGGGTGCTCAGTGATTGTAGGGGTTCTTCTATATCAATAGCATCAATAATAACATTATTTTCTAATATGACTTTGCTGGTATTTTTATTTAATCGTCCTCGGTCTGCACTTAATTGCCACTGTGCTTTACCATTTTCAGGATAAATGAGGTAGATAGGTTTGGTAAAGTGAGTGACGTCAGTAGAAGCATAATGTTCCATGTGCTCGGCACTGACTCGACTTTCTACAAAACCGAGTTGATTAAATTCAGTGGTTTGAAGGTTATTTGCAATAAAATCTGGACGCTCAATTCCGCGAACTTTCACGGCCTCCATTTCACTGCGCTTTATTTGTGCTTGCCAGTATAGTATTAAAGCAAGGCCAAAAAAAACTACAATACCTAGCGTGACTCTATTCATATACTCATACCATGAGCAGTGGCAAATTTATCTTGGCTTAATAGTAATAAGTCGGTCAGTTCACGTAGTGCACCGTGTCCGCCATTTAGGGTCGTTGTCATATGGCATTGTTGTTTTACAAACGGATGGCCATCACCGACACATACTGCTAGTCCTACGGCTTTCATCACGGGAAGATCAACCATGTCATCACCAATGTAAGCGACTTCGTCGGCGCTCACATTATACAAAGACATAAGTTGCTCAAAAGGTTCGGATTTATTGTCAATCCCCTGGTAAATATGCGTAATACCTAATGCCGTCATGCGGTTTTCTACTATTTTGGATTTACGCCCAGTGATCACAGCTACATGAAATCCACTTGTGATGATAGAACGCACTCCGTAGCCATCGCGAGTATGAAAGGCTTTCAGTTCTTCGCCAGCATTACTGAGGTAAATACGGCCATCGGAAAATACACCGTCGACGTCACAGATTAATAGTTTAATTTTTTGAGCGCGTAACCACACATCATTACTGATGGGACCGTATAATCCTTGGCGAAACGAGGTTGATTCTGACATGATTAAATGACTCCAGCTTTAACCATATCGAGCATATTTAATGCCCCGATCGGTTGGTGTTTTTCATTGACGACAATCAATCCGTTGATGCTTTTTTCATCCATAATTTGCAGTGCTTGTGCAGCTAAAATACCAGCAGGACTGGTCACACAGTTTTTGGTCATTACGTGTGCTATCGGAGTGGTTCTCAGGTTCACTTCTGCATCGATGACACGACGTAAATCTCCATCGGTAAATATACCCACTAGCTTATTATCATTATCGACGACTGCGGTCATGCCAAGACCTTTTTTGGATATTTCGTAAAGTGCTTCAGTAATACAAATATCATTATGGACTATGGGTAAATCATCACCTTTATGCATGACATCATCTACTTTCAACAATAATTTTCTTCCCAAAGAACCGCCAGGATGTGACAAGGCAAAATCATCACGAGTAAATCCTTTTGCTTGCAATAATGCAATGGCTAATGCATCACCCATTGCTAACGTTGCAGTGGTACTTGAGGTTGGTGCTAATCCAAGTGGACAAGCTTCTTCTTGAACCTGAATACATAAATGGATTTTGGATAAACGTGCCATGTTGGAGTCTGGCTTGCCCGTTACCGCAATAACCGGAACCCCCATGCGCTGTATCACAGGCATCAAGGTGAGTATTTCACTTGATTCACCAGAATTGGAAATGGCGAGCACAATGTCATTTTTTGCTAATGCGCCCAAATCACCATGACTGGCTTCTCCTGGGTGTACAAAAAATGCCGGTGTACCAGTACTGGCAAAAGTTGCTGATATTTTATTACCGATATGACCCGATTTCCCCATCCCCATAACAATGACTTTGCCATTGCACTGTAGGATGAGTTCACACGCTTGGCCAAACTCAACTGAGTCCACGTATTGATATAAATTATCTAAGGCAGCTTTTTCAATATCAATGACTTTACGGCCCCATTGACGAAATTGAGTTTGATTTACCATGTGAATCTCTCTTTTAACTTAATACTTTACCTTAATGCTCCAATCTAATGAGATTGAAATACAACAATTTGGTACGCAATAAAGGTGATTAATAATAGTGCACCATGCCAACGGGTTAGTTGTTGTTTGGCACCACTAGATAATACTAAAACGGCTAATGCAGTACTGGTACCTAAGACCATATAGAAGTCTCTTCCACTGGCTGAGGCATCTATTTCACCAGGGGAAATTAACCCTGGCAGTGCCAACACTGCAAGAATATTAAATAAGTTGGATCCAACAATATTACCAATGACGAGGTCGTCTTCTTTTTTTAGCACCCCAGCAATACAGGCTGCTAATTCTGGAAGGCTTGTTCCCACTGCAATAATGGTTAGGCCGATGACCAGATCAGATAACCCATAAAACGTTGCAATACCCACAGCGCCATCTACCATCCAACTGGCTGAAACCGGAAGTAATATAATACCGACAGTTAGCCAAATGATAGCATGAAAGGTTGGAACATTTTTAGGGATCTCAGATTCAAGTTCTGTATCTAAGTTATCGGGTGTTTTATCTTTAATCGCTTGCCATATGAAATATCCCATTAGCAGAAAAAGTAACACGATGAGCATGCTACCTTCTGTACGCGTGAGCACGCCATCATGTAAGGTGTAACCAGCGAAAACTGTGGCCGCTAGCATAAGTGGTATTTCACGTTTTAAGGTTTTTGATCCTACGCCAATAGCCCCAAATAAGGCCGTTAATCCTAGAATTAAAGTAATGTTTGCAATGTTGGAGCCCAACACGTTACCAATAGCGGTATCACGCATGCCATCCATTGATGCGGTTGCGGCGACAAACATTTCGGGGGCAGAGCTGCCCATTGCAACAATAGTCAGTCCAATTAACATAGGCGGCAAGCCTAAATTGCGTGCAAAAGCGGCTGCGCCGTAAACAAATCTATCTGCACTCCAAACTAAAATAGCAAGGCCAACAATTAACATTAGGATATTAACTAGCATGTGATTCCGATTGTGGTCATTAATTGCTGAGTATTTTCGCTGGATTTTTATCAAATTGAAAGCATTGAGCAGTAATTGTTCTTGTAATGATATGTCGTTACATGGATATAGTTGTCGCTTAATCGACAATTACAGTACAATTTGCGCTTCAACTTAATTCAAGGAAGGCTGTTATCTCCTCAACGCCAATGTCTGATATGAGTAAATCAAATGAAAAACCTTTGGTAGAGGTTAACCATATGGCCTTTAGCCATGGTTCCCGTGTGATATTTAAAGATATTTCTTTATCGATCCCTAAAGGCAAAGTAACAGCAATCATGGGGCCAAGCGGTATAGGCAAAACTACGCTATTAAAATTGATTGGCGGACAGTTAACGCCTAGCAGTGGACAAGTATTGTTTGATGGTCATGATGTGCATAAGCTTAAGCGCAAAGACCTTTTTCAATTGCGTAAACGTATGAGTATGTTATTTCAAAGTGGTGCAATGTTTACCGACCTTAATGTATTCGACAATGTCGCATTTGCGTTGAGAGAACATTCTGGATTACCAGAAGAGATAATCCGCACCATTGTATTGATGAAGTTACAAGCCGTAGGACTTCGAGGTGCGGCGTATATGATGCCGAGTGAGTTATCTGGTGGAATGCAGCGCAGAGCTGCATTGGCAAGAGCCATTGCGTTAGAGCCTGAAATGGTGATGTATGATGAGCCATTTGCGGGACAAGATCCTATTTCTATGGGAATGTTGGTAAAACTCATTCGTAAATTGTCCGATTCGCTAAAGCTCACTTCTGTAGTGGTTTCTCACGATGTAGATGAAGTATTGGGTATTGCAGATTATGTTTATGTGATAGCAGATAAACAGGTCATTGCGCATGGAACACCAGATCAATTACGCCAGTCTGACAATCCACAACTGATCCAGTTTATTCAAGGCGCACCAGATGGCCCTGTGCCATTTCATTATCCTGCTGAGGATTATCAAGAGGAGCTACTTCGTGGGTGTAATTGATTATGTTGCCGATATTGGGAGTTATGTGCTGAAATTAGTGTCGGGTTATGGTCGAGCTGGCATTATGTTATGGCGTGCAATTGTTCGTGTTCCAAACATCAAAAAAGGTACACCATTAATTATTAAGCAGGTTTATGTGCTTGGTGTGCGTTCTATGGTTATCATTTTAGTATCGGGTTTGTTTATTGGCATGGTATTAGCCCTACAGGGATATAATATTTTAGTCGATTTTGGTACTGAAGAAAGTTTAGGCCCAATGGTGGCCTTAAGTTTATTACGTGAACTTGGTCCTGTTGTTGCTGCATTATTATTTGCTGGTCGAGCGGGCTCTGCATTAACGGCCGAAATTGGTTTAATGAAATCAACAGAGCAATTGTCGAGTCTAGAAATGATGGCGATAGATCCGTTAAGACAAATTATTGCACCGCGTTTTTGGGCTGGTGTTATCAGCATGCCATTACTGGCGATAATGTTTAGTTTAGTGGGTATTTGGGGCGGCTACTTAGTGGGTGTTGAATGGAAAGGTATTGATAGTGGTGCGTTTTGGTCTATTCTGGAAGCATCTGTTGAGTGGCGAAAAGATATTGTTAACAGTTTGATAAAAAGTGTTGTTTTTGGTGTGGTGGTGACATGGATAGCCTTGTATAGAGGTTATGAAGTTCAACCAAACCCAGAAGGCATTAGTCGTGCGACAACCTCAACGGTTGTGCAGGCAAGCTTAGCTGTTTTAGCGTTGGACTTTTTGCTTACGGCAATCATGTTCGGAAATTAAGATTTTTTCATTGTTTAGATTAACTAAAGTGGTTTAAGAGTATGTTGACACGGAAAGTAGAATTATTGGTGGGCGTGTTTTTATTGTCAGGTTTATTGGCATTTTGCGTATTAGTATTCAACGTAGCTAATATTGAAGTGAAATCTAATGACCAGACTTATGCATTAGTGGCTGAGTTTAATAATATTGGCGGCTTAAAAGTACGTTCACCCGTCAAAGTCGGTGGTGTAGTGATTGGTCGTGTGACTGATATTACCCTTGATAGTAAGAAACTAGAGCCGATTGTAACCTTAACAATAGACAAACGTTACAATCAATTCCCCGAAACAAGCAGTTTAGCTATTTTGACTTCTGGGTTGCTTGGGGAACAATTTATTGGCTTAACACCTGGGTTTATGGACGATGACATTTCGATGCTTGCCGATGGGGATAAAGTAGAAGACACACACGGAGCATTGGTTTTAGAAGATTTAATTGGTCAGCTTTTATTTAGTATGTCGTCTAAAGGTAAATAGGAACGCTATTATGAAAACGTTTTTTTGTCGTGTTATTGCTTTAGGTCTATTTGGCAGTGCTGTTATCAGTCAAGCTGCGGTAGCGGCTAATGATGAGGTGAACACTCATGATCCTTATGTCATGATCCAGCAAGTCGCGAATATGACTTTTGATCGATTTAAAACAGATAAAGAATTAATCAATAATGATTTAGGTTACCTAAAAGTCATTGTTCGTGAAGAGCTTATGCCTTACGTTGATTATAAATATGCCGCTTATAAAGTGATGGGGCAGTATTTAAAAGATACTACTGTTGATCAGCGTAATCGTTTTGTTGATGCATTTGAAGGATATTTAGTAGCAACCTATGCGCAGGCATTAACAGAATACACAAATCAAACTGTCGCCTTTGATCCGTCAAGTGACTTTAGTAATGAAAAAATTGTGGAGGTTAACGTTCAGGTTATTGAGCAAGGGCGTCCACCGATTAAAATTCAATTTAAAACGCGTCGTTTGAAAGACGATTCTTGGAAAGCATTTGATTTAATCGCAGAAGGTGTGAGCTTATTAGCCACTAAACAATCTGAGATATCTAATTTAATTCGCCAACAAGGTATTGAAGCTGTGATTACCATGCTGAATGATAAAACCCAGCAGAAAATTGATCGCGAACCAAAAAAAGAAGCTGTGGCGGCGTGATTACCTTTAATCAACAAGAGCAACGTTGCATCGTCAGCGGCCGTTTAACGCAAGATGAGGTGAAACAATTGTGGCCTAAACGTCATGAATTGTTTACTGCATCAACTCAAGTGATAGACTTATCATCCTTAGAATATGCTGACAGTGCAGGTGTTGCATTGTTAGTCGCGTTTATCACACTACATGTTTCAGATGGTCATGAAACAAATGTGTTACGTCAATTGGTAAACCCAAGTGATCAGCTCAAAAAAATAATTGAGCTTTATGATTTAAGCGCTTTTTTTAACTAAATTTTGTATCGAATAGTAAAGGTAATTGATTTCATGGAATGTAACGTTATTGAACAAATTTTAACAGAAGCATTATCGCTTACTGAAGCGCATGTGACCACAGATGGCAGCCATTATAAAGTGGTTGCCGTTGGCGAATGTTTTGACGGCATGAGCCGCGTAAAGCAGCAACAGGCGATTTATGCCCCTTTAGCTGAACAAATTGCCAACGGCGAATTGCACGCATTAACGATTAAAACTTTTACGCCGACTCAGTGGAAGCGTGAAAAACTTTTCAATATGTAACAACAGAGACTCACTGTGGATAAATTAACTATAAAAGCCAGTAAGCCTTTAACTGGTGAAGTCGTGATCTCTGGTGCAAAAAACGCAGCATTGCCTATTTTAATGGCTGGCGTACTCGCGGAAACAGATTTTATTGTATCAAATGTACCTAACCTTCGTGACGTGATCACCAGTTGCGAATTACTACGTTGTTTAGGTGCTGAGGTTGAAGATTTAGGTGGGAGCCGTATTCGCATTTCAACCACTAATTTAAATGAATACTGTGCACCTTATGATTTAGTTAAAACAATGCGTGCTTCTATTCTTATTTTAGGGCCTTTGCTTGCTCGTTATGGCACGGCAGATGTTTCATTACCTGGCGGTTGTGCTATTGGTGCACGTCCCGTTAATCTACATTTGCACGGTTTAGAGTTAATGGGCGCTAAGATTGAAGTCAAAGAAGGCTACATTAAAGCCCGTGTTGATGGCCGCCTAAAAGGCGCACATATCTTTATGGATATGGTTAGCGTAGGTGCCACTGAAAACTTGCTTATGGCAGCAGCATTAGCAGACGGCACTACGGTTATTGAAAATGCTGCTCGCGAGCCAGAAGTCACAGATTTAGTCCACTGCCTAATTGCTATGGGGGCAAAAATCACTGGTGTAGGTACAGCAACATTAAAGATTGAAGGTGTAGAGCGTTTAACGGGGTGTGAATATCGTGTGATGCCTGATCGCATCGAAACGGGTTCATTTCTTGTTGCTGCTGCAGTCACTCGTGGCAAAATTCGCTGTGTATCTGCAGATCCAAGTGCATTAGAAGCGGTTTTATCTAAGCTTGAAGATGCCGGCGCGGAGATAACAACGGGTGACGATTGGATTGAACTTGATATGAAAGGTCAACGTCCAAAATCCGTTAACATTAAAACTGCCCCTTACCCAGCATTTCCGACAGATATGCAAGCGCAATTTTGTGTGTTAAATGCACTTGCTGAAGGTACGGGTCGTGTTACTGAAACGATTTTTGAGAATCGTTTTATGCATGTACCTGAGTTAAGCCGTATGGGAGCTAACATAGAACTGGAAGGGAATACTTGCATTATTCATGGGATTGAACGCTTAAATGGCGCACAAGTGATGGCGACAGATTTACGTGCTTCTGCCAGCTTAGTTATTGCTGGCTTAGTAGCGGATGGTATTACAACTGTTGATCGTATTTATCATCTTGATCGTGGTTACGAGCATATAGAAGCTAAGTTCCAAGGCTTGGGTGCTGAAGTCGTTCGAGTCAAATAGTTGTATTAAATTGTTCGAGTGAAATAATCATCACTATTGATTATGACTAAAAAAAGCCATTCAAATGAATGGCTTTTTTGCTATTTTTGAGGAGGCATCTACTCTGGCATAGTGACTTTTTCAGTAATAATCACTGGCAGTATTTGTTGTTTACCTTCACGTATAATGGTCATATTCACCTTGGTGCCAGGTGTTGTTTCTGCAATTCTGTCCATTAACATTTCAACACCAGGAACATCTTCATCATTATATTGAGTTATAACATCTCTAGGCATCAAACGTGCGCGAGCAGCCGGTCCGTCAGGATCAATACCTGTTACTAATACCCCTTTCAAATCCGGAAGGTTGAGTATCTGCGCCATTACAGGATTTAATGGCTCGCCTGAAATACCTAACGCACCACGGATAACCCGGCCATGCTTAATCAATTTATCCATAATACTGTGGGCTAGCTTTATTGGGATCGCAAAGCTAATTCCATTACCGCCATTATCTCCACCTACCTGAAATGCCGCAGTGTTGATACCAATTAATTCACCACCGGTATCGATTAATGCACCACCTGAATTGCCTGCATTAATGGCAGCATCTGTCTGTAAGAAGTCTAAATAGCCTGAACTTAAGCCGCTACGTCCTGTTGCACTGATAATTCCTTGGGTAATAGTTTGGCCAATATTATACGGATTACCAATTGCTAATACGACATCACCTACTTGAGCTGGTTTATCTAGGTTAACGGGTACGATAGGTAAATTGTCACCTTCAATTTTTAATACGGCTAAATCAGTTTCAGGATCGGAACCAACGACTTCAGCAGTAAATTTACGTCCATCTTGCAGCGCAATAACAATTTCATCGGCTTTTTTGATCACATGGTAATTCGTCAGCACATAGCCTTCTTTACTCATAAGTACTCCAGAGCCTAGACCTTGGAGTGAACTGGTATTAAGTGGGTTACGCTGATCAATACTAAGGCTATAAATGTTTGCTACAGCTGGGGCTGCGCGGCGAACCGCCTTTGCAAAAGATAATTCTGAGCCACTATTGCCCACATTTGCTAGGTTATGATTGAACGACGAGTTTTGTGTCAGAGTGGTGATGACGAGAAAAACAGCAGCCATGATGAGACCAAATACCACAGCTTTAATTATATAGATGGACGTGTCTTTTAGGTTCATGGCTTGAATAATTGTTAAAAAAAATGGACGCTATATTAACATAGCTCAAATAAATAAGCACCGACCAAAGGTTGATCGATGCTTGATTCTATAACTGATATCACATTCAATAATATGATGATTATCGTAATGCATACCCTAGTAGATTGACAATATTAGCGTAAAACAAGGTAGAGCAAATTGTTGTCACGCAATATCTTAAGTGCTACTGAGTTTTTATTTTCTTTCAGTAATTCTTTTAATGCTTTAAGGCTCGAGACCTTGGTACGGTTTAGTCCCACAATTAAATCACCTTTTTCTAAGCCGCTCATTGCAGCTGGTGAACCTTGAGCAATTTCAGTAATCTCAATCCCTTTTTTGCTGTCTTCTAATGTGGCACCTTGTAACATAGGATGCACGCTACCCGCTTCAGCTTCGACTTTATCAGCTTCCCCTAAGGTCGCTTTAATGGTCTTTTTATCACCGTCACGAATAATACCAAACTCCACTTCTGCTCCAGCACCCATAGTGGCAACTTTGGCACGTAATTCTTGGAAGGTTTTAATATTACGGCCGTTAAGACTGACAATAATATCACCTGCTTTGAGTCCAGCTTTGTCGGCTGCACTTTTCGGCATAACTTCATTTACAAAGCCACCATGTTGAGTATCTAAACCAAAGGCTTTGGCTAGTTCATTATCAAGATCGCGTCCAGATACTCCTAGTACTCCTCGTCTCACTTCACCATGTTCAATAATTTGCTCAACAAGGTTATGCACCATATTGGCTGGGATAGCGAAACCAATACCAACGTTACCACCATTAGGGGCGACAATTGCGGTGTTTATTCCGATTAGCTCACCTTTTAAATTGACTAATGCACCACCTGAGTTGCCGCTATTTATAGCAGCATCTGTTTGGATAAAGTTTTCCAGCATTTCAATGCCTAAGCCGCTGCGGCCTAATGCACTAACAATCCCCGAGGTCACTGTTTGACCAAGTCCAAATGGGTTACCAATGGCTACTGCAAAATCACCAACACGTATTTCATCTGAATCGGTTTGTTTAATAGCGACTAAATTTTTGGCTTCTATTTGCAGTAATGCGATATCAGATTCTTTATCCGTCCCAATCAGCTTAGCTTTTACTTCGCGGCCGTCATGTAAACCAATTTGAATATCGTCGGCACCATTAATGACATGGTTATTCGTAATGATGTAGCCTTTATCTGCATCAATAATAACGCCTGAGCCTAAACCTCTAAAAGGGCGTTCTTGAACTTGTTCTTGCGGTGCATTGGGGCCAAAGAAATAACGAAATACATCAGGTACTCGTTGCTTTGATACTTGAGTGCCTGATACTGCTACAGACACTACCGCTGGTGTTGTCTGTTCTAACATGGGGGCTAAACTCGGAATTGCTTGACCGTCAACTGCTTGAGGGATTGCCGCCAGCGAGATGGTGGGGGTCATGACTAATGATGCCGTTAATAGTGCAGCAGAAAGTAAGCTTAATTTGGTTTTCATCTATGGATAGCTCCTGTATACATTCAAGCGAGTTAACATAAAATATGTGGCTTGATGGCATGATTTCAAAGTTAAATATCGTTAATCAATTTTACGAATGCACTGTCGAGAGTTCTTTAATGTCGTCTCTATTGGCAAGCAAGTCGATACAAATATAAGTAAATAATAAGCAAGTTAACGTTAACCAATCAGAGTAATGGGGCTTATGTTAGTTCCATTTTTATTAACAAAGGTTAATTTGCTCCTTTGAAGCCATTACTCGTATTAGGGTCTGTTGATCTTTGCAGGTTAAATTTTGTTCGAGATAAAAACGTTTTAATCGAGGCGAGCGGATTGCTGCCTAGCAATCTAAGCTAAATTCGCTCAACAAAGAGTAAAACGTTTTTAGCCGAACCCTTCGGGCAGCGTTTGTTGGTCATTTTTACTGCGTTATCGACTTTTTATGTAGAATAACTACACCACAAAGTCTCTGCCTTGTACAAATGACCAATAATTCGCTGCAAAAACAACCTTGAAAGATCAACAGGCCCTAGTTATTTAATGTTATTATTAACAGCAATTATTTTATGTAAGAGAGTCGTAATCGTGTCGCAGTTAACCCCTTGGCAGCATTATCAGCAAGACCTTACCCGAGATGATTTTTCACATGATGCCGCACAAGAACAGGCTGTTAAGTCACTACAGCGTGTCTATGATGAATTAATTATCGCCGCGAAACCTGTATCAGGTATGAGTAAATTGTTTGCTTCCTTTGGCGTGAAGTCAACATCAGAACCTGTAAAAGGTTTGTATTTATGGGGTGGGGTCGGGCGCGGGAAAACCTACCTGATGGATATTTTTTTTGATGCTCTACCTGGTGATCGTAAGTTACGGGCTCACTTTCACCGTTTTATGCATCAAATTCATCATGACTTAGGTGAGCTTAAAGGCGTGCAAGATCCACTTTTGACGATGGCAAAAAAAATGGCATCACAATATCAAGTGATCTGCTTTGATGAGTTCTTTGTTTCTGACATTACCGATGCCATGTTGTTGGGTACCTTATTCCAAGCATTATTCAAAGAAGGGGTGACACTGGTCGCGACCTCAAACATCATTCCTGATGAATTGTATAAAAATGGCTTACAACGAGTACGTTTTTTACCTGCAATTGCATTAATTAATCAACATTGTGAAATCTTAAATGTCGATTCAGGGATTGATTATCGCCTACGCACCCTAGAGCAGGCTGAAATTTATCATTACCCACTCGATAAACAAGCTGACATCAATTTATTGCATTACTTTGACCAACTCGCGACAGAATCTGAAAGGCTGGTAGCGCCGATAGAGGTCGATGGCCGTGCAATTACCATTCGCCAACAATCACAAGGTATATTGCTAATAAACTTTAGAGACTTGTGTGATGGGCCTCGTTCACAACGAGATTATATGGAGCTGGCCTGTCTTTATCATACTGTACTGGTGAGTGGTTTAGAGCAAATGGGATCACAGCAAACAGGTGATGATATCGCCAGGCGCTTTTTGGCCATGGTCGATGAATTCTATGAAAGAAATGTCAAACTAATTATTTCAGCCCAAGTGGAATTGGAACAAATTTATACCGATGGTCTGCTAAGTTTTGAATTCAGACGCTGTCGTTCAAGGCTAATTGAAATGCAATCGAAAGAATATCTTGCGCTAGAGCATTTAGCATAGACTGTTAGTGGTATTTTTTAACTGTATTTTTTAACTGTATTTTTTTAAAAAAGTTAGGCAGATTTTGTTAAACAGATAAAGAGTAGTTTATTTCAAATATTATTAAAAATCAGGTGATCTTTGCTGTGGCTTTGCGTATAATCTGCGACCTGCCCGCGTTAATCCGCCAATTTGGGCGGAAGTTGTAAGCCAATATTCGTGTTCGAAGGGGCAAGAATCGGTAATTTTGTGTTGATTGCAACCTGCAGTCAGCATGTGAGACAGAAAATTAACTTTGGGTTTTTGTAATAATGAAGACTTTTACTGCTACACCAGAAACTGTAACTCGTGACTGGTTTGTTGTTGACGCTGAAGGCAAAACTTTAGGTCGTATCGCAACTGAAATCGCAACTCGCTTACGTGGCAAGCATAAGCCAGAATACACTCCACACGTTGACACTGGTGATTATATCATCGTTATCAATGCTGAAAAAGTGACTGTAACTGGTAATAAAGCAGCCGGTAAGATCTACTACTCTCATTCAGGCTTCATTGGTGGCATTAAGCAAATCAGCTTTGAGAAGCTTCAAGCTCATAAGCCTGAAATGATCATCGAGAAAGCAGTTAAGGGTATGTTACCAAAAGGTCCTTTGGGCCGTGCCATGTTCCGTAAACTTAAAGTTTACGCTGGCACAGAACATAACCACGCTGCACAACAACCACAAGTTCTTGATATCTAAACGGGAGGAGTAAGCAAATGTCTGCAACTCAGTACTACGGCACTGGCCGTCGCAAAACATCTACAGCTCGCGTTTTCGCTAAAGCAGGTAGTGGCAATATCGTTGTAAACCAACGTCCTTTGGATGTATATTTTGGTCGTGAAACTGCTCGTATGGTTGTTCGTCAACCATTAGAATTAGTTGAAATGACTGATAAGTTAGACATCTATGTAACTGTTAAGGGCGGTGGTACTACTGGCCAAGCTGGTGCAATTCGTCACGGTATTACCCGTGCATTATTGCAACTAGATGAAGCTTTACGTCCTGCTCTACGTACCGCTGGTTTTGTTACCCGTGATGCACGTAAAGTTGAACGTAAGAAAGTTGGTCTACGTAAAGCACGTCGTAAGCCACAATTCTCTAAGCGTTAATTCGTTTTTTGGATTCAAAAAACCCAGCGTATGCTGGGTTTTTTATTGCCTAAAATTTATGGTTTATACCAATTTCATTAATGATGTGATCAATCCAAGCCACTGAGATTTTTCAGTTTGAGGCGGATTGTTGAAAGAATGGTTGTTCCTTAATACAACAAGGCAATAAAAAAATGGACAACATTGTTCTATATCTAGAACTATGGTGTTCTATAAAACAACAGATTGTAGTGAAACATCGGCTTAACGTGACAATTTAAGAGAAGCTAAAACATGAATATACAACTATTAATGACCGCATTTGGCTTGGTTTTAATACTTGAAGGGCTTGGTCCATTACTTTTCCCTAACAAGTGGCAAAAATATTTATTAGAGCTTTCTGCACAAAAGCAAAATGTTCTCAGACGCTTAGGTGGCAGCTTAGTGACTGCTGGAGTGATTTTATTGATAATTTTTCAATAAAAAACTTGCCTATAACCCCCTAAAATCTGTTAAAATTCCATTTTATACCACAAGATGTTGCAGCTAATAATGGGTAAAAATGTAGTCGTACTCGGCACTCAATGGGGTGACGAAGGTAAAGGTAAAATTGTCGACCTTTTAACAGAACAGGCAAAATACGTAGTTCGTTACCAAGGCGGCCATAATGCTGGTCATACTTTGGTCATTGATGGTGACAAAACCGTTCTTCATCTTATTCCGTCAGGCATTTTACGTGATAACGTAAAATGTATTATCGGTAATGGTGTGGTCGTCGCTCCTGACGCGTTGTTGAAAGAAATCAACATGCTTAAAGAACGCGGTGTACCTGTAGAAGAGCGTTTGCTCATTTCTGAAGCATGTCCACTTATCCTTCCGTTCCATTGTGCATTAGATGTTGCTCGTGAGAAAGCTCGCGGTAATCAAGCCATCGGTACAACTGGACGTGGTATTGGTCCTGCATATGAAGACAAAGTCTCTCGTCGCGGTTTACGCATTGGTGATTTGTTTAATGCAGAACTTTTTGCAATTAAGTTAAAAGAAGTCATGAAATATCATAACTTCATGCTAACTGAGTACTACCATGTAGAAGCTGTTGATTATCAACAAACACTTGATGATGCATTAGCCATTGCTGATTATCTGAAGAGCATGTGTACTGATGTCAGCGAATTGCTTGATGTTGCGCGTAAAGCGGGTGAGCCAATTCTATTTGAAGGTGCTCAAGGTACATTATTGGATATCGACCACGGTACATATCCATTTGTAACTTCATCAAATACTACTGCTGGTGGTGTTGCGACGGGTTCAGGTTTTGGGCCTCGTCATCTAGATTATGTCCTAGGCATCATGAAAGCGTACACAACTCGTGTCGGTGCGGGTCCATTCCCAACAGAACTTGCCAATGAAATTGGTGATTATCTGGGTGAGAAAGGCCAAGAATTTGGTGCTACAACAGGTCGCAAACGTCGTCCTGGTTGGTTAGATGCTGTGGCAATGCGCCGTGCAGTTCAAATCAATAGTGTTAGTGGTTTTTGCTTAACCAAATTAGATGTTTTAGACGGTCTAAAAGAAGTTAAGATTTGTGTTGGCTATCAATCTCCTGATGGAACGGTTTCAAAGGTGACTCCTTTGGCTGCAGAAGGTTATGATTTAGTTACCCCAATTTATGAAACCATGCCTGGTTGGAGTGAAAATACCTTTGGTGCTACAAGCATCGATCAATTGCCTCCCGCCGCAATTAACTATATCAAACGTCTCGAAGCGCTATTAGAAACGCCTATTGATATTATCTCTACCGGTCCGGACCGAAATGAAACCATGATTTTGGTTAATCCGTTCAAGTAAGATTAAAAGGCCGCAATAAGCGGCCTTTTTAATGAGTGTAATTAACTGCTGTAACTGCTTATCCTCAAGAAATACGCTATACTGCCGATGGATAAGACATCTAAGTGTCATAGAGAATCCTTATGTTGCGTATCAGTTTATTGTTGTTGAGTGTTGTTTCTGCCAATGTGTTTGCTGTTACAGAAGCTGTCGATATTTATAGCGATCAACAATTGATTTCGCTCATCCGCTCAAATCAATATCTACAACGTGTAAAGGCTGACGATTGCCAGTTGGTTCAAGACATTGAGGCCCGCGCTGAAGTATTACAGCAACCCATGTATCAGTTTTTATGGGGAGAAATGCTCAACCATGGCGTGTGTGTTAAAGCGCATCCTTCTCGCGGTATGGCGCTATTGCAAACCTCCGCAGAACAAGGTAGTGCTGCAGCGATGGTAAAATTGGCAGATTATTATTATCGCGGTAAACTAGTGGTTAAAGACCCCAACCGAGCAGTGCAATATATATTGCCTGCGGCAGCTAATGGGGATTTAACTGCACAAATGATGTTGGTTCGTTTATTTGGTGAAGGCTATGGAAGTCCTGCTGATTATGAACTTGGCTATCATTGGTTATATAACAGTATATTTAACGACGACGCCCAACAGAAAAAGGCTTCGTCTTTATTGCAGATGCTTGCTGCAAAAATGCCTGCCAGCATAGTGGCAAGAGCACAGCGGCCGTAACTGTACCCGTTAAAGGCTCCACGATATGGAGCGAATTATTTGGAAATTGAATGATCAACGATCCTCATTTTGATAGAGAACAAGACAAGTACGACAATCCAATCCCTAGTCGTGAGTATATTTTAGAATACTTGCGAGCGCAAAAGTCACCAGTTAGCCGCGATAAAATTGCCGAAGCATTAAAAATTACTGAAGAAGAGCCATTAGAGGCGCTTCGTCGTCGCTTGCGCGCAATGGAGCGAGATGGCCAATTAGTATTCACTCGTGGCCAAAGCTATGGCTTGCCTGAGCGCATGGATTTATTGTCTGGCACCGTTATTGGTCATCGTGATGGCTTTGGCTTTTTTAAGCCAGATGAAGGTGGTGACGACTTATTTATTAACAATCGCGACATGTTGATGTATTTCCATGGCGATAAAGTTTTAGCGCAAAAAGCGGGCACCGATCGTCGTGGCCGTCGTGAAGCACGCATCGTGCGATTAGTTCAACAACGCACTGCAGCTTTAGTCGGACGTTACCATGTCGACGGCGGCATGGGTTTTGTGATTGCTGATGATAGGCGTATTACTCAAGAAATATTAATCGCCAGCGAAGATACACTAGGCGCTCGCGCCGGTGATGTTGTCGTGGTTGAATTAACCCGTCGTCCTGGTCGTTTTGTTAAAGCAGCAGCCAAAGTAACTGAAGTTTTGGGTAAGACGATGGCCCCGGGTATGGAAATTGAAATTGCGTTGCGTAATTACGATTTACCGCACACTTGGTCAGCAATTATAGAGAAAAAACTCAAGCGTATTCCTGATGAAGTCCCTGAAGAAGATAAGCTAGGTCGCGTTGATTTGCGTCATTTACCGCTGGTCACTATTGACGGCGAAGATGCCCGTGACTTTGATGATGCTGTCTATGCCGAAGCAAAACCAACTGGTGGCTGGCGTTTATGGGTAGCGATTGCTGACGTGAGCCATTATGTTCGCACTGATTCTGCATTAGATACAGAAGCGCGCGCTCGTGGTAACTCGGTATATTTCCCGTCGCAAGTTATTCCAATGTTGCCTGAGAAAATATCTAACGGTTTATGTTCTTTAAAACCGCATGTTGATCGTTTATGCATGGTGGCCGAGATGACCATTTCTGCTGCGGGTAAGCTCTCTGGCACTAAGTTTTATCCTGCGGTAATGCACTCTCATGCCCGTTTTACTTATACCCAAGTAGCCGCGATGCTGGAAGGCGGACCTATAGCTCCTGAGCATGAAGCGTTATTCCCACATTTATTATGTTTGCAGTCGTTATATCTTATCTTAGATGAACGACGTGCAGAGCGTGGTGCGATTGCTTTTGAAACATTAGAAACGCAGTTTATATTTAATGAGCAGCGTAAAATTGACAAAATCGTCCCAAGAGGCCGTAACCAAGCACATAAAATCATCGAAGAATGCATGATTTTAGCTAACGTGGCTTCGGCAAAGTTTGTCAAAAAACACAAAGGCGAAGTGTTATACCGTGTTCATGAAGCACCATCAGAGCAAAAACTGGCTAATTTTAAAGAGTTTCTTGCCGAACGTGGCTTAAGCATGGATGGCGGACTAGAACCGACACCGACTGATTATCAAAATTTGATGTTGAAAATTGCCGACCGTCCAGACTTTGAGCTGATTCAAGTGATGTTATTGCGCTCAATGCGCCAAGCAATCTATAGCCCAGATAACGAAGGCCACTTTGGTTTGGCATTAGAAGCTTATTCGCATTTCACCTCGCCAATTCGTCGTTACCCTGATTTAGTGTTACATCGAGTGATTAAATATTTGCTCGCAAAAGAACAAGGTGATGTTCACGATAAGTGGACTCAAGATGGCGGTTATCTCTATCAAATTGAAGAATTAGATGCATTAGGTGAAGAGTGTTCAACCACCGAGCGTCGCGCAGATGAAGCAACTCGCGATGTGAGTGACTGGCTTAAATGTGAATATATGCAAGATCATGTCGGCGATACATTCGATGCGGTTATTGCCTCCGTCACCAGCTTTGGATTGTTTGTCAGACTAAATGAGTTATTTATTGATGGACTGGTACACATTTCAAGTCTAGCAAGTGATTACTATCAATTTGATCCTATGCGTCAGCGATTAATTGGTGAAAATACTCGCCAAGTATATCAAGTAGGTGATGCAGTGACGGTTAAAGTTGCCGCGGTCAATCTTGATGATCGTCAAATTGACCTGTTGATGGTGGGTGACAACAGTAAGAGTGCGGGTAAACCTGCACGCAAAGGCAGCAAGTCTTCAACGGCTCGTGAACGAGTGAATGCTGAAGGGGCTAAATCGGCTCGAGGTAAATCGTCTGCAAAGTCTGATAAACCTAAATCTGATAAAGCTAAGTCTGACAAACCTAAGTCAGATAAGCCTAAGTCAGATAAGCCTAAGCCCAGCAAACGTCGTTCAAGTGGGAAAGCTTCATCTCCAGCGGCCAAACCTGCTGCTGTAGCTCAAAAAACTGATGCTGCAAAACCGGATTCTAGCGTTAAGAAAACCCCTGCCAAGCGCAGCAAGAGAAAGTAATTAAATGAAAAAACAAGATACCATTTTTGGCATTCATGCCGTTCAAGCCTTGTTAGATAACAGCCCTGAACGCGTCATTGAACTTTGGCTATTACAAGGCCGTGATGACGAGCGCTTAACGCCACTGATTAATATAGCATCAAGCTTTGGTACAACATTGCAACGTGCAGCTCGTAAAGTGTTAGATGACAAAGCGGGTAGTTCACAACATCAAGGTATTGTCGCGCGCGTGAAGGCGGTTAAACCTTTGATTGAAAGTGATTTAGATGCATTACTTGATAAAACGGCTGTGCCTTTTTTATTGATTCTAGACGGTGTAACAGATCCACATAACCTCGGCGCATGTTTGCGTAATGCTGATGCTGCAGGGGTGCACGGAGTTATTGTACCAAAAGATAATTCTGTCGGACTTACTTCAACAGTCAGTAAAGTCGCTTGTGGCGCAGCAGAAACGATTCCATTATTTCAAGTTACTAACCTTGCTCGTACTATGCGTCACCTGCAAGACAAAGGTGTTTGGATTGTCGGCACGGCTGGTGAAGCTGATGGCAATGTATATCAGGCCGATCTTAAAGGGCCTTTAGCGATTGCCATGGGTGCCGAAGATAAAGGTTTACGCCGATTATCGCGAGAAGGCTGCGATTCATTGGTGTCAATCCCAATGGCCGGAAGTGTGTCGAGTCTTAACGTGTCGGTTGCGACGGGTGTTTGTTTATTTGAAGCGGTCAGACAGCGTTTAAGTTAACCATTTAACTGTCGGCTAATTGCTATCAATATTAATAAAAAACGGCGATATTTATCGCCGTTTTTTTATGTTCAATATTGAGGAGGGACGGGTTAGCAATCTACTCTATTCATAGTAGAGCTTATTTAAATAAATAATATTAGCGTCCACCAATTTCGTTATCGACATCCTCATCATCCAATATCTTATGCTCAACCTGCTCATTACTTACCGTGTTAGCATTAGCTGGGCTAGCATCAGCAGTATCATCTGTTTGTGTATTGCTACTATCTAACTCTTCATTGTCTGAATCTGGAGTGATATCAAATGCATCTTCAGCGGGGTGGATCATTTGCTCATTAACCATGTCAACATCAACACGTGGATCGAATGATGCTGCCAACGGCGAACTGACCATATCACCACCTGCCATCACGTAATCTGCAGTAATAGTCTGTTCAGCTTTTTGACGTAGATTTATCCACATGAGCCTCGCCAATAAGGTAAACGAGCAGATAGCCATAAATCCATACAGCATCTGGTCACCCATAACTTGCATTAAGCCAGATGCGACCAAAGGACCAATACTTGCACCGATCCCGAAAGTCACTAATATGGTGGCTGATAATCCCACTCGTTCATGTTGATCAACGCGTGAATTAGCTAATGCGGTTGCTAATGGGTACAAGGTGAACGCTAAAATACCAAATAAACCAGTTAATATTAACGAATACACTGAGTGAAAGGGGACGATAGAAATAATTAACACGATAAAGCCTAATAGCGTGCAGTTAATTCGAATCAATAAGCTACGAGAGATAATATCTGACAATTTACCCATTGGCCATTGGGCCAACAATCCTGCAAAAATGGTACAAGACATATAGAGTGCAACGTGTTCAGGATCAATACCTATGGCTGTAGCGTAAGAGGGCGCCAAACCATAAAAACAACCTACAATCATACTGCCTAATGCGATCGTCGTCAGTGCTTGAGGTGCTCGTTTCCAATAATGACCCATTTGTAATGGTGCTGGCGTTAACGGCTCTGGGTGAATTCTACGAGTGATTGCTATAGGCACAATACATAATGAAAAACAGATGGCAATTAACAGTAATGGTTCTAAACCTAAATCAGGATATAAACTAATTGCACCTTGACCCGCCATTAACCCTAAGTAAGATACAATCATATAACTGGCAAACACGGTACCACGTTGATTTGTCTCAGCTTGTTCATTCAGCCAGCTTTCTAATACCATATACTGGCACATCATGCCCATACCAACCGCAAGACGCAGTACTATCCACACAGTTAAGTTGTCTATAAGCGCATGGCCAAGAGCCGACGCAGTGACAACCCCAGCACAAGCCACAAAGGCTCGAATATGACCCACTTGTGCAATGAGTTTATGACCCACTTTAGAGCCAAATACAAGGCCAATATAGTAGGCTGACATCATGCCGCCAATCCATATTTGCGGGACTTCCATTGTGGTAAGTCTTAAGCCTAAATAGGTTGTTAGTAAACCTGCTGCAAGCACCATTAAAAAAGTTGTACTGTATAATGATGCAAAACTGCGTAGGGGGCTGTCCATAACTGTGCCTTTATTGGTTCAATCAGTATTGGTTCAAGAAAGCCATTTGGCCTTATTGATTAAGTGTTTCGTTTCATTTTAGGTTAATCATTATTGAAACGTGTATAACAAGTTAAATGTAGTAATGGTATCTGTGTTTTGGCTTCCATCAGGAACGACTTCGGTATACTTGACGTTCATCCCGATTTTAAATGCCCAATCTTGAATAAAAGTATTTTTATAACTCATGTCTAGGGTTAGCGTGTTGTTATCTTGACCCGTTTCAGCAGTAATATCAGCATTCAGACTGGTGTATTCTTGTAATTTAACCGTATATTTAGCGGCAGTACGAAGAATGACATCACGGTTTGCTTCAGGATAAGGCTCTAACGTGCTCTCTTCGGCTAGGTCATAACGATAACCCGGGCCGACTTCAAGGCTTAACTTAGTTTTATTGTTTTTTATTAAGTCGAAACCATAACCTGTTGAAACGGTATAAATTCGAGTGTATGAACCAAATTCATCCCAAGTAAATTCACCACGGCCAAACACATAGCCTCGCTCTAGTTTATAGTTCGACTGTAAAAATACTTGATATTTTTCTGCAGTTGATTCAGTACCGTCAGCAGCATAATAAGCTTTTAGTGTGGCTTCTTGTCTGGTTTTAATTGAATCATAAGTCATGTAAGTGCGGCCGTTGAAGTTTTTAGTTTCATTATTACCACTATTAAGTTGCAGTCCTGCTTCAACCTCGGCATTAAAATTATTTGACGGTTCTTGGTAATCTGGTGGAACCAAAGCCCATGCTGGCGAAGATAGAATAAAGAGGAAGCATGTGGAGACTATTTTTTTCATGATTATCATTAGAGTTTTTTATTCTTTGACGGCGTAAACGCGCTATTTTTGACTGCCGCCATCATACCTGTAATCAAGATTGCTGAAAAGAGTGAGTTAGTGCTTGAGTTTATGACGTGCTTTATGTATCATCGCGCGCTCAAATCAGTCACTTTAATTCGTTCCTTGCCTCTAATTGGTCTGACTGAGCCAAAACGAGGCTACCTAACCGTAAGGAGCAATAAATGCGTCATTATGAAATCGTATTTATGGTTCACCCAGATCAAAGTGAACAAGTCCCAGGTATGATTGAGCGTTGCACCGGTGTTATCACTGCTGCTAATGGTACAGTCCACCGTTTAGAAGATTGGGGCCGCCGTCAATTGGCATATCCAATTCAAGACCTACATAAAGCTCACTATGTTCTTATGAACGTAGAAGCAACTGCAGAGTCTATTGAAGCACTAGAAACAGCTTTCCGTTTCAACGACGCTGTTCTGCGTAATATGGTAATGCGCACTAAAGCTGCCGTTACTGAAGCTTCTCCTATGGCAAAAGCAAGAGACGAACGTGAAACACGTCGTCCATCTTCTGATGACCGTACTGTTGAAGCAAGCGCTGAAGAAAACGCTGAATAATTTTTTGTGAATAACCACTTAACGTTGTCAGGAACGATAATTCGTTCAAGACGATTAGATAGCCCAAGCGGTATTGCCCATGTGGTAATAACGGTAGAGCATAAATCGCAACGACAAGAAGTAGAAATGTTGAGAAACGTCTACTGTTTGATTCAAGTGATATTAAGTGGCCCGCGCTTTAATAGCGTTGCAAATAAATTACAAGCAGGTGTGCAAGTTGATGTGGAAGGGTTTCTTTCATTACAACAAGGGCGAAATGGCCAAAACCGTTTAGTCTTGCATGCTGAAAATGTCGAATTGAAAACTTAGGAGACTGTCAAAATGGCACGTTATTTCCGTCGTCGCAAGTTCTGCCGCTTCACCGCTGAAGGTGTTGTAGAGATTGATTACAAAGATATCGTTACTTTAAAAAACTATATCACTGAAAGCGGCAAGATTGTTCCTAGCCGTATCACTGGTACTAGTGCTAAATACCAACGCCAACTAGCTCGCGCTATCAAGCGTGCTCGTTATCTTTCTCTACTGCCATATACTGATTTACATCAGTAATATTGCGGTATTAATTCCTAACCGAATATAGAGGATTTGATAATGAACGTTATTCTGCTAGATAAAGTTGCAAACTTAGGTGGCTTAGGCGACCAAGTTTCTGTTAA
The DNA here is from genome assembly GCF_006385555.1 of Shewanella polaris. NCBI lineage: Bacteria > Pseudomonadati > Pseudomonadota > Gammaproteobacteria > Alteromonadales > Shewanellaceae > Shewanella > Shewanella polaris. Next base: position 3,990,232 of record NZ_CP041036.1, on the reverse strand, counting down.
AGCTGGTTATGCTCGTAACTTCCTTTTACCTTATGGTAAAGCAGTTGTAGCAAATGCAGCAAACACTGAAGTATTTGAAGCTCGTCGTGCTGAATTAGAAGCTAAATTAGCTGCTGAATTAGCAACTGCGACAGCTCGTGCTGATACATTAACTGCATTAGAAGCTGTTGTTATTGCTTCTAAAGCGGGTGATGAAGGTAAATTATTCGGATCAATTGGCAACCGTGATATCGCTGATGCAGTTACTGCAGCTGGCGTAGCACTTGCTAAATCTGAAGTTCGTTTACCTTTAGGTGCTTTACGCACTACTGGTGACTTCGAAGTTGAAGTACAAGTACACACTGAAGTTAAAGCTATAGTTAAAATTTCTGTTGTTGCAGAAGCTTAGTTATCTTTAGCTCCATAGAAAACACCGCCCTCGGGCGGTGTTTTTTTATGTCTGCTGTTTAGTAAATCATACATGCTTGAGGTAAGAAGCCTTGCCTAGAGTGATGTATCGAACACACTTATATTGTGATGCAACTTGTGGTCAATAGATAAAAAAATACCCAGCCAACAGAGCTAGGTATTATTCATTAAGGTGTTAATTAGTTTCTAACTAAATCTAACTCTTTGATTAAGTTGTCGGCATGATCAACTTGATCCATCATCCACAAAATATAACGAATATCAACATGCACTGCTCGGGTAATGGTTGGGTTAAAGAACCAATCTTTAGTGATGGCTTCGTAAGTAGAGTCGAAGTTAAGACCCACTAACTCGCCTTTGCCATTAAACACAGGTGAACCTGAGTTACCGCCCGTTGTATCCGCACTTGATAGAAAGTTAACGGGTACAGAGTTAAAGTCGGCAGGCTTGTCTAAGCATGACATCAACTTACACACCCAAGTGCTAGGTTGTTGATATACCGTCGCGACTCTGTGCTTTCCGTAATCATTTGCTTTAATTGCGGCTAATAACTTAGCTGGAGCATTGTATGGTTCTTCACCAGTATTTTTAGCTAAAATGCCTTCTAAGCGCGTAAATGGTTGCTTATATAGAGCATCTTTTGATTGATAGCCATCAACCATGCCATAGGTAATACGCAGAGTGCGGTTTGCATCTGGGTATACTGGCCAATTGTTAGACTTGTAATAGTTAATAATGGCTTTCATGTATTCAGGGCGAACTGATGACAACTTGCCTTCGAGTAACTTTTCACTTTTCTCTAGTGTCATGTTGGTGTCATGAATAGCAACAGCTAAACGAATGAATGGGTCTTCACTGGTTTCAAACTCTTGCGCTGTTTTGTTCATCCAGTCAAGGCGTTTTGCTTGATCGGTTAGCTCTGTTAACGCATACAGACCTTCCACCTTAGCTTCTAACTCTTCAAAACTATTTGCGCTACTTAATGCATTATCAAACACTTCTGTTTTAAGTGGCTGGCTAGCATAGGCTTGTAGGTCTTGTAACCAAAGGATTTTATCAACTGCAGGATCAAAACTTCTATCAATGCGTTTTAATGCTGATTTAAACATCTTCATGTCGCGTTGCTGAAAACCTGTTTCTCGTTGTTCATCAGGCTTTTGCTTTTCTTTAGCTAAGCGATATAACTTACTGGCAGCTGTTAATAACACGCTCGATTGTGCATTTTTAAAATAATAATTAGTTTGCACTTGAGTGTGCTGCTCTGCTAATAAGGCCTCTAAGTTATTAATTAATTTAAGATTGGCGTTAGGATCTTTTTTTAACCAAGCCAGAAAGTCATTTTCTCGCTGTTGTTTAATCCCAACGATATCAGTTGCTTTAAAACCATCGAGTAAGCCATTGATCTTTTTCATCCGATTAGCCATTGATGCCATAGTACCGGCATACTTAATCGCGATATCTTTATCCATTTCACCCATTAAGGTTATCGTATCAATTTGTAATTGATACCGTTTAGCATAAGTTGGATAAAGCCAATCGTTGGCAAACTGTAGTTCACTGGTTAAGTTATAACGACTGGTTGAACCAGGAAAACCCGCTACAAAAATACCGTCGCCAGCTTTAACGCCATCGGCATTAATTTTTAGATAGCTTTTTGGGGTATAAGGGACGTTGTCTTCAGAATAGGTGGCGGGTTTACCATCTTTACCAACATAAGCGCGTAAAAAAGTAAAATCACCTGAATGACGTGGGTATTCGTAATTATCAATATCACCACCAAATCCACCAACACTTTCAGGTGGTGCGTAAACTAAGCGAACATCACGAATAATGAGCTGTTTAGTGAGGTAATATTCTAAGCCATGATGAAAACTGTTAACCGAACAACGGTAGTTGTCATCGGCTTCGCAGATTTTTATTAATGCTTTGCTGTTGGTTTCAATGCCTTCAAAGCGCGCCAAGGGGTCATTGCTTAAGTTTGCCATAACTTGATTGGTCACATTAGTAACTTTTTCCGTAATGTATAAGCGTTCGTTTGGCCCTGCCGAAGGTTCTTCTGCTTGGGTGTTTGCTAAAAAGCCATTTTCGAGGTAATTATGCTCTTTTTTGCTGTTATATTGTATGCCGCGATAAGCACAATGATGGTTTGTGACAACTAGGCCTTGGGGGGATACAAAACTGGCGGTACAATAGCCCAAACTGACAACGGCATTCATTGGATATTGTCCTAAATCTGCCAGTTGTGATGCGGGAATATCGATACCTCGTTGGGTGAGTTTGTCGGCAATAGATGGCATTTGATACGGTTGCCATTGGCCTTCATCGGCAAAGGCGAAACCAGAGGTCAGCACAAGTGCTGCAACAAGTGCGATACGCATGTATTTTCCTTAAATTATTATTTTATTTCTGTTTAACGAAATCGTTATCTCTTTTCGTTATAACAGTAAATTAAGCTTGACCACCGTGTTATACCATATTTTATAAAGTCGTTGGAAATTGGGAGTGTTAATGTCACAGCAAGGTGCTTTTAAATCAAGAAACAGGCAAAAAGATGTAGAAGTAAATGCATTAAAATTGCCACCTCATTCTATTGAAGCAGAACAATCCGTGTTAGGTGGATTAATGTTAGATGCTGAAGCGTGGGATCGTGTTTCTGAAGCGGTTGTGTCAGAAGACTTTTATTCTCGTTCTCATCGAATGATTTTCGCCGCAATGCAGCGTTTAATGGAATCGGGTCAACCGCTGGATTTAATCACGGTATCTGAACAACTCGAAATTGAAGATCAACTAGACGATGCTGGCGGCTTTGCTTACCTTGGCGAAATTGCTAAAAACACCCCAAGTGCCGGTAATATTTTATCTTACGCAGATATTGTACGTGAACGTGCCGTAGTGCGTGACATGATTGCCGTTGCCCATGAAATTGCCGATGCGGGTTATAACCCTGAAGGTCGAGATTCAAGTTCTTTATTAGATTTAGCCGAAACCAAAGTATTTAAAATTGCAGAAATGCGCACCAATGCCAATGAAGGCCCTGAAAACATTAAAAGCATTCTTGAAAAAACCGTTGATAGGATTGAACAGCTCTACAATAATCCTCATAACGGGGTTACTGGTGTCTCAAGTGGTTTTAATGATTTAGATAAAATGACCGCCGGTTTTCAGTCTGGCGATTTAATTATTGTTGCTGCTCGTCCTTCTATGGGTAAAACCACCTTCGCGATGAACTTGTGTGAACAAGCCGCGATGAATGAAGATAAGCCAGTGCTTATTTTTAGCCTCGAGATGCCCTCTGAACAGATCATGATGCGTATGTTGGCGTCGCTGGGTCGGGTTGACCAAACCAGAATTCGTACTGGTCAGCTAGATGATGAAGATTGGGCGCGCGTGTCATCGACCATGGGCATTATGCTTGAACAAGGTAAAATGTATATTGATGATGGCTCAGGTTTAACCCCAACAGACGTACGTAGTCGAGCCAGACGTATTGCCCGCGAGCATGGCGGGTTATCAATGATCATGATTGATTACTTACAATTAATGCAAGTGCCAGCATTAAAAGACAATCGTACTTTAGAAATTTCAGAAATCTCTCGCTCATTAAAAGCCTTAGCCAAAGAATTAGAAGTGCCTGTTATTGCGTTGTCGCAGCTTAACCGCTCGCTAGAGCAACGTGCTGATAAACGCCCAATTAACTCTGACTTGCGTGAATCTGGTGCGATTGAGCAAGATGCCGATTTGATCATGTTTATTTATCGTGACGAAGTGTATAACGACACCTCAGAAGATAAAGGCACCGCTGAAATCATTATTGGTAAGCAACGTAACGGACCTATTGGGCGTATTCGTCTGGTATTCCAAGGTCAATTTTCTCGCTTTGACAATTATGCTGGACCGCAGTTTGAAGAAGATTAACGATTGATTCGGCTGCATTTATTAATGAAAATCATTTACGATAATCGTATTTTTTGCTGATTTGATTGTGTTTGTCAAATTAACAAACCGATAATAAAATTTATTATATTGTTTAATTAAGGTCATCCATTGAAACCTTTTCCTCGCGCAGAAATTAGTCGTTCTGCTTTGCAAAGTAACCTAGTGCAATTACGCCTTATTGCTCCTAATAGCAAAGTGATGGCCGTTGTAAAAGCTAATGGTTATGGCCATGGATTATTGAATGTTGCTGAAAGTGTTGGGTTATTAAATGCAGCAGAAACTGTCGGTATGTACAGTGGCAGCGCGGATGGATTTGGTTTAGCAAGGCTTGAAGAAGCGCTACAACTTAGAGACGGCGGGGTAAAAGGTAAGCTTTTACTATTAGAAGGTTTCTTCCGTCAGTCGGACTTACCAACACTGGTTACCCATAATATTGATACTGTGGTTCATCATGAGTCGCAATTGCAGATGCTTGAAACCATAAAGCTTGAGAAGCCAGTAACCGTATGGATAAAAATCGATACGGGTATGCATCGTATCGGCTTTACCTTGGATCAGTTTGACAGTATTTATCAGCGCTTGCTGGCTTGTCCGCAAGTGGCTAAGCCGATTCATTTAATGACCCATTTTGCCTGTGCTGACGAACCCGATAACACCCTCACTCAAACGCAAATGGATGCCTTTGAGCAACGGATTAAAGGCTTAGAAGGGGATCGCACCTTAGCTAATTCTGCCGGGACATTATTTTGGCCATCAAGCCAAGCTGATTGGATAAGACCCGGTATTGCGCTTTATGGTGTATCTCCGGTTGTAGGTGATAGAGGTGTTAATCACCGATTAATTCCAGCAATGGAGTTAGTGTCTAATTTAATTGCTGTACGTGAGCACAAAGCCGGTGATAGTGTCGGCTACGGCGCTTTCTGGACCGCGAAACAAGACACTCGGTTAGGCGTCGTGGCCATTGGTTATGGTGATGGTTATCCACGCAATGCACCAGAAGGCACCCCCGTGTGGATTAACGGTCGCCGTGTGCCAATAGTGGGTCGAATATCGATGGATATGTTAACGGTCGACTTAGGTGCCAATGCAGCAGACAAAGTAGGGGATAATGTTCAGTTATGGGGTAAAGCTCTCGCAGTAGAAGAAGTAGCCGAATATATTGGCACTATTGCTTATGAGTTAGTGACTAAATTAACCCCTCGTGTGGTGGTTGAGCTGCTTGAGTAACCACCCCACTATTTTTAGTGCTTAATGCCTATTGGGCATTTTAGTTTTGGCTATTTTATATCCTCAAAGCAAATTTCAATAAAGGCATTGCCGTATTCATGAGTAAACGGCATCATGATTTTCTTACCTTGTGCCTTATGAGAAATAGTATGATTTTTCCCCGACACCACAGCTGGTGTCGCCATATCAAAATCATAACCTTTTTCGCTTAATAAATTTTTAGCGCCGCCAGTGACCATGTTGGTTATTTCCCCAACTAAATCAGTCACTTCATCGTTGATAAATCCAGGTTCTTCACCCAGCATCTTATTCATAATTTCGAGAATCAATTTTTTTTCAAAGGTAATTGAAAGCGATCCGCGGGTTGTTGGGCCAACCATACCAATTAAACCGGATACGTCACCTTTAGCAAGGTCATGGTTTTTCAACTGTGGTTTACCGGGTTTTAAATCCATTGTTGCCATGGTCGAAATAACATTGATTAAAGAAACAAGGAATGGATTAATGAATTCAACTTTCATAGGTTAAGCGATCCTCTTACATTCAAAAAAGTGGCGATAATTCAACTAGAGCATAAGCTTGCCATCATTCTAGCTAATAAGTGTAAATTGCTACTATATCAGCAATGTCAAATAGAGGTTTAAGCTTAGAACACAAAAATGAAATTGAAACTACTAACAAGGATAAAAATGTTTTTATCCAGTGGTTTAGTATAAACAATATAAAATTAGCCGTCAGTTTACTTTAGTCTATTTAAGCTTAAAAACATGAGTATCAGTCGCTTACATTGTAAATTTATGATGCCAAATATTGTCTTGAACCAATGGGTTACACCTTCAAATAAGCACTCGATGTGAGTGGACATCAACATAGTTGAACATAAAGTCGTCAATATTGATTGTCGTTTTCTTATGCAACACATAGCATATTGAATTGTGGCTCGACGGAAAGTTAAGTCCGTGGGGGGGTAGGCTTTAATGGCTGATTTAAAGATACTGACTACACAAGTCTGAAAAGTCCCCTCTTGGGTTGAGAAGAAAATCATTGCCCACGATCGTCGTCATGTCTGATTCTGAAATAAATGGGTTATCGATTTTAAAAATGAGTCTTTGATTCAACTTACTTTTTATCAAATAAGTACAGTGATATTGATAAAATAACTGATCAAACTGACCACTCTCGATAATTCTCTGAAGACCAACTTGTATTCTCTGGGCTAACCTAGGCTTGTCCGGTGACACATAATAATATGTCGCCAACGGAATATTGAGCATAAGATGTTCATCAACAACTAACTCGGGATAATGCTGTTTAAATAGTTCAATTTCTTGAAAAACCTCATTAACACCACGTCCAAAGGTGATAAAACGTTCCTTGGATAACATATTAAATAAACTATTATATTCAGTACTTTCTACAACCTTAAATCCCGCTTTTTGCATGGCAACTTTAGTAGACCATTGTCTACCAGAGCCGGTATTAAGAGAGGTTAACTGCGCTAATGTGGTGATATTGGCTAATGTCGCTGCATTTTCCTGTTTAATAATAAAAATCCTAAACCCCTGAATGCCTTTTCGAATGGGGATTTTTATTGGTATAAGCTGTTCATCCCACTCTAACTTTGAGGCTTCAGCGATAACATTGATAGTGTGGCCATCTTTTAATGCCCTGAATGTACGATTGCGGCTCATTATCATACTGGACACTGTTAAAGATGCTTCGCCAAAATCAACTTTTGTTGCTTCAATCACTAATGCTAAAAGGTCATAGGGGTATTGATACCGATTATCCAATTCGGATTCTGAGTTATTAATAATAAATTGATCATTTGCGTAAGCGGCGGGGACGTTAGTTAATACTCCAAATAATAGTAGGTTGAATAACAAAAAAAAGTGCTTTAAATCATCCATAAATCAGCTCATTACAATATAAAAATGTATTTGGAGTGCGCTTATTTTGGCCTGAGGATTTCTGACCAATACTAAAAAAAACACCTGTGTGAAAATATTTACAATAGTTTGGCTTTATATGAGTATCAACCTTTTAATAGAAGTTCTCTGATCAATGTAACAAAAGGCATACTAAAGCTAGACTCACGAATAGATACACTTGAACGCACTTTTTCATTGTGCCGATGCAGGGGGAGTTTAGTTTATTTAAGTTATTGATTTTAAATTAAATGACTGAGATAAGGATTCTAGCTGACAATTTCACTTTTTGGCTGTGGTTTTGGATAACAGTAAATTGAGAGTAATTGAGCTTAATCGCCATTGTTTGATCTTTCCTTAAATCAGTAGACACTTGTTTCTCAATGACGGGTTAATGATATAATTACTCACTATTTAGGACTGTCCAGTCGTATTAAGCTGATTTATGACTTCTTTACTGGCTCCTTGTGCAACAACGATTACCCAAAATGCACCTAATACGGTGCATCAATACCGCAAATGATGAGTATAAATAATTCAGTGAATACAACGCCAAAGCTAGCTACACCAATAGATACGGTAGATCGCACCTTTTCCATTGCGCCCATGCTGGATTGGACCGACCGTCATTATCGTTACTTTGCTCGCTTAATGTCGAGTAAGGCATTGCTGTATACCGAGATGGTGACAACGGGCGCCATATTGCAAGGTAAGGGTGACTATTTAGCTTATAACGAACAAGAGCATCCAGTGGCGTTACAGTTGGGAGGCTCTAATGTTGTTGATTTAGCGGCGTGTGCCAAGTTGGCTGCTGAACGTGGTTATGATGAAGTGAACCTCAATGTCGGATGTCCATCTGATAGAGTGCAAAATGGTCGTTTTGGTGCATGTTTAATGGCTGAGCCTGCGCTTGTGGCGCAATGTGTTGATGCGATGAAACAGGTCACTGATATTCCCATTACAGTTAAAACCCGTATTGGAATTGACGAGCAAGACAGTTATCTATTTTTAACTGATTTTATTGAAACCGTGAGCGCTCAAGGTTGTAGTGCATTTACTATTCATGCGCGTAAAGCTTGGTTACAAGGGTTAAGTCCGAAAGAGAATCGTGAAATTCCGCCGCTAGATTATGATCGAGTTTATCAGTTAAAGCGTGATTATCTGCACTTGAATATTAGCATTAACGGTGGCATTAAAACCCTTGAAGAATCTAAGTTGCATTTAGCCCAGCTAGATGGGGTGATGGTGGGGCGTGAAGCTTACCAAAACCCATATATGTTGGCACAAGTTGATCAACAGTTGTGTGGACTCGATACAGTGGTTATCACTCGTCAGCAAGTGATTGAACAAATGTTGCCATATATTGAAGCTCATTTAGCCCAAGGTGGTCGTTTAAATCACATTACCCGCCATATGATTGGTTTATTCCAAGGATTACCGGGTTCGCGTGGTTGGCGTCGTCATTTAAGTGAAAATGCCCATAAACCCAATGCTGATATTAGGGTTGTACTAAAAGCCGCTGAGTTTGTCGATGCAGAAGCACTGGCCAATGATGAATGCCATTAAGTCGCTATCTTAATATATCTCGATAGCGGCAGATCTACAGTTAAGCCTCGCTGTGTTGAACACTCAGATACCATATAAAAGCACTTAATAATAAGTGCTTTTTATTTGGCGTTTTTTGAGTTTATGCCCTGCATTACTCTCTTTGAAAATACTTAACGGGTTAAATAGTCGCTATTTAAGTATTCGCTTATGTAATGAGTGAATATGATATTCATTCAATCATCCTCCCCAAGCTCGGTGATATTTCACTGTATATTTCTATTTTTTGTCATTTCTATCATAGATAACAAAAACGGCTGGTCATTTTCACCAATGATATGGTGAATTTTACTATCTGTTGGTTTTTTGCTCGACTAATAAGTTCAATTACATAAACTAAAATTAATAAATTTATCATGTTAATTATATGGTTATAGTTGATTGTTAAAGTTGGCACGTAGCTTGTAATACCTATTGTGTAATCAACTAGACGGGTGTTTAGTTGCCAATAACCAACACAAGAAAGGATGCTATTATGTCTACATTAACTTCAACCAACGTGATTCGCCGTAGTGTTCAATTATCAATTGCAGCTGCATTATTGGTTACCGCCAGTGTTTCGGCACAAGCAGATGAAATTTCAATCTCTAATACGGTCGCTGCACTAGAGCAGAATATGACGCAAGCGAGCCAAGAGATGATTTCAAATGTGAAGCAAGAGTTAATGCTGTCGTTGCAAACCCAAATAGCTGAACAAGTTTTTGAAATTAATTCGGCACTAGAGTTTGCTAGCTTTGAACAACCACAAATAAGTACCACAGTAGCTGCTGAAAATAAGTAATGGATTGGGCGATGAATATAGGCTTGGTGCTGCCATTAATGTCGTTATTGTTATTGCCAGTTATCAGTTTTGGATTGTGTGCGATGTTAGTCAGCTGGCTGTTATGGCCAAGCATTAATGACCAAGCTTAATCTTAAATCATTGCTTTTTTAGAATAAATTTTATTAAATATTAGAGGGTAATATGAACTGTTTAATCAATAGATTACAAGATGAAACTCGAATCGTGTGTGGCGTATCGGCTAAATTAGCGAAACAATACGGTTGGTCATTACTTTGGACTCGTGTGGTAACGGTTGGGCTAGTGCTAACCAATCCAAGTATTAGTTTACTTGCATACTTTGTGATTGCCGTGGTGATGAGCCAAAAAACATTTCGATTTTAAGGCTTGCCCAGTAATGGATAAGCGGGGGATCATTGATTACCCCGTAGACAGGTTACATTGATGTATGTCACTATTTTTTTAAGAAAGCTTGGAAGCGTTGTTTTGCTTCATCACTTTGTAAGCGTTTAGAAAATTCAACTATTTCTAATTTCATCTGAGCTTTAACTTCTGCTAGGTTATGACGTAAAAGCCGTTTTGATGCTTGCATAGATAACGGTGGTAGAGCTGCCAATTTTTTTGCTTGCGCTAGACTGAAGCTAATGAGCTCGTCTTGGGCAACCACGCGGTTAATAATGGTTAATTTTTCAGCCATCTCTGCATCAAAGGCTTCGCCAAGTAAAATAAGTTCAGCCGCTTTTTGTTGACCCACGATTAATGGTAACAATATGCTTGAAGCGGCTTCTGGTACCAGAGCTAAATTCACAAAAGGCATTTGGAATTTTGCCCTATTGTCGGCGTATACTAAGTCACAGTGCAACAGCAATGTTGTCCCTATTCCCACCGCGGCTCCGGTTACTGCAGCCACTACAGGCTTTTTAAGATCTAATAAACAAAACAAGAATTTAACGGTTGGATGATTATCATCTAACGCACCACTTTGTAGAAAATCGACGATATCATTGCCAGAGCTAAAGCAGTTTTCGGTACCGTGAAACATAAAGGCACGAATATCATTGTCGGCTTCACCTTGGATCAGGTATTCTGTGAATTGCTGATACATTTCTAGATTAAAGGCATTGCGCTTTTCTGGACGATTAAAACTGATGATACGCACGCCTTGATCATCTCTTACCTGAATATAACTCATTCGTAGCTTCCTTAAGTGAATGCGAGTGACATTACATGGAGTTTAAGACATTGAAAGCAATATTCAAACATCTGTTTAACTTTTTAGTGTTATCATCAATATCATTCGCGGCCAGTGCTAATGTTGTTTTGGTTGATGGACATGTTAGAGCTATGCCTGCGAGTGTGCCTAATACTGCCGCTTATTTTACGTTAGAAAATCATAACAACAGCGATGTTAAGTTAGTTGAAGTGAAGACCAGTGCGGCAAAAGTAGCACAGTTACATACCATTGTTGAAGAAGATGGCATGGTTAAAATGCGTCAAGTTGAAGGGTTTATAATACCGTCTCACGGTTCGTTAACGCTTCAACCTACGGGCAATCATGTGATGTTATTGTCGTTAACCGCACCATTGGCTGTTAATGATAAAGTCCCTTTAGAATTAATTTTTGAAGATGGTCAGCATCTTATGATTGAGCTTATGGTGCTTAAACAAGCCGGTACTGATCATGATGAACATGCAGAGCATCATCACCATCATTAAGGAGCAATATTGATGCAAATAACAAGGAATAAAATTTTAAGCGTGGTTGGGGTGCTTTTTTTAGTACTTTACTTTGTGAGTGTGTGGTGGAGTATTGAACCCGATCCCATTAAACCGGTATCGTCGCAAGCCGATAACGGTAACGTCATTGTGGGTTATGCGACCACAACGTCACTTATTACCACCATGGAAACCTTGCTGGATAAACCAGGTGGTTGGCTATCAAATGATATTATGCCTCCGTCGGTAATGATGGATAATATGCCTGCATTTGAGTTTGGGGCACTAGAGCAAGTACGTGATTTAGCATTAACGATGCGTAAAGAGTTTAGCCGTTCACAGTCGCAGTCGACTGCTGATGCTGATTTACTCGCTGCACATTCTAAACTAAACATTGGTCATACTAGTTGGTTGGTGCCAAGTGCTGAAGGTGAGTATCGCGATGCGATTAAATTATTGAAACTTTATCGTGCTAAAATCAGTGATGCTAACAACAATAATGCTCAGTTTTATGCTCGTGCAGATAATCTGAATGAATGGTTGAAAGAAGTTCAGAAACGCTTAGGCAGTATGTCGCAACATTTATCTGCCAGTGTGGGCCAAGAACGATTAAATACTGATTTAGCAGGTGATAACTCTGCGCGTCAATCTACACCTGGTTTATCAAGTAATGAAATTAAAACTGGCTGGTGGAAAATAGACGATGTATTTTATGAAAGCCGTGGTTCTGCTTGGGCATTATTGAATTTTATGCGAGCAATTGAAATTGATTTTGCCGACGTTTTAGAAAAGAAAAACGCTGAGGTCAGTTTACGTCAAATTATTCGTGAACTTGAAGCTACTCAGCAAACAGTTTGGAGCCCTTTGGTTCTTAATGGAAATGGTTTTGGTTTAGTCGCTAATCACTCGTTGGTGATGGCTAATTATATTTCGCGTGCAAATGCCGCGGTAATTGATTTAACTAATTTACTCTCACAGGGATAATGATGAAAAAGACTCTTCTTGCCACAGCTGTCGTGGGCCTTTTAAGTATGTCATCGGCTCATGCGGCAACTGTATTAGGTTTTAAAGTCGGCGCTGATTATTGGCAGGCCGACACTACAAATTCATTTAATGATGATAGCGGTGTTGCTCACAGTTTTGATGATGATTCAGCACAAGGCAGTATATGGTTTGCTATTGAGCATCCACTTCCGTTTGTACCGAATGTTAAAATTCGTCAGAATTCGCTCGAATCGAGTTCGGACATTAGTAACGCTGACTTTACCTTTAATGGTAACTATTTTTCTGGCGATGTATCAGTTACCAATGACTTAAATAATACAGACTTTATGTTGTACTACGAAATTCTTGATAATGATTTAGTGTCAGTTGATTTAGGCGCTGCATACAAGTTAATGAGCGGCTCATTACGTGTTAATGATGCTGGTCATCCTGAAGAAGTGGATATCGACAGCGGCGTTGTGATGGGTTATGCCAGTGCACAAGTTGGCATGGTTGGTTTAGGTTTGTTTGGTTTTGCTGATGTGTTGTTAGGCATAGATGAATCTAACGTATATGACTATGGTGCTGGTTTAGGGTGGCAGTTTGATGGATTAGCTGTTGATACTTCTATCCGTGTTGGTTACCGTGAGTTTAACTTTGATGTGAGCAACTTTTCTGATGTATCACAAAATACAAGTTTTAAAGGTGCATTTGCTGGCGTTGAATTAGTTTTCTAACACCGCATAATGTGAATGAAAAAACCGCCAAATGGCGGTTTTTTTTGTGGGCGAAGAATCATTACTGTTGAGTAATTAATCCATTGTTAATTGAGATGATATCATCTTCGTTTAACGTACCTGCCGCCTGTTTCAGCGCTAAAATAGAATTGATATAGCCATAGCGGGCTTCAGATAGTTGACGCTTTGAATCGTATAAATCACGAGTACGGTTTAATACGTCAACAATAGTACGAGTACCCACTTCAAATCCAGCTTGAGTCGCTTTTAACGCACTTTCAGATGAAATAACTGACTGCTCATAGGCTTTGATTGAGCTGATAGACGCATTAACATTGTTAAAGTTGTTACGTATATTTTTGGTCACACTACGATGAGTTTGTTCTAGCTTCTCGCTTGCTTCAACATACGCAAATTGTGCCTGCTTAACCTGTGATGTCACAGAAAAACCTTCAAAAATAGGGATACTTAACGTCACACCTACAGACGTTGTATTATAATCAGAACCAGGGTTAAGTACTGAGGTATTATCATAACCAGCGCTAAGGCTTAATGATGGCATGTGGCCAGCTTTGTATAAGCTAATGGTTTCGTTGGCGATATCTTTTCCGATACGTTGAGTCATTAAATCAATGCTACTGTTTTCAGCCATTTTCAACCAATCAGATGATAAGGCCGGTGAAGGCTTTCCTGCCGAAAAACGGTCAGTATCAAGAATATTAATCGACTTATGATCTATTCCGGTAATTTCGCGTAACGCTTCATAGCTATTGTCTAAGGTATTCAGTGCTAGAATTTCTACTGCAGAGGCTAAGTCATATTGAGCTTGTGCTTCATGAACATCAGTAATAGCAGTTAAGCCTACAGCAAACCGTTGTTTAGTTTGTTCAAGCTGGCGTTCAATTGCTGCTTTTTCAGCACCTTGGAATTCATAGTTATCTTTGGCCGTTAATACATTAAAATACGCGGTAGTGACACGAGTAATAAGTGACTGTAATGTTGATGCATAAACAGAATCTGCTTGCGATGCCGCCATTTCAGCTAATGTTAAACCAACCCACGCACTATGATTGTAAATGACTTGGCTTAGGCTAACACCACTGATAACTGTTTCACTGTTACTTGAGTTGCTTGGGTCATACCAAGATTTAGCATAGCCAACACTGGCACTGACCGTTGGCAGTAACGGTGCGCGGTTTTCTTCAATACTTTCATATAATGCATCACGTTGTGCTTTAGCTTGTAAAACAATAGGGTCGCTAGTGAGTGCTTGTTGATAAATTTGAAGTAAATCATCAGCTTGCGATGCTGGTGCTGCAATAGCAAATGCTAGTGCTGCGTATAATGAACCAATTTTGAATTTCATTTGCTGCCCTTTTAGACAATTCCTCGTAAAATGAGGTGTTGATTAACTAATAAATTTGTTCATGATCTTCGTTAAATTAATGAATTATCATTTTTTCAATATTAACGCGGCAATCAGTGTTAGCTTACTTGTTTAATGAGTATGCCCAGTATTTTAAGATGATATCGTTATTCAATATCGATATCTAATGGCTTACTGCATTATTACTGCTGACATTAATGGTTAACCACTAAAGTATTTACTGCATTTGTTTCACTACTTATTCATTACATTACTTATAATTTTACTTAATGGTAGTGATTTTTTCATTTTCAAGTCAAATTTGAAGTGTAACAGATTTTATTTTTTTCAGCTGACTTTTGCATGTGTAGTGCCAAATACTTCGTTATTAATTATGCTAATTTGAACTGCTAAAATGAGTATACTGTTTACGTTTTAATCGACAAGGATAAATATGTCTGAGCAACCCACTATAACAACCTTTGATGCTGACTCCGGTTTCTGTTTGATATCCAAGAAAGTGTTGTATAAAGGTTTTTTCCAGTTAGAAGAATACACCTTTAAGCATAAATTGTTTAAAGGTGGTTGGAGTGGCGAGGTAACTCGCGAAGTTTTTGAAAGAGGCAATGCCGTAGTGGTGGTGCCTTATGATCCGGTTCGTGATGAGGTCGTGTTAATCGAACAAATTAGGGTTCCTGCATTAGTAACTACTAAATCAATCTGGCTTCTTGAATTGGTGGCAGGTATGATAGCGCCCGGCGAATTACCTGAACAAGTCGCTGAACGTGAATTAGCCGAAGAGACTGGATTAAGTTTATTAAATTTAACCTATATAAACAGTTACTTGTCTAGTCCTGGTGGCACAACTGAGCGTTTTTACTTGTTTTTGGGGCATGTTGATACAACCAATGCCGGCGGAATACATGGTCTTGAACATGAAAATGAAGATATTCGTGTACATGTAGTGAGCAGGCAACAAGCTTATGAATGGATTAATAATGGTCGTATCGATAATGCCGCGACGGTATTAGGCATCCAATGGTTGATGCTAAATTACCAAAAAATTCGTGACACACTTTAGTTATTGAACGTGATAATGAGTAAGGTAGGAATGATTGAGTGGCAAAGTTTATCCTAAATAAAAAGCAAAAATACCAACCTAATGTCAGTGATTTTTTAGCTGTCTGTGGTCGAAATTATGCGCATATTTTAAAATGGTTACCCGAGCAAATCAATGTTAACGAACCTTGGAAAATTAATGGCAAATTCGGAATGTTGTCAATTAATCTAATTGAAAATACTAAGTATACTCAGTTAGTTGAAATATCACGTCCAATCCCAAATGGACATTTTTTTAAATCTCCCAAAGTAATTGTCCGTGTCTATCATGATGCACAATTAGCAGAAGTGTTAACTAGCCAACAGATTTATCGTTTAAAGCCCGTGTATGATTACCCGAATATACATATGCATCATAGCGATGAAAAATTTCAGGTGAATGCATTCCTTGAAGAGCTGTTGAAGATTGGGTCTCTGAGTGTGACTTACCAATCGTAGCTTTTTTATTATTTATACCAGGTTAGGAATTTTTAGTGCTTAAAGAAGCAGTCCATTATTCTATTGCTGAAAATGAACCCGTGCGATTAGTCCAAGTGACCGATCCGCATCTTTTTGCCGATCCTGAAGGTCAATTACTGGGTGTGAATACGGCACAAAGTCTCCAAGCTGTTCTGAATACGTTCATCGCAACCCAATATCCTGCTAATATTTTGTTGGCAACTGGCGATATTAGTCAAGATTACTCCCCTGAGTCCTATCAACACTTTGTTGAAAAAATTGAGATGTTAAATCTGCCTTGTCACTATCTACCCGGTAATCATGATGACCCAAGGTTGATGAGCTTGCGTATGCAAGGTGAGCAGATCTTTGGCCAACAAAGAGTCATTATTGGTAATTGGTTGATACTCATGCTTGATTCTACTGTTCGAGGTAAGCCTGGCGGCTATATGGGCGAACAACAGTTTGCCTTGATAGATGCTGCAATTAAGGATGAACCGAATAAGCATGTGTTGTTAGTGATGCATCATAATCCTATATTAATGCAGTGTGCTTGGTTAGATCAGCATTGCATGATGAATGGTGAAGACTTTTTGCAACGAACAAGTCGCTATCCGCAAGTGAAAGGAGTTCTTTGGGGGCATGTACATCAACAAGTGGATAATGTTCATTTTGGAGCGCATGGTCCTATTCCATTAATGGCGACGCCATCAACCTGTATTCAGTTCAAACCAGCTTCATCGTATTTTGCATTAGATAATCTTCAACCCGGTTATCGTTTGCTGGAGTTGGCATGCGATGGTAGCATTCGTACTAACGTGTACCGTGTGCCAGGAAATCGATTTGCACCTGATAATGAGGCCAGCGGATACTAGTTTAGCGCGTCATCTTATTTTGTAAGGGACGTTTAGTGCTACTTAATCGTCTCGCGAGGGAATATGCTGCTTTATATACATGGTTTTAATAGCTCTCCGCGGTCAGACAAGGCCGTTCAAACCGCACACTATATTCAGCAACATTATCCACAAGTCGATTTTTACCAACCACAATTACCTTCTTCACCCATCGCAGCAATGACATTATTGTGCAACATTACTGAACAAGCTAAACAGCAAGGGCAGGTATTACGCTTTATCGGTTCATCATTAGGCGGTTATTTTGCGAGTTATTTAGCTGAAATGTATGGTGGAAAAGCCGTTTTGGTGAATCCTGCGGTAAAACCGTTCGAATTATTTGAACAGTTTATCGGACCCCAATATAATCCTTATACTAACGAACATTATCAGGTGTTGCCGATACATCAAAATGATGTCGCTACGTTTAATACTCATGTGATCCGACATCCAGATCGTTTTCTTGTGCTGTTGCAAACTGGTGACGAAGTGTTAGATTATCGGCAAGCGCTACATAAGTACCATAGCTGTGAATTACATTTAGAGCCGAAAGGCGACCACAGTTTTGTCGGCTATGAACAACAATTAGACAAAATATGTAAATTTATTCAGCTGTAACTTTATACCGTTACAAACAACGATCAATTTGGGCTAACTTTGGCTCTATTTAACTCCAAATGTGTGGATTATGACCAACCAATATACTTCTGATGCTATTGAGGTCCTCAATGGACTTGACCCGGTAAAACGCCGTCCAGGCATGTATACCGATACTTCTAGACCTAACCATCTTGGGCAAGAAGTCATTGATAATAGTGTTGATGAAGCATTGGCGGGGCACGCGACTAAAATTGACGTTGTACTCCATGCTGACAACTCCCTAGAAGTGACCGACGATGGCCGTGGTATGCCTGTGGATATTCATCCAGAAGAAGGCATTCCTGGAGTTGAACTTATTCTAACTAAACTGCATGCAGGTGGTAAGTTTTCCAATGAAAACTACCAGTTTTCAGGTGGTTTACATGGCGTAGGTATTTCAGTTGTTAACGCCTTATCCACCCGAGTAGAAATTACGGTTCGCCGAGATGCTCAAGTGTATGACATGGCATTTGAAAACGGCTTCAAAGTTGAAGAGTTGGTTGTTACGGGTACATGTGGACGTCGTAATACCGGGACTCGAGTGCATTTTTGGCCCGATACCAGTTATTTTGATTCACCCAATTTTTCTGTCAGTAAGTTAATTTATATCCTACGGGCGAAAGCGGTATTATGTCCTGGTTTGCGGATCAAATTTACCAATAAGCAAAATGGTGAAGTACATGAGTGGTTCTATGAAAGTGGCTTAACCGATTACCTTAAAGAAGCCATAAAAGACTCGGTTTTATTACCAGAAGAGCCGTTTGTGGGCAGTTTTAAAGGCAAGTTAGAAGCCGCTGAATGGGCGATTACTTGGTTACCTGAAGGTGGTGACAGTTTAAGTGAAAGCTACGTCAACTTAATACCAACTCCATTAGGTGGTACTCATGTCAATGGCTTTAGACAAGGTTTACTTGAGTCTATGCGTGAGTTTTGTGAATTCCGTAATCTTGTTCCTCGAGGAATTAAATTATCGCCCGATGACATTTGGGATCGTGCAGCGTTTATCTTATCGATAAAAATGCAAGACCCACAATTTTCTGGGCAAACCAAAGAAAAACTCTCTAGTCGTCAAAGTTCTGCATTTGTGGCAGGCATTGCTCGAGATGCATTTTCTTTATGGTTAAATTCCAATACAGAATTAGCCGAGCAGTTGGCAGAACTGTGTATTGGTAATGCACTGCGTCGCTTAAAAGCAGCCAAGAAAGTCGCGCGTAAAAAAGTCACCTCAGGCCCTGCGCTACCAGGCAAGTTAACGGATTGTAGTGGCCAAGACCCTATGCGTGGTGAATTATTTTTAGTGGAAGGTGACTCTGCTGGAGGTAGTGCCAAACAAGCTCGAGACCGAGAATTTCAAGCGATTATGCCATTAAGAGGCAAAATTTTAAATACGTGGGAAGTAGATGCCTCACAAGTGTTAGGCTCGCAAGAGGTGCATAATATTTCGATTGCGATTGGTTGCGATCCTGACAGTGAAGATATTTCAGAATTACGTTATGGTAAAATTTGTATTTTAGCCGATGCGGATTCTGATGGACTACATATTGCGACACTATTGTGTGCGTTGTTTTTAAAGCATTATCGCGTATTGGTGAATCATGGGCATATCTATATTGCTATGCCGCCACTATTTCGTATTGATGTCGGTAAAGAAGTTTTTTATGCTTTGGATGAGGCCGAAAAATCCGGAATTTTAGATCGTATAGCAGCAGAAAATAAGAAAGGTAAAGTGCAAGTGACTCGCTTTAAAGGTCTGGGTGAAATGAACCCCTTGCAATTGCGTGAAACCACCATGGATCCGAATACACGACGCTTAGTACAATTAACCATTGATGATGCAGATGAGACTGTGGCATTAATGGATATGTTACTAGCCAAAAAGCGTGCTCCGGATCGTAAGAGCTGGTTAGAAAGCAAAGGTGACTTAGCGTTACTTTAGTTGAGTTTTAATGCCAATAAAAATAAATAACATAAGGCAAAGAATAATTAGCATGCAGTATATTAGATTGCGATCCTACGTTAACCATAACGGTAAATTAGCCTTTATGGGAATATTCTTTTTAGGCTTGTTTCCGATTTTTGCTTCAGCAGCACAATCTGTGATAATTACGGTAACAAAAGGCTTTGGTTTAAGCTTATATGCTTCTGATTTAGGTGATATTAAGCAAATGACCGTGGGCGATAACGGTACTTTATTTGTTGGTTCACAAAAAAGTGGCACCGTGTATGCGCTAATCGATAGTGATCAAAATGGACAAGTCGATAAGCGTTACCTTATCGCCAAAGGCCTTGATTATCCTGAGGCTGTCGCTTTCCACAACGGCTCGCTATACGTTACCGAGGATGATCGCATTATTCGTTTTGATGAGATTGAATCTCGATTACGTAGACCTGGTCGAGCGCGTGAAGTCTATTCTAATTTACCCAGTTTAGATAAAAAATACACTCGTTCTATGCGCTTTGGCCCTGACGGACGTCTGTATGTTGCTATTGGCTCACCATGTAATGTCTGTGAATCCCCGATGCCATTTGGGAATATTTTGGCTATAAATGTCGATACCGGTGCCAGTGAACAAATTGCTTTTGGGTTGAGAAGCGTTACCGGTTTTGATTGGTCACCTGTAACTAACAAATTATGGTTTGCTGATTTAGGCCGTAATTGGATGGGTGATAATATTCCTGCAGATGAGATTAATCGTGTAGACATTAAAGGTAGCCATTTTGGTTTTCCTTATTTGCATGGCACCGATGTGGTTGAACCTGCATATGATAAACCCGAAAACTTAAATATTACGGTTCCCGAATTTGAACTACCAGCACATGTGGCGCCAACGGGATTAAGTTTTTATCGGGGTGAGCAATTTCCTCAACGCTATCATCAACAGCTTTTTGTGGCCGAAAATGGCTCGTGGAACCGCTCAAGTAAAGTCGGCTATCAAATTGTGATGCTTGATATTAAAGATGAAAAGGTTATTAAACGTGAAACCGTGGTGAGCTTTTTAGATGGAGAGTTTCCGGTTGCACGTCCGTTTGATGTTATTAATGCGCCAGATGGTGCTATGTACATTTCAGATGACCTAAAAGGTAATATTTACCGTCTGTTTTATAACGCACCTGAACAATCACAGGAAATGAAATAATGAGTGATGCGATTGAATTAAGTCTTGATGGGGTAGAGCAAATGCCGCTAAGGCGCTTTACCGAAGAGGCTTATTTAAATTATTCCATGTACGTGATTATGGATCGTGCCTTACCGCATATTGGCGATGGCTTAAAACCCGTCCAACGCCGTATTATTTATGCCATGAGCGAATTAGGCTTATCTGCACAATCTAAACATAAAAAATCTGCCCGTACTGTCGGTGACGTTTTAGGTAAGTATCATCCACATGGTGATAGCGCATGTTATGAAGCCATGGTGTTAATGGCGCAGCCATTTTCTTATCGATATCCACTCGTCGATGGTCAAGGTAACTGGGGGGCGCCAGATGATCCTAAGTCATTTGCGGCAATGCGTTATACCGAAGCCAGATTATCAAAATTCTCTGAAGTGCTATTGTCGGAATTAGGTCAAGGTACCGTCGACTGGAGCCCTAACTTTGATGGCACCATGAAGGAACCTAAAACCTTACCAGCACGATTACCGCATATTTTGCTTAATGGTATTACCGGTATAGCTGTGGGTATGGCAACAGACATTCCACCACATAACGTTCGTGAGTTAGTGTCAGCCTGTGTTGAGCTTATTGATAACCCTAAAACAGATTTAGCGCGATTAATGGAGTTAGTGCCTGGTCCTGATTATCCAACAGAAGCCGAAATTATTACCCCAAAAGCAGATATTGAGCGGATTTATGATACTGGGCGTGGTTCAATTAAAATGCGTGCTGTTTATCGTGAAGAGCAGGGCGAGATCCTTATCACGTCATTACCGCATCAAGCCAGTAGCGGTAAAATTTTAGAGCAAATTGCCAATCAAATGCAGGCAAAAAAATTGCC
Organism: Shewanella polaris; assembly: GCF_006385555.1. Lineage (NCBI taxonomy): Bacteria > Pseudomonadati > Pseudomonadota > Gammaproteobacteria > Alteromonadales > Shewanellaceae > Shewanella > Shewanella polaris. The sequence goes on along the minus strand of NZ_CP041036.1, from coordinate 3,968,459 downwards.
GATGGTGTCTGATTTACGTGATGAGTCTGATCATGAAAATCCCGTTCGGTTAGTGATTGTGCCTCGGTCAAATCGTATTGATTGTGATCAATTAATGACCCATTTATTTGCCACGACAGATCTTGAAAAAAGCTTCCGAGTGAATCTAAACGTATTGGGGCTCGATGGCCGTCCACAAGTTAAAGGTTTAAAAACGCTGCTAACTGAATGGTTAGAGTTCCGTATGACAACCGTTACACGTCGCTTGCAGTATAGGCTTGATAAAGTGTTAGCTCGTTTACACATTTTAGAAGCCCTAATGGTAGCTTTTTTAAATATTGACGAAGTGATCGAAATTATTCGTTTTAACGATGAACCGAAAGCCGAATTGATGTCACGGTTTAACTTGTCTGATAAACAAGCTGAATCCATTTTAGAATTAAAATTACGTCATCTAGCTAAGCTTGAAGAATTTAAGATCAAAGCCGAGCAAGACGAGTTAGCCGCAGAACGTGACAAATTAGAATTGTTATTAAGCTCAGACCGTCGTTTAAAAACCTTGGTAAAGAAAGAATTGATCCAAGATGGCGATAATTATGGTGATAATCGTCGTTCACCTATTATTGAACGTATTGATGCCAAAGCACTGACTGAGCAAGAATTAACCCCAACAGAGTCTGTCACTGTAGTGTTGTCAGATAAAGGCTGGGTACGTTGTGCTAAAGGTCATGATGTTGATGTTGAGGGCTTGTCGTACAAGTCGGGAGACAGTTACTTATGCAGCGCCATTGGTAAGAGTAATCAAGCTGCGGTATTTATTGACTCCACTGGCCGCGCATTTGCGACAGACAGCCACACATTACCGTCGGCACGAAGCCAAGGTGAACCTATTACCACACGCTTTAATATGGCGCCAGGTGCGACCATGCAGCATGTATTAATGGGTGCCGATGAGCAATTTTTCTTGTTGGCAACCGATGCAGGTTATGGGTTTATTTGTGCTTATCCTGATTTGATCAGCCGTAATAAAGCGGGTAAGGCGCTGCTAAACTTGCCAACAAATGCACTTGTGTTGTCACCCAAATTAATTAACAAAGCCGCAGATCAATCTTTATTAGCGATCACCTCAGAGGGGCGCATGTTAATGTTTAATCTTGATGCTTTACCGCAGTTATCAAAAGGTAAAGGCAATAAAATCATTGGTATTCCGACAGATCGGGCTAAAAATCGTGAGGAAATATTATTGCACCTAAGTGTGGTACCTCAAGATGCATCTGTTACTTTATGGGCGGGTAAACGTAAATTAACCTTGAAACCAAGCGATCTAGAGCATTATAGAGGTGAACGCGGGCGTCGGGGAGCTAAACTGCCAAGAGGCTTGCAACGGGTTGATAGTGTTGATGTCGATGGTGTTTACGACGACAGCGAGTCAGCTGTAGATGGTTCTACTGATACGTTAGATTAATTGTTTATCTAGGGTGTGATTGTGATTCTATGCGATTGCACCAATATTATTTTTAACGTTAATATTGTGTGAATATCTTTACGATGTGCTTACTTGTCCAGATGGTGTTGGGCTGGTAAGCCGATAAAAAATGAGCAAAAAAAGCTGCTCACATGAGCAGCTTTTTTTATTAACAAGAGGCTAGGGTCTGTTGATCTTTGCAGGTTAAATTTTGTTCGAGATAAAAACGTTTTAATCGAGGCGAGCGGATTGCTGCCTAGCAATCTAAGCTAAATTCGCTCAACAAAGAGTAAAACGTTTTTAGCCGAACCCTTCGGGCAGCGTTTGTTGGTCATTTTTACTACGTTATCGACTTTTTATGTAGAATAACTACATCACAAAGTCTCTGCCTTGTACAAATGACCAACAATTCGCTGCAAAAACAACCTTGAAAGATCAACAGGCCCTAGGTTAAGCCACTTCATAGAAATTAGGTTCGTACTCTAGCTGAGTCTGAATGATGTTAGTTGCCATTCGCGCACATTTACCACATTGATCAGCAACACCCAAACGCTTTTTCACGTCAGCAAGTGAGCAATCACCTTGGCTTACGGCAGCTTTAATTTGAGTATCAGTGATGGCATGACAAAGACAAACGTACATTATAGAAAGCCTCTTCATTCAAAAATAGGTTGAGCTAAGAAAGTAATCTTATTCTAAATGAAAACCGTTATCATTAGCAATAACTTTTTATCGATTATGGCGATCATTTTTATTACAGTTTGATCTATCTCATTTTTTGATGAAGAAAAAAGGGGGCTGTCATCTTAATTTTAGCGACCAAATAGCCGAATTGAGATAATTCTGAAAGTATTGGCAGCTAGGCAGAACTTCAATCATTATGACTATGCAATAACAATGTAAGTTGTGCAGGCCCTAAGCTTCAATATTTAAATTATTTACCCAAACCATCCATTATAATTCGTTGTTATCGGCATCATTGTTGCCTCCATGGCTTTGTCTGGATAATTACTGAATATACCATCTACACCCATCGTTTTTAATGCCTTAATATCATCAGCATTATCAACGGTAAATACAAATACTTTACCACCTCGTTGGTGGGCATCATCAACAATCGCTTGATTAACAAAACTCACATCAAGATTAATTGAATAAGCATTCAGTGTCGTCACGATTTGAGCTAGATCTAACGGTATACCCGATATTAACGGGGAGATAACCGCTCGTGGCAAAGCTCGTTTTATTTGAGCTAAATCAGGATGGTTAAATGACGATATTAATAGCTGTTCAGGAGTAAAGTGAAGCAGTTTGAGAGCTTGAGGGTATAAACTAATAAAGGACTGTACGCAGCCAATCCCTTTTAATTCAATATTAACGGTGCACAAGCCTTTGCTTTTAGTACTTACCCGTTCGAGTACTTGCCACAGCGTAGGAATCGCTTGTCCACCAATGGTATATTGAGCCAGTTTTGCTTTGGTGGTTAAGTGTATTAGCCCTGTACCAGTAGATTTACCTTCTAAGCGGCGATCGTGAAACACCACTAATTCATCCTCTACGCAATGCACATCCAGTTCAATAGCATTCACACCCAAGTCGAGGGCTTTATCCATAGCGACTAAGGTGTTTTCTGGTTCATAACCGCTAGCGCCGCGGTGAGCAAAAACGAGCATTAGGAGTCCTTAATTAATATTCCTATTAACCTTTATATAAGCCAGTATCTTCTTTAGATGACTGATTAATGTGAATTTCCATTTGTGGATAAGCAAGTTCGACATTATTTTCTTTAAGCTTTTTAGTAATAAGTTTATGTAAGTTGTGACGTAAAGGCCAACGAGCGGACATGTCTTTGGCATACGAACGAATTTCATAATCTTGTGTATGTTGACCAAAGCCTGCAAACCATACTTCAGGTTCTGGGATAGCTAATGATAAGTCACATTCTCGCACGGCTTGATGAAGTAACATTTCAACTTTAGCAGGGTCAGCATCACGAGATACCGATACATTCACGATCACACGAGTGATCTGATCGGACAACGACCAGTTAACCAATTGTTCAGTAATAAAAGCTTTGTTAGGCACAATAATTTCTTTGCGATCCCAGTCGACAATCGTAGTGGCTCTGATTTGGATTTTACTGACCGTTCCTGAGAGATCGCGGATAGTGACGGTATCGCCAATACGAATGGGTTTTTCAAATAAAATGATTAAACCAGAAATAAAGTTAGCAAAAATTTCTTGTAAGCCAAAGCCCAAACCCACAGAGAGCGCCGCAACGAGCCACTGTAATTTTGACCATTCCATGCCAAGGGTCGAAAACCCAAGCAGTATGCCAAAAAACACCACTAAATAACTGCTAACGGTAGTGATGGCAAAACCGGTTCCTGGCGATAAATCTAATCTCTGCAACAAGGTAAGTTCTAGCAAGCCAGGGAGGTTTTTAGCAATTACTAACGTGAAACCAACTAACATGAACCCAAATAAAATTGACTTTAATGTAATGGGTACTTGTTGCTCAATGCCATTTATATTGCTATTGGTGGTCCATAAGGTAATACCGTCTAAAAACGTGAATACCGCAGTATGCGTTTGCGCCAATATGCCTAATAAACTGGCGAAAAAGGCTAGAATCAAAATTGATCTGACCAAGCCCAGTGATTGGCTAGAAATCGTTTCTAAATCAACAATGGGTTCTTCGTAGGTTTCTATCGGTTCATTGTTGTGTAATTCGCCTTTTTCACGTTGTGCTAAACGTTCTGCACGCTTGGCTTTGGCGCGGTCAAACGCGATTAAGCGGCGCTCAATCAGCATCCAACGTTTAATTAACTGATAGGTAAGTAAGAAGCCCAAACCTAATAATACCGATATCTGTAGCTGTAATAGAAGTTGAAAAGCCGTGAAGTAGTAGCCGATACCCGCTAAAATAGCACTAAAAATAGGGGTGACGATCAGGATTAACCATACTGCTTGTTGAATAATCGCCATGTTAGTGGCACTAGGCTTATTTTTACGATATTGGCCAATAAGTAACATGATATCTTTATACAGTCGGCACAACAAAATACAGAAAATGATAAATGCACCACGGCCAATACTGTTGCGTACTAATGAAGTATCTAAAGCCTCGGTAAAGCCCATTAAGCCAATTAACGGTGCTGATACCAGTACAAATGAAGCCATAGTCTGTTGTGCTTGTTTGACAATTTTTTTCGGTCGTCTGAAATGACTAATTAAAATCCCTTTATCTAGGGTTAATAAGAAAAAGAATTGGTAAATCAGAAAACACACACCAATGGCTAAAATGCCGACGCCCACAGCATGAACCATATTTTGCTCTGAACTTGAGAAAATAATCCCTGCGACTATTAACGGTAAGGGTTTTATCAAGGCATACACTAAACTGATTATGAGCGTTTTGATGGTGTACTTAAATTTATCTTGCGTCACATTGCCCACAAACACAGCATAACGATTAAGCGCTTTATTGAACTTAGGTGTCAGCATGTCTTGTGCCATTAAACAGCACAACAATAAAATGCCCCACCAGGCCCAATAATTACTTTGTTCTGACCAAGCTTGTTGTAATGACTGCCACTGATTTGATTGCAGTAACCAAACACTACTGTGGCTTAAATCAATTAACCATAATGCGCCAATACTAGGAGCGTTAGGTACCCAAAATAAATGTTCGTTAAGGGTATTTTTTAATGTGTCATGTAATTGATTTAATTGTTCATAGCCAATACGTAATTTAGCAAATTCAGCTAAATATTGATCATAACTCTGCAGCAATTGCTCTATCAGTATCTGTTGTGATTGCAGTAACTTGTTTTGCGTTTCTGAAAAAGTTTCGCTGTCATCGAGCTGTTGACTATTTAATGCTTGTTGCTGTTCTAATTGATAGCGTTCTAGTCGCGCATCCGCTAATTCTGTTTGCAATTTATCAAGATTGGGTGGCTTAGGTAATGATTGCAGCATTTGCAAGAAACGGTCACCGAATGCTGAATTGGTTTTAACCCAAGTGATTTGTTCAAGAACATTTGAAAGTTGTGCATTTTGTGATTGATAGCGCTTTTCAATTCGTTGTTGTTTCTCTATTGCTGCTTTGATTTTGCTTGTCAGTGTTTGTAATTGTGTTGCATAGCGCTGATTTAATTTACTTAATTCTAGCGACCACGGGTCGGCTAGCTCTTGGGTATCAATTAAATTGTTGGCTATGGTATCTGCGGTTTGTTGCTGACGAGACGCAATATTGTATTTGTTAATAAGCTCAATAAAGTCTTCTTGTTGTTCTAAAGATAATCTATTGAGTTGTTGTTGAAGCTGAGTAATTTCTAATTGCTTAGGGTTAGCTAAGCGTTCAGCTTGTAAGGTCTCAATTTGTTGTGTTAGCAGTGCAGACTGAAGATTATTACGTTTACCCAATGGAGTATCAATTGGCACTTGTTGGGTTTTATTATGCTGAGTTAAGGCATTTTCGGCTTGAGTAATTAACTGCGGTAATTGTGTTTGGCGTTGTGAAATTACACGTAACTGCTGATTTAGGCTCGACTCAGTTTCTTTTAACTCCGATAGACGAAAATAAGCCATTGAAGCTTGCTGATCGAGCGCGATATCCGTATCGAGATTTAATGCTACCTGAGCTTCACGAAGTTGCCCTGTAAGCGATAGCTTGATTTGGTTGTTAGAGCGTTCAATATTGGTATAGGTTTGCTGTTCTATTTGCAGCTTTTCAATGCTGCTTTCAAGTTCTGCAATTTGAGATTGTATATCAAGTGGTTGATTTTCGGGTTGGCTATTAAGCCCCAAACGTTTATCTAAAGTCAGAGGGGTATTGGCTAATACAGGAATCGACAGTGTATTAACGATAAGGAAACATAGGAATAAACACGCTAAACGAAACATAATATTTGGCTCAAGTTGGAGTCCGGCCATGTTAGCAAATTTACCCGATTATGCTCGCTTTTTTTGATGACTTTGTTGAGTTTCAAATAAAGCCGTTGCAACAATAATTGTTCCACCAATAATGGTTCGGATTGTTAGCTGTTCATCTAAGACTAATAGCGTTAGCACTGCACCGTAAAACGGCTGTAAACATGACACTAACCCAACTGTTTTGGCGCTTAAATAACGCAGTGCGGTAGTAAATAATGCATGGGGTAAAGCTGTGAATGCCACGCCCAGTAACAGAATCAATCCCCAAGTCGTTTGGCTAATATCTTGGGGGAGACACATCTTGCCAAGGGCTTAACAGTAAAAAGTGATTAAGGTTTGATAAAACATCGCACGGGGTCCACTGTAATGCGAAAACACCCGTTTATGGAGTAAGTTTCTGGCAGTAAATAATGCTGCTGAAATGATACCCACTATAATACCTAAGGTAATGTCATTATCTAAGTTGGCTTCAGGGATCAACAGTATCACCCCTATTAATACCGTCATACCGGATATCACATCAAGTAGCTTTATTTGAGTTTTATTGATCAAGGGTTCGATTAACACTGCCATGACGGGATATGTAAAAAAAGCAATCATGCCAATGGCGACAGAAGATAACTGCATGGCAGCAAAGTAGGTTACCCAATGTAGGCAAACTAACGTCCCTAACGCTAAGGCCTCCCAATAATCTTGGCTGACGTTGTAATCTAAGTGGGCGTTTGGTGGTTTTAATTATTATGGCGAGCACGATGGCGGCGATAATACAGCGTAAAAAGGTAATGTTAAGAGCGCTAAGAGGAATAAGTTTAGAAAATAAAGCCGTACCACCAAAAAGTAGTACAGCTAAATGTAATTCAACTAACCCAGAGTGGGGTTTAGTTACCGTCATATTAATTACTGTTGGGAGAGTTTCGCGAAAGGTTGACCCATGCGCGTAGTTTCACCTGGTTCGACGCCATCAGCAAATGTATCAATGGCATCTTGGGCAAATAACATCACTACCGTGCTTCCTAACTTAAAGCGACCCATTTCGGCGCCTTTTTCTAGGGTTAATGCTTCTGGCCCTGTTGTTGGATAATCCCAGCTAAAGACTTGCTTACCGCCTGGTGGGGTAACTGTACCAGACCATATAGTTTCAATGCTGGCAACAATGGTTGCACCGACTAGTACCATCGCAAGCGGGCCTGCTTGGGTTTCAAATATTGCGACGACACGTTCATTACGTGCAAACAGTCCTGGCACATTTTGCGCGGTGAGTGGATTCACTGAGAACAAATCACCTGGCACGTATGTCATTTTTGATAATGTGCCGGTAATTGGCATATGGATGCGGTGGTAATCTTTGGGCGCCAAGTAAATGGTTGCAAAGTCGCCACTATCAAAGCGTGCCGCATCAGCCTTATTACCACCTAATAATGCTTCAGAGGTATAACTGTGACCTTTGGCTTGGAAAATATTGCCAGCTTCAATTGGGCCGCATTGACTTACAGCGCCATCAACAGGGTGCACCATAATATTGGTGTCTTGGCACAATGGTCTGAGTTCAGGTTTTAACGCTCGAGTAAAAAATGCATTGAATGTTTTATAAGCTTCTGGCTCAGACTGCAATGCTTCTGACATATCAATTTTGTATTTTTTGATAAACCACTTAATCCCCGCCGTGGTGATCGCGCCTGCTTCAGCTTCAGCAAACTTACCGACTAAGCGTGATAGAAAGTGTTTTGGCAGCATGTATTGCAAAGCAATTTTAATTGAGTCCAATGTATTTCCCCTTTCTCTAATCTGGTTGAACTATAAACTTAATGCTATAGATTCTACAGGCTTCTATCTGTAATGAATATTATTCATCAATTGCACGGAAATGCCGAGCATGACGTTGCTCATCTAAACTGGCAATAATACGCTGATAATTACTAAAGCGATCTTGAGTAATTTTTCCATCAGCTAATGCTTGTTGTAAAGCACAACCTGGGTCATCGCCATGCTTACAATCGCGAAACTTACATGTTCCTAAAAACTCTCTAAATTCAATAAAACACCAACCAACCCTGATGGCGTCTAAGTGCCATAAAGCAAATTCACGTATACCCGGTGAATCAATTAAATCACCGCCGCTGACAAAATGCAGTAACTTGGCTGTGGTTGTTGTATGTTGGCCCAAACCTGAGTTATCGGATACATCGCCAATTAACAATTCTGCTTCTGGCATTAAGGCATTAATTAAGGACGATTTCCCCACGCCAGACTGACCAGCAAAAACACTGACTTTGTTATTGAGCAACTCTTTTATATTTTCAACACCTTCGCCCGTATGGCTACTGACTCTATAAACGGGATAACCAATATCTTGGTAACGTGTTAGAGCTCGTTCGATTTCATCACGATTAGTATCATCTAATAAATCAATTTTATTGAGAATGATGATCGGTGGAATATCGGTATCTTCAGATGCCACTAAATATCGGTCAATTATTTGGGTGGTAAAGCTGGGTAACACCGATGACACAATTAAGATTTGATCGATGTTGGCAGCAATAATTTTTACGCCGTCGTATAAATCTGGTCGAGTTAACGAAGATGTTCGGGGATGAACGGCTATGACAATGCCACCGATACTGGAGCCAGATTGGACTTCTGTCGCTAATCGGACCACCACTTTATCACCAGTGACTAAACTGGTCACTGCGCGGCGAATATTACACCGTGAGACAATTCCGTCTGCAGTTTCGATGTCGGCATGCTGGCCAAAGCGAGAAATAACCACTCCAGCTTGCTCAGGGCCTAAGAGGTTATCCTGTAATTCAGCATGTTGAGTGTCATCGTCACCACGCTTTAATCGCTTGGTTTGATTCGCTCGCATTCGGCGTAATTGGCCTTGGCTTAGGGGTTTCTTTTTACTCACTGGCTTATCTTCATTAAATAGGTGTTTTTTTGTGTGTCAAAAAAACAGTATGATACACACTCTTTTATAAAAATGCCTGAATTTAGGCGACAGATAACATAAGGCGGCATAAATGGCTGTTGATGCGAATAACCTCATTTGGGTTGATTTAGAAATGACAGGCTTAGAACCAGCAGTTGATCGAGTCATTGAAATTGCAACCTTGGTGACCGACCAAGAACTTAATATCATTGCCCAGGGCCCTGTTCTAGCCATTTATCAAACCGATGATGTACTAGCTGGGATGGATGATTGGAACCAAAAGCATCATGGAGAGTCTGGCTTAGTGGACCGAGTTCGTGCGAGTAAATGTTCTGAACAAGATGCAATTGAACAAACGATTACCTTTTTAGCTCAGTATGTACCTAAAGGCGCATCGCCAATGTGCGGTAATAGTATTGGTCAAGATCGTCGATTTTTGAATAAATACATGTTGGAACTTGAAGAATATTTTCATTATCGTAATATTGATGTTAGTACCATCAAGGAATTGGTTCGTCGTTGGAGCCCTGAAACCATGAATGGCTTTAGTAAGAAAAATACCCACCAAGCTTTAGAAGATATTAAAGAGTCTATTGCTGAAATGCAGTTTTATCGCAAAGAAGTATTTAAAATTTAACCAATTGAACAATTTTCTTTAAAAAGGGGGTTGCAGCATAGTAAAATTTATCTATAATGCGGCCTCAACTTTCTACAGAGCGCCAAACTCTGAGTCATAGAAAGTTGTAATGAAATTTGAAAGTACGCGACATTAGCTCAGTTGGCATAGGTTGAAAGACGATACCTTGCAGACTGTTATGATGAAGCAAATAGTACGCGACATTAGCTCAGTTGGTAGAGCGATACCTTGCCAAGGTATAGGTCATCAGTTCGAACCTGATATGTCGCTCCAAATTTCAGCATGATTTTGTAATGCGACATTAACTCAGTTGGCATAGGTTGAAAGATGATACCTTGTTGATTTTTACAATGAAGCAAAACAGTACGCGACATTAGCTCAGTTGGTAGAGCGATACCTTGCCAAGGTATAGGTCATCAGTTCGAACCTGATATGTCGCTCCAAATTTCAGCATGATTTTGTAATGCGACATTAGCTCAGTTGGTAGAGCGATACCTTGCCAAGGTATAGGTCATCAGTTCGAACCTGATATGTCGCTCCAAATCACTTCCCTAGTTTGAAATGCAACATTAGCTCAGTTGCGCTTTTAGAAAATGCGATACCTTTTTTTTTGCCAAGGTATAGGTCATCAGTTCGAACCGCTTTTTATTTATAAAGAAACGTCGCTCCAAATCACTTCCCTAGTTTGAAATACGATACTTTTTTGCTTGCCAAGTTCAAGCTAGAGGTCATAAAGCGGTCATCAGTTCGAACCACTTTTTATTTATAAAGAAACGTCGCTCCAAATCATTTCCTCTTGTTAAATCCTCCATTAATTACCTTTGTGTCACTAAGCTCAGCTACGTTTTTAGGAAATACGATACCTATCTTTTTCAATCTAGACGTCGTATATGATCATCCGTTCGAACCATTATTGAGAAACGTATAGCTCGATCTACATTTTTTAATGGCCATCAATCCGAGTCTAATTCAGCCTGAACCTTATTATTGTAATAAATTTGCACCATTTGTGTTTGAGCAAATCGTTTTGCAATCAACAAATAAGTGATCTAGTACTCACTTCTTCATGGATCTCTAAAGTAAGAGCATATTGGTGAAGTAAAACATGATCTGGTTCAAATCATTTACTGCTGTAATCTTTGATAATCACCTTAAGAAATATTTTCCTAAGATGTTTGGGCATTAAACGAGGTTGAGTGTTATGCGGTTCCAACAGCTAAGTGAGCTACTTGATTATGTTGCTAATTGTCATCTTGATATGGAAAAGTTATATAAGCGTTTAGATAATAATGCAGACTCTTCTAGAGTGAAAATGATGTTGGATTATTTTCAACAACATCAACGGCATACATATGAAACGTTAGAGCGCTATATTGAAGGTGCACCATTAAGAATATTAAATACTTGGTATAAGGACATTACTTTCGAAGACTTCAGCAAGCGCTGCGCGGAGACAATGTTACCTGCCAATATGGATGAAGAGGCTGTGCTCGAATTACATCTTGATCTAGAAAACCGTCTTATTGCGTTAGTTGAAAAAACCGCAATGAGCAGTCCAACAGAAGAAATTAAAAATACATTAATGGATTTAGTACGAGTGACAAAAACTCAACAACACCGTTTAGTTCTTAGCACACTTCGTATGGATGACATTTAAACGGCACATTGAAATTCTGATTTATCTTCCTGAAGTGTAAGTTTGCCAGCTATCCCCAGTAGCTGGTTTTTTTATTAACAAAAAATAACCACTAGAACAGTGGGAGTTCCTCGGTAACTTCTGGTATATTTAGCTTTCTTGTAACTCTTTTTTATGGAAGCTGACTTTTCACATGACATTGCTGCTCAAAACCCTTGAAAATGAACAAGCTACTGTAGCTCTAGGGCAACAAATTGCGCAGTGGATTGTGCCGCCACTAACTATTTATCTTACCGGTGATTTGGGGGCAGGCAAAACAACGTTAAGCAGGGGGATTATTCAAAGTTTAGGGCACCAAGGGACAGTAAAGAGCCCAACTTATACTTTGGTTGAACCTTATGAGTTTAGTGATATGGATGTCTTTCATTTTGATCTATATCGATTAGCTGATCCCGAGGAACTAGAGTTTATGGGGATCCGAGATTACTTTACAGACAGAAGTGTCTGTCTGGTTGAATGGCCTGATAATGGCCATGGGTTACTCCCTAAGGCTGACATACATTTGCATTTGCGTTATAAAGAATCTCAAAGACAAATTGAATTACAAGCCTTATCCCCTGCAGGGCAGGCAATTATAAATAATATAAAATAAAATAATAATGACTTTAAAAAATACGTTTTTCACCCCTGTGCTTTTCATACTATTGTTTTTGTTGCCTAATATTGTTTGGGCGGCTAATCAACTTGATAGTGTGCGAATTTGGGCTGCCCCAGAATCGACTCGAGTGGTATTTGATTTAACTCAATCTCCTAAATATGACAGTTTTAGCCTCACTGGACCTCATCGTTTGGTGGTGGATATTCAAGATACTGGCGCAAAAATCAATTTAGATAAAATTGCTAATAACAGTAAAATCATTAAAAAGATACGTTTTAGCTCTCCTCCTAAAAAAGGCGTTTTGCGTCTGGTGATGGATTTAACTAAACCAGTAAAATCGAGTTTATTTACTTTGCCACCGACTGCACCGTATGGAAACCGCCTTGTGGTTGACTTAGAAGACTCCGCTGGTGGTTCATCTGCCGTGCAGCAATCTGTTCGTCGCTCTGCAAATCAGTCATCCCGGGATATCGTTGTAGCCATTGATGCAGGGCATGGTGGTGAAGATCCTGGTTCTATAGGGCCGTCAGGCATACATGAAAAGCGTGTCGTGCTTGAAATTGCTAAGCGCTTGGCCCGTAAAATTAATTCGATTTCAGGCATGCGTGCTGTTATGACTCGCAGTGGTGATTATTTCGTTAATTTGAATAAACGCTCTGAGCTCGCCCGAAACAGTAAAGCTGATTTACTGATATCTATCCATGCTGATGCCTTTACTTCTCCACAACCTAATGGTGCTTCTGTTTGGGTGCTGTCAATGCGACGAGCCAACAGTGAGATTGGTCGTTGGTTAGAGCAAAAAGAGAAACACTCAGAATTGTTAGGTGGCGCTGGTGAGATTATTCAAAATACCGACAGTGAACAATACCTTGCAATGACATTGCTCGATATGTCGATGAACAGTTCTATGGCCATTAGCCATTCAATTGCGGGCGACATTTTACGCGATTTAAGAACCATTACTCACTTGCATAAAAGAAATCCTGAATCTGCAAGCTTTGCTGTGCTCAAATCGCCAGATATTCCGTCTATTTTGGTTGAAACCGGTTTTATCTCAAACCCAAACGAAGAACGGCTGTTATCTAATGGCAATCATCAAGAAAAGCTTGCCAATGCAATTTATAAAGGCGTATTACGCTATTTTGAAAGTAATCCGCCTGCTGATTCTTTGATGGCCAAACAATCTAACATTAAACACAGTGTAAAACGTGGTGAGTCACTATCGGTTATTGCGCAACGCTATAGCGTATCGGTAAGCAGTATTAAACGTGCTAACAATTTAAAGAATGATGTTGTGCGTGTTGGTCAAAAACTTGTGATACCAAGGGCTTAATATGGCGATAGAACTGTTACCTCCACAACTTGCTAACCAAATCGCAGCAGGCGAGGTGGTAGAGCGGCCTGCATCTGTGGTTAAAGAGCTAGTAGAGAACAGTCTTGATGCCGGTGCAACGCGAGTCGATATTGATATCGATAAAGGCGGTAGCAAACTTATTCGTATCCGTGATAACGGTGCGGGTATTGCTAAAGGTGAGTTAGCGCTGGCTTTATCGCGCCATGCTACTTCAAAAGTTCATACCCTAGACGACCTAGAAGCTATTTTAAGCTTTGGGTTTCGAGGTGAAGCTCTAGCCAGTATCAGCTCGGTGTCGCGACTCACATTAACCTCAAAAACGGCTGAACAATCTGAAGCCTGGCAGGCCTATGCTGAAGGCTCGCAAATGGACGTAAAAGTGACTCCAGCTGCGCACCCACAAGGCTCGAGTATTGAAGTGGTGGATTTATTTTTTAATACACCCGCCAGACGCCGTTTCTTAAAAAGCGACAAAACCGAATTTACCCATATTGATGAGTGGTTAAAACGGATTGCCATGGTGCGCAGCGATATTCATTTTACTCTGACACACAATGGTAAATTAGTGCGCCAGTATCGGCCTGCAAATACCGATATTCAAACTCAACAACGCTTGGCGCAAATTTGTGGTCGAGCTTTTGCTGAACAAGCGTTGAGCATTACTTGCGAACATGATGATTTATTATTAACGGGTTATCTGCAGTCACCACAGGACTCAGTCATCACGGATACCAACTTTTTTTATGTCAATGGGCGTTTAATTAGAGACCGATTGGTTAACCATGCGGTGAAACAAGCTTTTGCCGAATATGGCATTGAACACCAGCCGGGCTATGTGCTGATGTTATCACTTGATCCACATCAAGTTGATGTCAATGTACATCCAGCCAAGCATGAAGTACGTTTTCATCAATCTCGTTATGTGCATGACTTTATTCTACAAGCGGTACAGTCTGCATTAGTAGAAATGCCTGTTTTGCCGTTATCTGAAGCGTTACAGCCTCAGCAAAATTCTGCGCCAATGCACACAGAGTCAAGTTTGCTGCATGATACGAATATCATCGACACCGCAGAAGCTGTTTTGACACTTAATCAAGAACCGAGTAAGGCTATTAACAGCGTTAGCCCTTATGGTTCGATGCATGTACCTGGAAAGAATAATGGCTTATCTGGAGGTTATTCAGCTGCAATTAAGCCAAGTTATGATAAAAAGCCTTCTTCAGGCGAGACGAAAACCGCCATTGCCAATTATGGACAGTTATTGCATACCCCAAATACTGCAGTGTCATATGTCAGTGAAGAGGTAACTCAGCTTGCCATGCCAGCGTTATTAGCAGGTGAGTATTGGGTAATGTGTAAAGATGAGAAGTTATCATTACTGCCGATAAAAACAGTTTTGTTCACGGTCAAAAAAGTAGAAATACAAACAAAATTAGCTAATGGTTTAGTGTCGCAACCCTTACTTATGCCCGTTTCGATTGCTGCTGATTTGGATTGGAAAGACACCTTAACCATACGTGAGCAACTACTGCGTCAAATGGGTATTGAGTTAACAATTCGCTTCCAGCAGTTGATTATTAAAAAAGTGCCCCCATATTTGAGGGAAAGCCAACTTGCAATTGTTGTTCCGGAACTATTGGAATGGATACAATTAGAGCAACCTGCAGAAAGTGCTATTGTAGAGTGGCTTGCACAACAAAGTTTAGCTAAATTTGAGCCTGTACAATCTTTATGGCAGCAATTTTGTTTGCTGGATGATGAAATAAAACAAACTTGTTATGACCAAGAGTACACATTGCCTTGGCAAAAATGGATGAAAGATAATTAACGTGAACAGTGTCGATAAGCCGAAAGTGATTTTTTTAATGGGGCCTACTGCCTCAGGCAAAACGGCACTAGCCATTGAAATGGCGACCAAACATAATTGCGAAATTATTTCGGTAGATTCAGCATTAATCTACCGTGATATGGATATAGGGTCTGCTAAACCCAGTGCTGAAGAGCTGGAAATGGCTCCGCATAAATTGATTAATATTCTTGATCCCAGCGAAAGTTATTCAGCAGCAGATTTTCGCTTAGATGCACTATTAGCTATTGAAGATATCATTAGTCGTGGTAAGACCCCTTTATTAGTGGGTGGCACCATGATGTATTTTAAGGCATTGTTAGAGGGATTATCACCTTTACCCAGTGCAGATGAAGGTATTAGGCAGCAAATATTAGCTCAAGCAGAAATAGACGGTTGGGACGTACTACATCAAGAATTGTGTAACATTGACCCTGTTGCTGGGGCTAGAATTCATCCGAATGATCCACAACGATTGTCACGGGCATTAGAGGTTTATCGGATCAGTGGCAAAACAATGACTGAATTGACACAAACTAAGTCTGTTGCTTTGCCGTATGATGTGGTGCAATTTGCAATTGCACCAAACGATCGAAAAGTATTACATGAATTAATCGGTAAACGTTTTAATATCATGTTAGAACAAGGTCTTATCGAAGAGGTTGCGCGTTTAAAAGCCCGTGATGATTTGCATTTAGAGCTACCATCTATGCGTTGTGTTGGTTACAGACAGTGTTGGCAGTACCTAGATAATGAATTTGATCATAATACTATGGTCGAAAAAGCTACCGCAGCCACTAGGCAATTGGCCAAACGTCAATTAACATGGTTGAGGAGTTGGCCAGATTTACAATGGCTTGAAAGTGGTGTAGAAGGGAATTTAGTTACACTTATGCGACAAAGCCGCTAGCTTATTAGCCGTTGCTGTATAATACTAAAACTAAACAATAAAACTTAATTCAACATATTTTAAAATAAAAAAGGAAATTGAAAATGGCTAAGGGGCAATCTTTACAAGACCCATTTTTGAACGCTTTGCGTCGAGAGCGTGTACCAGTCTCTATTTATTTAGTGAATGGTATTAAATTACAAGGCCAGGTTGAATCATTTGATCAATTTGTTATCTTGTTGAAAAATACTGTAAGCCAAATGGTTTATAAGCATGCTATTTCAACAGTAGTACCAGCACGCCCATTTAATGTTACTAATCATCAGGGCACAGCTCATGATGAAGAAAGTGACACTGAATAATTTGAAAAGGAATATACTTTTTGTTTGATCGTTATGAAGCAGGTGAAACAGCTGTATTAGTTCATATAGACTTTTCTGACGAAGATCGTCGAGAAGATCTTACTGAATTACAGTTGTTAGTTGAATCCGCTGGTGCTCGCTCCGTAGGGGTGATTACTGGGAGTCGACGCTCACCGGATCGTAAGTTTTTTATTGGTACAGGCAAAGCAGAAGAACTTGCTGCCATGGTTGCCGCTACTGAAGCCAATGTGGTGATTTTTAATCATGCATTAAGTCCTGCTCAAGAGCGTAACCTTGAAGTAATATGTCAGTGTCGAGTGTTAGATCGAACTACGTTGATCCTTGATATTTTTGCTCAACGAGCGAGAACACATGAAGGTAAGTTGCAAGTGGAGCTAGCGCAATTGCGCCACATGTCGACACGCCTAATTCGTGGTTGGACTCATTTAGAGCGACAAAAGGGTGGTATCGGGATGCGCGGGCCGGGTGAAACTCAGCTTGAAACAGACCGACGTTTATTACGAGGCCGGATTAAGAACATTAACCGCCGCCTTGATAAAGTTGATAAGCAACGTGAACAAAGTCGCCGAGCTCGTAAGCGCAGTGATTTATCGACTGTGTCTTTAGTGGGTTATACTAATGCGGGCAAATCGACATTATTTAATTCACTAACGTCATCGGACGTTTATGCTGCCGATCAGTTGTTCGCAACACTAGACCCAACACTGCGTAAATTATCGTTACCAGATGGTGCGATAATTTTAGCTGATACAGTGGGGTTTATTCGTCATTTACCTCATGACTTAGTCGCGGCCTTTAAAGCCACATTACAAGAAACTCGACAAGCTGAGATTCTTTTACATGTTGTTGATTGTGCAGATGAAAATATGACAGAAAATTTTGACCAAGTACAACTTGTACTTAAAGAAATTGATGCAGATGAAATCCCACAATTAGTAGTATGTAATAAAATTGATTTACTTGAAGATTTCGCGCCCCGTATCGATTACGGTGAAGACGGTAAACCTGAGAGGGTTTGGGTCTCTGCGCAAAAACGCATTGGATTTGATTTGCTGCTTAATGCTATAACCGAATTAATCGGTGAAGTGATTCGCGAGCTTACATTGAAAATACCTGCATCAGCAGGACATTATCTTGGCCAGTTTTATCGACTGGATGCAATACAGCAGAAAGAGTATGACGATCTGGGGAACTGTATTTTGTCTGTTCGTTTATCGGATGCCAATTGGCGCCGATTAGCTAAACAGAGTCAGGGGGAATTAGAGGCATTTATTTTTGAACCTTCAGAAGTAGACGTCACTTGTTAATCTCATTTATTTCATCCAATTATGGAGTGCTAAATGGCTTGGAATGAGCCCGGTAACAAGGGAAACAAAGACCCTTGGGGAAATAAAGGTGGTAATGATAAAGGGCCACCAGATCTCGACGAAGTATTTCGTAACCTATCAAAACGTTTTGGTGGCAAGGGGGGCAGTGGCGCCTCAGGTCAACCATTTAATTCATCATTATTGATTGTGATTGCCGTTATTGCCCTAATTATTTGGGCATTGTCTGGTTTATACACGGTCAAAGAAGCTGAGCGTGGAGTGTTACTCCGTTTTGGTCAACATATTGGTGAAGTGAGTTCCGGTTTACATTGGAAAGCCACTTTTATTGATGAAGTGACTACTGTTGACGTGGAAACGTTCCGTTCAGTTCCTGCTTCAGGCAGTATGCTGACCTCTGATGAAAACGTCGTCAAAGTTGAACTCGTGGTTCAATATAGTGTATCTGACGCGTATTCGTACTTATTCAGCTCGGTAGATGCCAACTCAAGTTTGCGTGAAGCAACCGACAGTGCATTGCGTTATGTGATTGGTCACAATCGCATGGATGACATTTTAACCACTGGGCGTGACGCTATTCGCCGTGATACTTGGACTGAGTTAGAGCGTATTATTGAGCCGTATAAAATAGGCTTACAAATTCGCGATGTTAACTTTTTACCCGCTCGCCCTCCTGAAGAAGTCAAAGATGCATTTGATGATGCAATCTCTGCTCAGGAAGATGAACAGCGCTTTATTCGTGAAGCGGAAGCTTATGCTCGCGAAATCGAACCCAAAGCGCGTGGTACAGTTGAACGAATGTCACAACAAGCTAGTGCTTATAAACAGCGTGAGGTTCTTGAAGCGAAAGGTAAAGTTTCTCGATTTGAGAAATTATTACCTGAGTATAAAGCCGCACCTGATGTGACCCGTAATCGTTTGTATATTGATGCGATGCAGTCAGTGTTGGCTGATACCAATAAAGTACTCATTGATACCAAGAATAGCGGTAATTTGATGTATTTACCTTTGGATAAGTTGATAGATTCTTCTAAGAGTTTACGTAATCAAGCCACACCAGAGGTCGATCCACACGTCAATTCAGTATCAACTATTGGTGTTAACACTCCAATAACTAGCATGTCGACTGATGGTCGTCTCAGCCGCGAAGATCGTCTTCGTCAAGGGAGGAACTAATTATGGGTAGATTTGCTCTGATCATTTTGGTGGTCATATTAGGAATTGGTTTTTCATCTTTAATGGTGGTAAACGAAGGCGAGCGTGCAATTGTAGCCCGTTTCGGTAAGGTTCTTAAACAAGACGATGGTGTCAAAACAAGAGTATTCGCGCCTGGTTTACACTTCAAATTGCCTGTTGTTGATAAAGTTCGATATTTGGATGCTCGTATCCAAACATTGGATGGTGCTGCGGATCGTTTTGTGACTTCTGAAAAGAAAGACTTAATGGTCGACTCATATGTAAAATGGCGTATTAGAGATTTTGAAAAGTACTATCTTTCTACTAATGGCGGTATTAAAGCCAATGCAGAAAGCTTGTTGCAAGCCAAAATCAATAACGATTTACGTACTGAGTTTGGTCGTCGTACTATCAAGGAAATTGTTTCTGGTAAACGCGATGAATTGCAAACGGACGCATTAGAAAATGCATCTGAAAGTGCTGAGAACCTCGGTATTGAAGTGGTTGATGTTCGCGTTAAGCAAATTAATTTACCTGCTAACGTCAGTAACAGTATTTATCAACGTATGCGTGCTGAACGTCAAGCTGTGGCGAAAGAGCATCGTGCGCAAGGTAAAGAACAAGCTGAAATTATCCGTGCGACCATTGATGCCAATGTGACGGTTAAGATTGCTGAAGCTGAACGTAAAGCCCTTACCGTTCGAGGTGAAGGTGATGCACTTGCGGCAAAGATTTATGCTGATACTTACAGTAAAGATCCTGAGTTTTATAGTTTTTTACGTAGTTTAGAAGCCTATAAAGAAAGTTTTGCCGGCAAAAGTGACATTATGGTGTTAGAGCCTGAAGGTGATTTCTTTAAATATATGAAATCATCTAGCGGTAAATAACGCTAATATTTGTTTGTCTAAAAAAGCTCGGTATTTGCCGAGCTTTTTTGTGCCTGTAATTCAATTCAACGAGTATGAATTCAGTTTTCTAAAAAACAGTTGATCAATAACAACTGTAATTATTTGAACTGTTTTTCATTATTAATATTTAATAATTTATTGTTCTAAATGGATTTATAGTATTTTTTTTGCTAATTAAGTGGCCACTAATTGTTAAAAAGTGGTTGATTATTATGCAATTTTGAAAAAAATGTTAATATCCTCAACATAGATGTGTGTTTTCACTATGATCTAGTTCTAATTTTTCGCTATAATGAGCACCGCCTCAAACTATGAATTTAGCGTTTTACCATTTTGGTCGCTAAAGTATTGAAATATAAAAATTCCAACACCCTCTGGGAGATAAGTGGATGAGCAATGCGCCAGTCGATACCGGACGTCGCAGATTCCTGACAGCCGCAACCGCCGTAGTAGGTGGTGCTGGTGCCGTCGCTGTAGCGGTTCCTTTCATCAAGTCATGGAATCCGAGCGCCAAGGCGAAAGCTGCAGGTGCGCCGGTCGAAGTAAATATTAGTAAAGTAGAACCAGGTCAGTTAATTCGTGTCGAATGGCGCGGAAAACCGGTTTGGGTAGTGCGTCGTACAGAAGCTGTACTCAATAATCTTAAAACATTAGACAGCCAATTGCGCGATCCTGCTTCAGAAGAGATGCAGCAACCAGAATATGCAACTAATCCTGCGCGTTCTATTAAGCCTGAATTCTTCATTGCTGTGGGTATTTGTACGCACTTAGGTTGTTCTCCAACCTATCTGCCTGATTCATTCGGTGAACAGGTTGAAGGTGTAACATCTGGTTTCTTCTGTCCTTGTCATGGTTCTAAATTTGACATGGCTGGTCGTGTATTCCAGGGTGTTCCAGCACCTCTAAACTTAGTGATCCCACCGCACAAATATATCGATGATGTTAATGTAATCATCGGTGATGATACAGGAGCGGCGTAATGGTTAAGAATATTATTGATTGGATTGATGCACGCATCCCAATGACGGTTACGTATAATCGTCACGTGGGTCAGTATGCAACACCAAAGAACTTTAACTTTTGGTATTTCTTTGGTTCATTAGCGCTTTTAGTATTAGTTAACCAATTACTGACAGGTATTTGGTTAACCATGAATTACGTACCTACAGCAGAAGGCGCCTTTGCCTCTGTTGAGTACATCATGCGTGATGTTGATTACGGTTGGTTACTACGTTATATGCACTCTACCGGTGCATCGGCGTTTTTCTTTGTGATCTATATGCACATGTTCCGTGGACTAATTTACGGTTCTTATCAAAAACCAAGAGAGCTATTATGGCTATTTGGTATGTTGATATTCCTTGTGCTGATGGCTGAAGCATTCATGGGTTACTTACTGCCTTGGGGACAAATGTCTTACTGGGGCGCACAGGTAATTATTTCTTTGTTTGGTGCCATTCCTATTATTGGTGATGACCTAACATTGTGGATCCGTGGTGATTACGTTATTTCTGGCGCAACGCTAAACCGCTTCTTCGCATTACATGTTATTGCGCTACCGCTTGTATTGGTTGTGTTGGTGTTCTTGCACCTTATTGCCTTGCATGAAGTTGGTTCGAATAACCCAGATGGTGTTGAGATTAAAAAGAACAAAGATGAGAACGGATGGCCTATTGATGGTATTCCATTCCACCCTTATTACACCGTAAAAGATATTATGGGTGTAGCAGGTTTCTTAATCGTGTTCTGTTATGTGTTGTTCTTTATGCCTGAAGGCGGCGGTTACTTCCTTGAAAAGCCAAATTTTGAAGCGGCTAACTCAATGAAGACCCCTGAACACATTGCGCCGGTTTGGTACTTCACACCTTTTTATGCCATTTTACGTGCTATCCCAGATAAGTTAGTGGGTGTTATTGGTATGGGTCTTTCTATTGCAGTGTTGTTTGTTCTGCCTTGGCTCGACCGTTGTAAAGTGAAGTCTATTCGCTACCGCAGCATGATCCACAAGATCAACATTGCACAATTCACTGTGTCGTTCATTATTTTAGGTTATTTAGGTGTGGTTCCTGCAACGCCTGAGTTAACTATTTTGGCACGTATTTGTACTTTCACTTATTTTGCTTTCTTTGTAGCCTTATGGTTCTACAGTAAAAATGAGAAAACAAAAGAAGTACCAACGAGGGTGACACACTAATGAAAAAGTTATTAATTGCATTAGTTACATTGCTGCCATCTCTCGCAATGGCTGCGAGTGGACATAATGTTCACTTAGAAAGTGCTAACGTTGACTTGCATGATAATGCGTCATTAGAGCGTGGTGTTGATCTGTTTCAACATTATTGCTCTGGTTGTCACAGCACTCAATACCAACGCTATGAGCGTGTTGCAACTGATTTAGGCATCTCTACAGATGATATGCGTAATAAGTACATGTTCACCGATGCTAAAATCGGTGATTTGATGGAAAACGCTATTCCTACTCCAGATGCGGCTAAATGGTTTGGCGCTGCGCCTCCTGATTTAACGTTGGTTGCTCGTGTGCGTGGCGCTGATTGGGTATTTTCTTACCTAAAAGGTTTCTATGCAGACGAGACTCGTCCATTTGGTGTCAATAACCATGTATTCCCTTCAGTGGGTATGCCGCATGTTTTACAAGACTTACAAGGTCTTGCAGTAGAACAAGCAGATGGAAGTTATGTCACTACTGGCGGGACTATGAATGCAGAAGAATATGACCAAGCGGTTCGTGATCTCACGGGGTTCTTAGTTTATTCGGCTGAACCAGTTCAATTAGAACGTGAAGCTTTAGGTTGGTGGGTACTTGGATTCTTGTTTATTTTCTTCATCATTGCTTATTTATTGAAGAAAGAATACTGGAAAGATGTACACTAGCTATCAATAACGGTTATTATACATTATCCGCATATTGTAAACGGGGGGCTTAGCCCCTCGTTTGTTTTGTTTTTTTTAAGATTCTGGAGGGTATCAATGGCTGTTGCTGCCAACAAGCGCTCTATCATGACACTTTTTTCTGGTGCCGATGATTTATATAGTCACCAAGTACGTATCGTATTGGCTGAAAAAGGGGTTACCGTTGATGTTTTACAGGTTGACCCAAGTGAAATGCCTGAAGATTTACTTGAAGTAAATCCATACAATTCAGTACCGACTTTAGTCGATCGTGAACTAGTATTATACGAATCACGTATTATTATGGAATATTTGGATGAACGTTTTCCACATCCTCCACTAATGCCTGTATACCCAGTATCACGTGGCCAAAGCCGTTTAATGATGCACAGAATTGACACCGATTGGTATTCGCTTGTTGAGCGTATCCGTAAAGGTGAAAAAGCTGATGCAGCGCGTAAAGAATTAACTGAAAGTTTAATTGCTTTAGCACCAGTATTTGCTGAAATGCCGTACTTCATGAGCGAAGAATTTGGTTTATCTGATTGCTATTTAGGCCCATTATTATGGCGTCTACCGGTTTTAGGTATTCACTTGGATCCTCGTACAACTAAAGATATCAGTGCTTACATGACACGTATTTTTGAACGTGAATCATTTAAGGCATCGTTAACTGAGGCTGAGCGCGAAATGCGCATGGGCATGTAATGAAACCAATAACACCTAATCGTCCATATTTGTTGCGCGCTTACTATGAGTGGTTGATGGATAACCATTTGACGCCACACGTAGTAGTGGATGCATTTGTTAATGGTACGCAAGTTCCACAGCAATTTGTCAAAGACGGTCAAATCGTCTTGAATATTGCTACTGGAGCTGTGGCTAATCTTCATATGACTAATGATTCTGTCGAATTTAATGCACGTTTTGGTGGTGTACCACAAAATGTGTATTTACCAATGTCATCTATCGTGGCGATATATGCTCGTGAAAACGGTGCTGGTACGGTATTTGATATGGAAGATGCGTATATGATTGAAAGTGAACAAGATGAGTTATCATCTGTCCCACCGTCAATGAAGTCTGTTGATGATACATCAACAGTACCGTCATCGCCTAAATCAACCAATCCTGATGATAAAGCTAAGCGTAAAAACCATTTAACTGTGGTGAAATAGCGGTTAGTGGTCATTACATAAAACCAGTCGCAAGGCTGGTTTTTTTTAATCTAAAATTGATCTATTACAAACGTTCATAGCGGAAATGGAAACCATAATGTTGTTGATGATTGATAATTATGATTCTTTTACGTTTAACTTAGTCCAGTATTTTCAGACTCTTGGACAAGAAGTTTTGGTAAAACGTAATGATGAAATCACCATTGAACAAATTGAAAAGCTCGCTCCCACGCATTTAATAATTTCTCCAGGCCCATGTACACCAAATGAAGCCGGTATTTCGCTTGCTGCCATTAAGTATTTTTCGGGTAAAATTCCCATTTTGGGTGTGTGTTTGGGCCATCAAGCGATAGCCCAAGTTTATGGTGTTGAGGTTGTGCGTGCCAAACGGGTTATGCATGGTAAAACCAGTTTGATTGAACATAATCAACAGGGATTGTTTACGCAATTGGCTTTACCTCTGCAAGTCACTCGCTACCATTCTTTGTTGGTTCACCAGGTGCCAAATGAGTTTACACTTGATGCTTGGTTTGATGATCCTATTCACGGTCGTGAAATTATGGCAATGAGTCATAATAAGTTACGTATATTCAGCGTTCAGTTTCATCCTGAATCTATTTTGACCCAACAAGGTCATGAACTACTGGATAACTTCTTGCATTTATAACCTATAGAAAGAGTACTTATTCAAGTTCATTATTATTTATTCTGTTACAACTTCTGCAACTAATCTGGCTAAATTCTCGCGTCTATTTGTGCTATAAATAACGCTTAAAATAATAAAAGGGATAACCATGACAAGCTTTATGCGAAACTTTGCGGTGAGCGCACTTTCTTTGGCAATGATAAGTGGCTGTGCTGCCACGGCCAAACATGACGATACAATGGTTATCGCAACGCCGAGTGCAACAACATTGACCGCGCCATTAGCACAACCTCCAAAAGCGCAACAGCCGTTGACACTTAATCAAATTATGGCCAATCCAGATTGGATGGGAATATTTGCTCAAGGCGCCTATTGGAGTGATGACAGTCAGTCAGTTTATTTTAGCCGCCAAGCACATCAATCTCCGGTCCGTGATTTTTATCAGCAAGCCATCAGTCAGCCTGCAGCAAACAAACTTGCGCTCAATCAGTTGCACCTCGCCGATCAGCGCAATGGTGTATTCAATCAGGCAAAGACTCAAAAAGCCTATATTTATCAAGGCAACGTATTTGTAAAAGACTTATCAAGCGGTGAGATAAAGCAAATTACCCGACAAAATGATCCGATTAATGGCGTAAGTTTCCTAAACGATGGAGACCTTGCTTTTTGGCAAGGTAATAATATTTTCCGTCTACACAATTCTAGTGGGTTAATAGAACAAATTGCTGCTATTCAAATGGCCAACGAACCCAAAGGTATTGCTGAGCCAAGTAGTTTTATTGCCAAGCAACAACAGAGACTCACTCAATATGTTGCCATGCAACATGAGAACAGCCTTGCTCGAGATGAGTATCGAGATTCGTTGGCTAAAGAAGACCCCACTTTTTCAGCTAGACCTTGGTATTTAGGCGATGCCGAAGTTGTTTCTGAAATGAGTTTGTCGCCAGATGGACGCTACGTAGTATTAGCGTTAACCGATAAGAATTATGATTGGCGCTCAGAACACGACATTATGCCTAACTATTTAGGCCAAGATGGTTATGTCGAGCCTGTACCGGCGCGTTCACGTGTTGCTGAAGATGTATTCCCTGGTCAACGATTAGTATTACTTGACCTTGTAGAACACAGTAAAAAAGACATTACTATTGAAGGATTAACCGGTTTTGATCAAGATGTGTTAGCGAGTGTTAAAGCTGAAAATGCTAAAGCGGAAGGCAAAACATATAAAAGTGAAAAATCGCCGCGTTTAATCCAATTAATACAGGATTGGGAATGGAACCAAAGTGCTATCCAGTGGAATAGTACCGACGACAAACTATTGATAATGCTTGAAGCTGTTGATAATAAAGATCGTTGGATTGCGAGTGTTGATTTAAAAAAAGGTAAACTGATAACCGAACACC
This sequence comes from Shewanella polaris, assembly GCF_006385555.1. Lineage (NCBI taxonomy): Bacteria > Pseudomonadati > Pseudomonadota > Gammaproteobacteria > Alteromonadales > Shewanellaceae > Shewanella > Shewanella polaris. Next base: position 3,942,202 of record NZ_CP041036.1, on the reverse strand, counting down.
GTCTACATGACGACGCCTGGGTTAACTATAATTATAACCAATTTGGTTGGATAGCGGGTACAGATAGCATGTACTACTTATCTGAAGAGTCTGGTTTTTCACAGTTATATACCAAAACTGCCGCCGGTGAAGTAACCGCTTTAACTAATGGTCAATATGTGGTTGATAGTGTGACCTTATCCCCAGATGCTAAATACCTTTATTATCGTGCCAATAAGGACCATCCCGGTAGTTACAATGTTTACCGTGTTGAGATTGCTAATGGTAAAACAGAGCAATTGACTCAGTGGTTAGGCACATTGGATTACAGTTTAAGTCCTGATGGACAATCACTGCTGTTGACTGCCTCATCGACCCTACACCCAGATGAGTTATATGTTCAGCCTATTGGCGGGGAAATAACCCAGTTAACTAACTACACAAGTCCAGAGTTTACACAATACCCTTGGCAAGCTCCGCAGATAGTCACGATTCCGTCAAGCCATGGTGCGGGACAAATCTATGCTCGAGTTTATTTGCCGCAAGGGTACGATGCTGAGCAAGCTGATAAATATCCTGCTGTAGTGTTTAATCATGGTGCGGGTTATTTACAAAATGCCCATTATGGATTTTCGGGTTATTTCCGAGAGTTTATGTTTAATAACCTACTTACCCAACAAGGTTATGTGGTGATGGACATGGATTATCGTGGTTCAAAAGGCTATGGGCGTGATTGGCGTACATCCATTTATCGTAATATGGGTCATCCCGAAGTTGAAGATTTAAAAGATGGTGTGGCTTGGATGGCTAAAAATGCTAATGTTAATAACAAACGTGTTGGTACCTATGGTGGTTCATATGGTGGATTCCTCACCTTTATGGCGCTATTTAATGAGCCTGAGTTATTCCAAGCAGGGGCCGCATTACGCCCAGTAGCAGATTGGGCACATTATAATGCCCCATACACGTCTAATATTTTAAATACGCCTGACGTTGATCCTATTGCTTATGAGCGTAGCTCACCAATAGAACATGCTCAAGGGTTACAAAAACCATTGCTGATCATGAGTGGTGTGTTAGATGACAATGTATTTTTCCAAGATAGTGTCCGTATGGTGCAGCGCCTGATAGAGTTAGAAAAACCGATGTTTGAAACGGCTATCTACCCAGTTGAGCCACATGGATTTAAGCAACCTTCAAGTTGGTTAGATCAATACCGTCGGATTTATAAGTTGTTTGAACAAGAACTGAAATAGTCAGCGTTAGGTTCAAAAAATAGGTATTAAGGCTTCCTTTGAGAAGCCTTAATTTTTATTATTAAGTGATTGAAACAGCAAAAGGCAACATGAGTGGCAATATCAATAGCGGGTGGAGTTAGACCAGGTAAAGTTATCGAGATTGAACGCCGTCTCTATAACCAACTGATTGTCGGTAAGCACAAAGCTTGTGCTATGCCTGATGAATTGAACCTGGAGCTAGAAGATAACGCTAATAAGCTTGATATTGAGCGTAAAGCATTAAAGCGGCGCATTGAGAAGCAAACTAACGAAAATAGTGTGTATCTCGATGTATCGGCTCAATTAACGAATACGGTTAACTGTACGATTGAAAATACCTTAACTTATCCACAAATGATTTTAGATGCATCGGGAAGCAGTGAAAGCCAAATTTTACTGCTTGATCTGTTATTAGAGCCGGATGTTAATATCAACCGCTTACGACCGATTATAGAAAGTATTAGCTGGCTATCACGAGATTTAATAAATTTAATCAATAATCCAACGTCTGTTCACCTTCGTCCTAACCATGCCGACGTTCAAGTCACTGATATTAAGTTGGGTTTAAACTATATTGGTATTGAAAATTTGCGCTTACTTATCCCCTATTTTTGTCTACGTCACTGGCTACCTTCAGATAATGCAAACTTATTTTGGGTCACCCGTAAGTTATGGCGGTATAGCATGATAAGCGCCATCGCAGCGCAAGCCTTAGCTAAGTTACAAAATAAAGACCCGAACTTGGTGTATATCTGTGCCTTAATGTACCAATTTGCTTCCTCTATTATACTCAGCCAAAGTGGCCATATTTTTGATAGAATCAAGGGGACTTGGCTAAGTGAAGCCAGCCACGATCGAGATAAACAAGTGTACGATGCTATTCTGGCTACGGACTTTCCTGCTCAAGCGGTATTAGAGCAAGTAATGCAGCATAGCCATTGTTTAAATTGGCAACTGTTAAGTTTACTTAAATTTGATGATTCACCGATTACTCAGGTGTTAAAAGAATTAGATCAAAATTACCATTTTACAGAGTTGTCTGTGGATGCTGCCATGGTGGCTAAGGCAAGTTGTTATGCCAAAGTGCTTCTACTAGAAGAGCAACAACAAATCGATCCACAAGAAAAACGAATCATGTTTGATTATTATCAATTTTCAGAGCAAGAATTAATACGGCTAAAAGGGCAAAACTTTCGTAAATTAGATTTACTTTAAGTACGATTTTTATCGTAATGACAAATGTTAAAAACGTGTATTTATTCACTTTTAATGAATAGTTACACAAATAGCGGTGGAATAACTTTTTTTATGACTATTTATGTTCAATACCCCCCTGATAAACGCTTGTTTTAGTCATATTTTTCAATCTTTATGCATAATGCCAATCAAGTCTGCAGAAGTTAATTTTACTGAACTGGTATTTTGATCACATTTTCGCTAATAATGTCGCATAAATTATACAAACTTCCGCTAACGCACTTACAAAATATAAAGCAAACAGCGGAAACAGCGGCTTCTAAGCCGTTTACAACCTGAAGGATAAAATGCAATGAGTGTAGAAATGAATTTAACCCGTGGTCAATTTGATAAAGTTATGGTGCCTAATTATGCGCCCGCTGCAGTTATTCCTGTTCGCGGTGCTGGTAGCCGAGTGTGGGATCAAGAAGGTAAAGAATTCATCGATTTTGCAGGTGGCATTGCAGTAAATTGTTTAGGTCATTGTCATCCAGCTTTAGTGTCTGCATTAAAAGAGCAGGGCGAAAAGTTATGGCATCTATCAAACGTCATGACCAACGAGCCAGCACTCGAATTAGCCACAAAATTAGTTAATTCCACATTTGCTGAACGTGTCTATTTTGCCAACTCAGGGGCTGAAGCGAACGAAGCTGCATTAAAATTGGCTCGCCGTTATGCACTTGATAACCATGGTGCAGATAAAGATCAAATCATCGCATTTGATAAAGCTTTCCATGGTCGTACATTCTTTACTGTAACGGTTGGCGGACAAGCTGCTTATTCTGACGGTTTTGGCCCTAAGCCACAAAGTATTACGCATGTGCCATTTAATGATATCGCTGCACTTGAAGCGGTAATTTCAGACAAAACTTGCGCCATTATGCTTGAACCTCTTCAAGGTGAAGGCGGAATTATCAATGGTGATCCTGAGTTCTTAAAAGCAGTACGTCGTTTAGCCGATAAGCACGACGCACTAGTGATTTTTGACGAAGTACAAACAGGTGTAGGCCGTACTGGTGAGCTATTTGCTTACATGGGTACTGATATTGTGCCAGATATTTTAACTAGCGCTAAAGCGTTAGGTGGTGGCTTCCCTATTGCAGCAATGTTAACAACGGCAAAAATTGCTGCTCATTTAAAAATTGGTACTCATGGTTCAACTTATGGCGGTAACCCACTAGCTTGTGCTGTCGCAAATGCGGTAATGGACGTGGTAAACACCAAAGAAGTATTAGACGGTGTTAAGCATCGTGAACAGCTATTCCGTGACGGTTTAGCGGTAATTAATGCCAAATATCATGTGTTTAGTGAGGTGCGCGGTAAAGGATTATTAATTGGCGCGGTATTAAATGAACAATATGAAGGTCGTAGTCGTGAGTTTTTGGTTGCTTCTATCGCAGAAGGCTTAATGAGTTTGATGGCCGGCGCAAACGTAGTGCGTTTTGCTCCTTCATTGGTTATCCCAGAAGCTGATATCGCTGAAGGCTTACTGCGTTTTGAACGTGCAGTTGCAAAAGTGGTAGCGGGTTAATTAACAAATAAGTGCTAGCCAAGCTTGCACTTATTTGTTTGGGTTCGCCAACAAAGTGAATATGCGCGGAAAGATTTCCAGCGCAGTTCTTTTGTGGCGCAATGAGGAGATTAAGATGTTAATCATACGTCCTATCCGTGCAAGTGATTACGATGCACTTTATGTTATCGCAGTTGAGTCAGGCCACGGTTTTACATCTTTACCAGTTAACGAAGAGTTACTGCGTTCAAAGATTGCTAGGGCAGAAGCATCTTTCACTAAGCATGTAGATAAACCTTTCGATGAAGGGTATTTGATGGTGCTTGAAGATATGAAAACCGGTGAAGTTGTCGGTACTTGTGGTATTGAAGCTGCTGTCGGTATGAACGATGCTTTTTATCATTATCGATTAGGTACAGAAGTCTATCATTCTCAACAAATCTCTGTCCGCAATGAAGTTGAAACCCTGACATTGTGCCATGACTACACAGGTGCAGCAGAAGTGTGCACTCTGTTTTTAAAAGACGGTTATCGTAAAGGTAATAATGGTCGCATGCTGTCGCGATCGCGTTTTTTATTATTGGCTCAACATCCTGAACGCTTCGGGAAAACTGTGATTGCCGAGATGCGTGGTGTGAGTGATGAACATGGTGACTCACCTTTTTATGAATGGTTACAACATCATTTTTTAGGCATCGATTTTGTCGAAGCCGATTACTTATCCGGTTTAGGTAAGAAATCTTTTATGGCAGAAATGATGCCACGTAACCCTGTTTACGTGTGTATGTTGCCTAAAAAAGCTCAAAAAGTGATTGGTGAAGTCCATAAGAATACCAAGCCAGCATTACGTTTACTGGAGGCGGAAGGGTTTAAATTCCGCAACTATGTCGATATTTTTGATGGTGGTCCAACGGTTGAATGTTCAATCGGTGATATTCGCTCAGTAAAAAAGAGTCGTTTGCTCACGGTCAGTATTGGCAAAATGCCACATGGCGATCACCACTTTATTATTTCCAACACCTCGCTTGCTGATTATCGTGCATCGGCGGCTAAATTGTTGGTCTCTGATGAACACGATAATGTTGTGCTTAGCCCTGAAATCGCGACCGCTCTTATGGTTGTTGAAGGTGAGCAAATTCGTGTTTTAGCAATGTAGGAGCAAGAAATGACACAATATATTCAAGGTCAGTGGTTAGCTGGCGAAGGTCATGAAATTAACTCAAAAAACCCTGCCAATGGTGACGTAATTTGGCAAGGTAACACCGCGACCGCTATTCAAGTGAATGCGGCGGTTGATGCCGCTCGTGCGGCGCAGTTTGATTGGTTTATGTTGGGATATGAAGCCCGCTTAACCATTGTTGAAGCTTATCGCGCACAACTAGAAGCTAATAAAGCCGAGATAGCAGAAACCATCGCTCAAGAAACTGGTAAGCCACAGTGGGAAACGGCCACTGAAGTGGGCGCTATGATTGGCAAGATAGCATTGTCAGCAAAAGCTCACGACAAACGTACCGGTACTGAAACGAATGATTTACCTGCAGGACGCGCCGTGCTGCGCCATAAGCCTCATGGTGTAGTTGCGGTATTTGGCCCATATAACTTCCCAGGACACTTACCCAATGGACACATAGTGCCAGCATTACTTGCCGGTAATACTGTGGTATTTAAGCCATCAGAGCTAACACCTAAAGTGGCTGAGTTAATGTTGAAGTGTTGGGACAAAGCCGGTTTACCACAAGGTGTGGTTAACTTAGTGCAAGGTGAAGTCGAAACAGGTAAAGCATTAGCATCACACCCGCAAATTGACGGTTTATTTTTTACCGGTAGTTCTCGTACTGGGCATATTTTACATCAACAATATGCGGGGCATCCGGGTAAAATTTTAGCCTTAGAAATGGGCGGCAATAATCCGCTTATCGTTAAAGGCGTTACCGATACTAAAGCTGCGGTACATGACATTATTCAGTCTGCTTATATCTCGTCTGGGCAGCGTTGTACTTGTGCCCGTCGTTTATATATTGAAGAAGGCGCTCAAGGCGATGCGTTAATTGCAGAGTTAGTTAGTGCGGTTAAGCAAATCAAAGTTGGTGCTTGGAACGCGCAACCACAGCCATTTATGGGCTCGATGATTTCTGAAACTGCAGCGCGTGGCATGGTTGCCGCTCAGGCGACGCTTCAGTCATTAGGTGGCGTTTCTTTAGTTGAGTTGGCGCAAATTGAAGCCGGTACTGGTTTAGTATCTCCAGGCTTAATTGATGTCACTAAAGTCGCTGAATTACCAGATGAAGAATATTTTGGCCCATTATTGCAGTTAGTTCGTTACCGCGATTTTGATCAAGCGATTCATTTAGCTAATGCGACTCGTTATGGTTTATCAGCAGGTTTATTAGCAGATAGTAGAGAAGATTACGATTACTTTTTAGCGCGTATTCGTGCTGGTATTGTTAATTGGAATAAGCAAATCACTGGCGCGTCAGGCGCAGCACCATTTGGTGGTGTTGGTGCATCGGGTAATCATCGTGCAAGTGCATTTTATGCTGCTGATTACTGCGCTTATCCAGTCGCTTCAATGGAAGCCGATTCAGTAAGCTTACCTGCTACTTTAAGCCCAGGTTTATCAATTTAACTGATAAGTTTATCGGGTGATCATGTTGGTGACAGAAGTTGCCAACATTATTTTAGAAGGATTTAACCATGCATACTGACGTAAATGCTTTGTTTGCTGCCTTATGGCAAGACTACATTCAGATGACGCCTTCAGCAGCGAAAATTCATCAACTATTAGGTCATGGCGCGCCAATCATCAATGACCATATCGCCTTGCGTACCTTTAATATCGCTAAGGTGAATTTAAGCGTATTGGCTAAGCATTTCACTTCTATCGGTTATGTCGATAGTGGCGATTATAAGTTTGAACAGAAAAAACTGATAGCCAAGCACTTTGAGCATCCGGATCCAAAGCAGCCGAAGGTGTTTATCTCTGAGTTGTTAGTAGAAGAATTTAGCCCTGAGTTGCAAAAGAGCATTCATGGTTTAATTGAACAAGTGGATGTTGCGGCAACCACGGCAGATAATTTTATTTATTCTGGGCGTCATTGGGATTTAGATAAAGCGACCTACCAATCATTGCTTGCCGAGAGTGAGTACGCAGCATGGGTTGCAGCATTAGGATATCGTGCTAATCACTTTACCGTTTCTATTAATGATCTGCCTCAGTTTGAACGCATTGAAGACGTTAACCAAGCTTTGAAAGATGCTGGTTTTGTCTTAAATGCTTCAGGTGGTGAAATTAAAGGCTCGCCAGAAGTATTGCTAGAGCAGTCTTCTACCATGGCTGATAAAGTGATGGTAAAGTTTACTGATGGTGATGCTGAAATTCCTAGTTGTTTCTACGAATTCGCCCGTCGTTATCCAATGGATAATGGTCAGCTTTATACTGGCTTTGTTGCGGCATCAGCAGACAAGATTTTTGAAAGCACCAATGCAATGATGTAACAAAATAGTATTGGCTGAGTAGTCGACTATTGGCGAAATGGAGTGCGATTAGCTGAATAGAATACCAAGGTCAGGGGTTTATCAAAATGCTGACATTAAGCCCTTGTAATGACTTGCTACGACTAAATTGCAATACGAAGCCATATTGGTCGCATATCTCCTTAACAATCGATAAGCCCAATCCGTGGCCCATTGTCGCTTCATCTAATCGGGTGCCTCGGGAGGTGAGTAATGCAATTTGTTGTTGTTCTACACCTTTACCATCATCTTCAATCTGTACAAGAATACCACCAGAAGGTAAATAATCTATGCTGACATTAACCTGTGTTAGTGCCCATTTGAAAGCGTTATCGAGTAGGTTACCAAATAATTCCATGCCATCTTCGCGATGAATTGGAATACGGCTAATCTGTTGTGGATTAATGATGCTGCAATTAATAACCCGTTGGTGATGCACTTTATGAAGGGTTTGGATTAATCCATCGAAATCCTTGGGTACTGCAAGTTGCGCCGCGGGTAACATGTCTCCGGTGATCCGTGCCGCGGCCAATTTACGTTCAATCATTTTATGAACTAAATCTAATTGCTGTTGCATTGCGCTTGCAGCATCAGGATGGCTGAGTCCGAGCGCTTCCACTTGCTGCTGCATCACCGCTAATGGGGTTTTTAAGCCATGACTTAAATTGCCTAGGTTATTGCGACTGCGTTCAATTTGTTTGGCTGTGTAGTCTAATAGCTCGTTATAGGTTTCTGCTAGCGGGCGGATTTCTGCTGGAATTTGTGAGATTGTTAACGAGGCTATTTCACCTTCGCGCAATTTAGCCAGCGTACCTTGGATTTGATTAACAGGTTTAAATGATTGACGTAAGATGATAAAAATACCGGTAATCATGGCCAATAACATGCCAATATTGATTGCTAGTTTAGTACCAAATACTTCGCTAAATACTCGTCGGCCAATGCTTAAATCCTGGGCAACGGTGAGTGTGGCTGTGTTGTGACTATTTGGTGCTCCAATGCCAATGGATAACAGCTGCATATCATTATTTCTAGGCCCTTTTGCTTGCCAAGCTCGCTTCTGTTGCGCTTGTAATGGCTCAATTTGTAATTCTGCATCCCATAATGAGCGAGAGCGAATAGTACGGTCAGGTAAATTTAATTGAAAGTATCGTCCTGAATAGGCGGGTCGGTAGAAACTGGATAATTGGCTTTGGTCGATAACCAACTCACCCTCATCAAGTCGGGTGGCGATAATAATGTGTTCTAAATCTTCTTCTAGGCGGTTAATAATCGAGTCGTGAAACGCATCTCGCAGCATTGACTCAAACAAAAATAAGCCTATGAGGGTGGCAATGATGACTAATCCACTGAGCCATAAGCTCAATTTAAAACGAATCGAGATCATTCAATAATGCCATGAAAAATATAACCCTGGCCACGACGGGTTTCGATAGCTGTTTTACCGAGCTTTTTACGTAAATGAGTTACGTAAACTTCAACAACATTACTTTCCTTTTCATCATCAAATTGATAAAGCTTCTCTGTAAGTTGCTGTTTAGATAGCAGCTTTTTAGGCGACATTAAGAAAATTTTCAGTAATCTAAACTCCATGGATGTTAATTCATATACGTGTTCATTGACGGTCACTTTTTGCTCGTTTTCGTCTAAATTAACCCCGGCATAGCATAATTGTTTGGAGGAAGAATTAATTCGCCCATGAGCTCGGTGAATAAGGGCTTGAATTCGCGCTAGTAGCTCTTGAGTGTGAAAGGGTTTACCTAAGTAATCATCAGCACCAGCATTAAAGCCTTCAACCTTTTGGTGCCACTGGCTTCGGGCCGTCAACATGATTACCGGGGTTGTGATGCCGCGGTCTCGCCATTGAGTGAGCAGCGACAAGCCATTGCCGTCTGGTAAACCTATATCTAAAATGACACAGTCATAATCGGTTTCTTTGATCAAATAATCTGCTTCAATAGCTTTGTCTGTGACATCTGTAATATAACCAGCTTGCTTGAGTTGTTTTTCAAGCTCGGCAACGAGTAATGGATTATCTTCAACGAGTAACAGTTTCATGTTTAGTACATTCGCTCGGTAATTGATTCAATGAATCCTGTATGCCATTGGCTGCATCTAATTGCAGATTAATAACATGCCCATGTGTTAGTTTAAATTGCAGATCATAGCGCCATTTGTCTTTATCTTTATCTTGATATAGCTGCGCATCGATTAAGTGACCATCACAATATTGTGACACCCACGCTAAATAATCATCTAATGAAGGTATATTACCAGAAGATACTAATTTTTGGACGTTGTCATGATCTAGAGGGAATTCTTTTACAGGAATCTCTTGTTGATTAATGGTGATGGCCATTAAGCTGCTTATGGCTATAGAAAACAAGCTATTCATGGTCGCTCCAAAATAAAAAAAGTGGCGTTCAGAGTATGAACACCACTTTAAGTATCTTGGCTTAAATCAAGCTGAAGCTTTTATGATCAAGGTTTGAACATTTAGCCTTAGTCGTATTTAGCGTGTGCCGTAAACCACTATTGTTTTACCGTGTGCTTGGATCAAATTCTGTTCTTCAAGCATTTTCAAAATACGGCCAACAGTTTCACGTGAACAACCGACAATTTGACCAATCTCTTGACGAGTGATCTTAATTTGCATGCCGTCAGGATGTGTCATCGCATCTGGTTGTTTGGCAAGGTGTAATAGCGTTTGTGCAATACGGCCAGCGACATCAAGAAACGCTAAGTCGCCTACTTTTTGGCTAGTACTGTGTAAACGATAGGCCATTTGCGCCGAAAGTTTCATCAGGATCTCAGGATTTACCTGAATGAGTTGCTTAAACTTCTTATAAGAAATTTCTGCAATTTCACATGCTTGCTTAGCACGAACCCAAGCGGTACGTTCAGATTGCTCTTCAAATAATCCAAGCTCACCGATAAAGTCGCCTTGATTCAGATAAGAAAGGATCATTTCTTTACCTTCTTCATCTTTGATCAATACTGCGACCGAACCTTTAACGATATAATATAAAGTATCAGAATCTTCGCCAGCGTGAATTAACGTGCTTTTTGCTGGGTACTTATGAATGTGACAATGTGAAAGAAACCATTCTAATGTTGGGTCAGGTTTTGGCTTACCAATCAGAGCCATATGATATTCCTCGATTGATTAAAAATGAAAGTAAGTAATGTCTAATTAAGGATTCTACGTTATTGAAACGATGAAAACTTTGATAGAGATCGTATTTAAAGATGTGCGTAGTGTATATTAACTTGTTAAATTTTAGATTAATTTTATTTTGTTTGTGATGAAAGTCGACTTTTTTTGTAAATTTGTTTAATTATCACTGAGATTGAATTATAGCTAATGTTATTTGTCTATTGTATTGGTTGCATGAGTTAGCTAATGTTATTTAATCAGTATAATAAATAGTTGTCGAGGTCTGCGTGAAAAAACTTAGTCAAATCGGGGTTATTGTGTGTGTTGCTCTATTGAGTGGACTAGGTTTGCCTGTTAATGCGTTTGTTATTCCCCCTTCGAGCCAATCTCTGGCAGCGACTAAACTGGTTCATATTCAGATTAAAGCCAAGCAGGGTGATGCAGATGCCCAATTTTTATTAGGGTTAATGAACCTTTCGGGGCGATATGTTGCTCAAGATATTAAACAAGGGCTAAGTTGGGTTAATCTTGCCGCGCAGCAGCAAAATATCAAAGCGCAACAAACATTAGCAGACTTATCTTTTGAAGGTAAATTATTTCCACGAGATTTAGCATTGGCAGAAAAATGGTATCTGCAAATGACTGAGCAAGGAGATAAATGGGCTCATTTTCGTTTAGGGTTTATTTATTCTGCTGGTGGCGATGGTGTTATACGTAATTGTGGTAAAGCGATGGAGCAGTTTAGTGCTGCAGGTGATTCAATATCAATGGGTAATATAGCTTGGATATTAGCCACATGTCCTGAAGCTCAATATCGTGATGGATCACGTGCGCTGTCGATTTCGTTAAAATTACTTGAACATAATCAAAATGACCCAACGGTATTAGATAACCTTGCTGCAGCCTATGCAGAAATAGGTGATTTTACTTCTGCTATTGATGCTCAGAAAAAAGCGATTGATGCGTTGAGAAATAAACCGGAGATTGCGCGCAGTGATGAATTTATTTTACGCTTGAAGCAGTACCAAAATAATCAAGCTTATCGAGAAATTATTCCACTCATGTAGTGCCAATAAAACGCTAAGGTTCACTTAACGGTATTAAAGTTGATATTGGCTTGAGTATCGGGGCATTGGATTGCGTTGATGTGCTTAATGCACTAACAGATCGAGAAGGGGGATTAGTACTTTAAACACATCAACTGTCGTTATTTCGCCTGAAATCACGATGCGGTTATCTTAGTCTTTCTGACTTAAATCAAGCTTAATCGAGCTTAATATCATCTAGACTTTGCAACTCGATACGTTTATCCATTAAGTCTTTAATTAATGGAGTCAAAATTAATTCCATCGCTAATGACATTTTACCTCCGGGCACAACCAGCGTATTGACCCGTGACATAAATGAGCCTTGGATCATATTAAGGTAATAAGGGAAATCAACATTGTTAATACCGCGAAAGCGGATTACAACAAAGCTTTCATCTAAGCTCGGAATGTCTTTTGCACTAAAAGGATTAGAGGTATCTACGGTGGGAACCCGTTGAAAGTTAATATGTGTACGTGAGAATTGTGGCGTCATGTGTTTAATATAATCGTCCATGCTGCGCACAATTGAACCCATTACTTTTTCACGACTATGACCCCTATCATTGGTATCGCGAATAATTTTCTGGATCCATTCTAAATTGACTATCGGAACCATGCCGATCAAAAGATCGATATGTTTAGCCACATCAGCGTCTTCTGTTACCACACCACCGTGTAGTCCTTCGTAATACAGCATATCGGTATTTTCAGGTAAATCACGCCACTGGGTGAACGTACCTGGCATTTGGTTGAATGGAACGGCTTCGTCGAATGTATGTAAATAACTGCGAGTCTGACCATTACCTGTGTCACCGTAACTGGTAAAACATTCTTCGAGTTTTTTGAAGTTATTCGCTTCGGGACCAAAATAACTTAAATTACGATTTTCAGCCTGTGACTTTCTAATTAATACTTCCATTTCTGCGCGAGTGAAATTATGAAAACTGTCACCTTCAACGAATGCTGCAGTAATACCTAGCTGTCTAAAAATATGAGTAAAGGCAGTAGTTGTCGTTGTTGTGCCAGCACCGGATGAACCAGTTACAGCAATAATAGGGTGTTTTGCTGACATGTTATTTGCCTAGGTAATGTTGTGGACGCAAAAAATCGAGTCACTAGTTATACGGTAATTATCACCCGTCGGTCAATTATTCAGAGGTAACAATGTGATTATTTTGTCGAAATAATATCATTTTTTATTGCGACTAGTCGGCAGATGGACGCGTTGTCGTATCGCAATAGACTCATCATCCTCACTAAACTCAACCACTAGCTCACCTTTTTTTAGTGCGAGCTTACATTGTTCCATTGCTCTAGCTAATTGTTGCTGATCGGCATCACTAAAACTGCCGTCTTCAAGTTGCGATAATAAATATTCTTTTATGATACCTTGCAGTGTTTCTTGGGGTAATGACAGTAAAGCTTCATACGGCACAAGCATGGTGTATTCCTATTAAAGATCTCGCTGGGAAGATGGAGGGGCGTACTCGGATACTGTAGCTCCAGCAAGTTGAATAAACTCCAGAATACGATGTTCGAGGTAAAAACGTGGTTTCCAAGGCCATCCACCTTCAATAAACCCGACATGCCCGCCAAAATCATGCAATTCATATTCAACCATGGGTGATAATTGCTCTTGATTTGGGATGACATCATCAGTCATAAAGGGATCATCTTTGGCGTGGATCACTAATGTGGGCTTAGTAATATGTTGTAAATAAGCAAGGCCACTAGATTGCTGATAGTAATCATTGACGTCAGTAAAGCCGTGTAATGGCGCGGTGACTTTATCGTCGAACAAGTAAAATGTATCCAGTTTTTTCAGCTGACTTTTACTGATAGGCATTTGCTCGGCCAACTCTGGGGTATTAATTTTATCGAGCATTTTCTGTTGTAAGCGCTTTATTAAGAATCGCTGATAGTGAGTTGAAAAGCCACTTTCTAAGCGTTTGGCACATGCTGCTAACTTGAGCGGTGCAGACACTACAACAGCCCGTTCAAGTAGGCTGTGTCGTTCGGTGCTACCTTGGTATTTTGCCAATACATTGCCGCCCAAACTGTAGCCAACGGCATATAGAGGTGAATCAGGATAATAGTGTTTTAGTTGTGCTAGGGTAAATGCAAAATCGTTAACATCGCCGCTATGATAACTGCGAGCTAGGCGATTTGGCTCACCAGAGCAGCCTCGATGATGATGAACAACAGCAGACAATTTGGCTTTTTTTGCTTCAATGAGCATTCTGCGTGCATAATGTGATTCTGTGTTACCTTCAAGGCCATGAATAATCACTAAGATAGGCTCACCATTTTGAGCTTGGCCTAACCAATCTAAATCGATGAAATCGCCGTCAGGTAACTCTTGTCGCTGTCTAAATGTTGTTGGTCTGGCTACTTTGAAAAGCAATGGTAGAATCGTTTGGATATGTGGACTTGCAGCCCACCAAGGCGGAGTAAACAGCTTTTTCATAAATGGAATAATTCTACAATTGTTTGTGAAATTTAAACGTATTTTTAAATGTTTGTCGTGCCACTTTACCACATAAAAAATACTGACAACAATAAACTCAAAGGGAAGTAAATGAAGCGACGATCCTTTATTACTGGTGCTTTTGTCGGAACTGCGGCACTCGCGCTAGGTGTTAACTTGTATTCGCCAAGTGTCACCAATTCGATGGATGATATTCATCACCGAGTCTTGTTTAGTGTACTGATCCCAGTGTTCTTAGATGGTGCATTACCTGAAGTGCCTAGCCACAAAGAGATTGCGATTAATCGCACTTTAGATGCGATTTCGCAATCAATAACTCATTTACCCATTGAGCAACAACAAGAGTTGATGGAATTGCTGGAGTTGCTTGAAGGACGCTTTGGCTTATTATTGCTAAGTGGCAGTATGACACCGCTGTTAATGCGTGAACCACAGCAATTGATCGACATGTTAGAGTTTTGGCGTCATAACTATTTGGACATGTTAACAACCGCTTATAACGGATTACGTGAATTGATAATGGCAAGTTACTATGCCTGTCCGGAACATTGGGGCAATTTACGCTATGTAAAGCCCACTTTCTTGGTGCATAACGCGCATTAATCCCTTATGTAAGGAGCTCTCCCTTGGCCATTATTGATCCTATTATCACCGGATTAAGCTCAGGCTGGCATCATATTGATGCCAGTACCTTAGAAATGGATCGTCACTTTGACGCTGATGTAGTTATAGTTGGTACTGGAGCAGGTGGCGGTACCGCTGCAGAGATACTCACTGAAGCGGGTTTAAAAGTGATTATGATTGAAGGTGGATCGCTTAAATCATCAACTCACTTTGATATGGAAGAACGTCACGCTTATCCTAATTTGTACCAACAAGCGGCGGCGATGAAAACCGCAGATAAAGGCGTGGGTATATTTCAAGGCCGAACTGTGGGCGGTTCAACAACAGTCAATTGGACCACATCCATCAGAACACCCGAGCAAACCTTAGCTTATTGGCAGCAAGAAAAGTCGGTAAAAGGTTTGTCTTCGCAAGATTTACTACCTTGGTTTGAGCTAATGGAACAGAGGCTCAATATTGAGCAGTGGCAATTTGAGCCCAACCGTAATAACGGTGCTTTGCGAGAGGGTTGCGAAAAGTTAGGTTGGGATTACACCGTTATTAAACGCAATGTAAAAGGATGTTGGAATACCGGTTACTGCGGCATGGGGTGTCCTGTTAACGCCAAACAATCAATGCTAGTGACCACCATACCTGCCGCATTAGATAAAGGTGCAACGCTGATTTCTCGGGCTAAGGTAATCAAACTTGAACATAAAGGCGATCAAGTTGTTGGCTTAACGGCTCAGGCATTAACAGAAGGTTTAGCACCAACGTCAGTTAAGATTACCTTCACCGCTAAGCATTATATTTTAAGTGCAGGGGCTATTCATACGCCGACGATTTTAATGCGTTCAAATACCCCTGATCCGCATAAGCAATTAGGTAAAACGTTTTTACATCCGTCATTGCTATCGGGCGGAATTTTTGCGGAACAAATTAATGGTCACAGTGGTGCGCCGCAGTCCATATACTCAGATGAATTTGTTTGGCGTGATGGTGCAAGTGGCGATCTAGGTTATAAGCTTGAAGTTGCGCCTGTACATCCAGTGCTGATCGCATCTAAAACCATTGGTTATGGTGTGAGCCACGCACAGTTAATGGCTAATTTTAACCAAATGCAGGTCACCATTGCGCTTATTCGTGATGGTTTCAATCAACAATGTCCTGGTGGACAGGTAAGGTTAACCGACACCACTTTTGCGTTAGATTATCCGTTAAACCAAGGTTTTTGGGATGGTGCACGCAGAGCATTTTTGTCTATGGCGGAACTGCAGTTTGCTGCCGGCGCTAAAAAGGTGTTACCAATGCATGATGGCTTGGCTTTTCTTAATTCGTGGGGTGAAGCGAAGCAGGCGATTAATAACGCAGATTTAGGTTTATTAAAAACCATTGTCGCCTCAGCCCATGTGATGGGAGGTTGTGCAATGGGTGAAGATAAAACCCTTTCAATGGTCGATGGCTTTGGTCATTCTCATTATCTTGAAAATTTATCGGTCATGGATGGTTCGGTATTTCCCACCAGTTTGGGGGCTAACCCTCAATTGTCTATTTATGGGATTGTCGCACGAAATGCAACAGCATTAGCTGAGAGGCTAACTCAAGCTAGTTAACTCAATTAACTTGATATACTGGCTATGGTCGGTATATCAAGTGATACTGAGGAGGATGTATCGGTATTAGCGAGCGATAGACTGATTTTGGCAATGAATAGGGCCAGCTGATCTTTCAAGGTTTTTTTTGCAGCGATTTTTTGGTCATTACTTAAACATGAGCTACAAGGCACCGGCTTTGTCGTGGCGCTATTTCTCTGTCATCCAGTTAGTGCTTGTGAGCGGGAGCCAACTCTTTTCTTTATTGCCTTTGTCCGCTATGTTTTGCCATAACGAACGGTTAATTTACGTTATAGATTAACCATCATGACATGATAGCCATTTTTATCGTCTTAAAATGCCGTTATGGGTGTGATAGTAAAATTGTCTGTGCGCAAGTTATATAATAAGTGATTGTGTATTAAGAACGAATGACACCTTGCGGAATTAACTCAAGCATAATGGTTTCATCTAAACCAAATAAGCTTAGATAATGTTGTATATTGCTAGATCCAGAATCATCGGAATTAACCGTTTCTCCATCCAGTAAATTTAACTTCTGCAACAACATATTTTGAGATTTGCGTTCCATAATTAACTCAACATCTAGCATATTCTGATACTCGTCGCTGGCCAAGTAAACCTTAGTGATCCGACGTAATCGTCGATAAGGTTGTAACACATTCGCTTCCCATTTATCCACTACACTGGTTAATGTTTCCCAGTGCTGCTGCGTCAAAACGTAATGTTGTTGATCAAGGTATTGGGCTAATAATAAAATGTTAATATTTACTTGGTAACTGTCTTGTAAGTGTATGTAAAACTCAGGATTAACTGAATAATTTTGCTCGCAATGACGCCAAATTGTGTGACTAAACATTTGGTGATGAATAGACTGCGACATGCCATTTCCTTTTCTGTATCGATGTGATTAATAGACACTAAATATGATAATAAATCAATACTCAATTAATACTAAGTTAATATGAATCAATTGTTTATTGAAAATCTTGTTCAATAACTTCAATCTGCTCTTGAATCTCTAACCAATTCATTTCGCTTTCATCCATGCTTTGCGTCAGCGTGGTGCGTTCGTTGAGAACATTAGTCATTTTAGCCTTGTTTTCTGCTTCGTATAAGCTGCCATCGGCTAATTCAATTTCTAATTCTGCTAATCTTTTACTAATTTTCTGTTGTTGGGTCTCTAACTTTATTTGTTGTTTTTTCAGAGGTGAAACTTGTTGGCGTAGTTCAGCGGCCATTCTTTTTTGCTGCTTTTTATCAACCGTGTTACCGCTGGTGGCTGTATCCGTTTTATTGTTGGCTTGGGCCAATTTTGCGGCATCTAGCAACCATTGATGATAATCATCTAAGTCGCCGTCAAAAGGTGTCACAGCGCCTTGATCTACTAAGTAATAGTCACTACAACTTAAGCGTAATAAGTGACGGTCATGGGACACAATAACCATTGCGCCTTCAAAGCTTTGCAATGCCATAGTGAGCGCGTGGCGCATTTCTAAATCTAAATGGTTGGTGGGTTCATCGAGTAACAATAGGTTAGGGCGCTGCCAAACGACTAATGCTAATACTAGGCGGGCTTTTTCGCCGCCAGAAAAAGGTCGTACGGGCGACAAAGCCATATCACCATTAAAGCCAAATCCACCTAAAAAGCTACGTAATTCTTGCTCGCTAGCATTAGGCGGCGCAAGTCTGACCAAGTGTTGCATTGGGGTATCATCAAGACTTAAAAATTCAACTTGATGCTGAGCAAAATAACCAATGTTTAACCCTGGGTTAGGTTGGTATTTACCCGTTTTGGCCTGTAATTGACCTGATAACAGTTTAATAAGTGTCGATTTACCCGCACCGTTTCTGCCCAATAGACCGATTCGCGCGCCTGGAACCAGATTTAACTCAACTTGCTTGAGGATGATTTTATCTTCATAACCAATAGAGACATTTTCCATCACTATTAGTGGATTTGGTAAGGCTTCAGGTTTCCTAAAGGCCATTTGAAATGGATTGTCTACTTGTGATGGCAATAACTCAGCCATGCGTTCGAGGGCTTTTAAGCGGCTTTGTGCTTGTTTAGCTTTACTGGCTTTATAGCGAAATCGGTCAACAAATGACTGCATATGTGAACGTTCTTTCTGTTGACGCTCAAAGGCCACTTGTTGTTGTGCCATACGTTCTGCACGCACACGTTCAAAAGAAGAGTAATTGCCTTTGTAATAATTTAATTTGTGATTTTCGACATGAACAATTTCACCGACAATGCCATCAATAAAGTCACGATCGTGACTAATTAAAATAAGCGTACCTTGATAAGATTTTATCCAACCTTCTAGCCAATACATAGTATCTAAGTCTAAGTGGTTGGTTGGCTCATCGAGTAACAATAGATCGGAGCGGCATAACAAGGCTTGGGCTAAGTTGAGGCGCATTCGCCAGCCCCCAGAGAAGCTTTTGACTGGATTGCGTTGGTCTACATCCTTAAACCCTAGGCCGGCTAATAACGCGCCTGCTCGAGCGTGAATGGCATAACCGCCAATAGCATCAATTTTGCCATGAATAAGTGCAATGGCATTACCGTTATTATCGGTTTGAGCTTTGTCTAACTCGGCTTCAAGTTGACGGTATTCAATATCGCCATCAATAACGTATTCTAATGCGGAGACATCTAACGCTGGTGTTTCTTGAGCTACTGAGGCAACTTGCCAACCTGCAGGGAAGCTGAATTCACCTTTATCAAGATGCAAATGACCCAAAATCAAGGCAAGCAGTGATGATTTACCGGTACCATTGGCCCCAACAAGGCCAACCTTATGTCCGGGATAAATCGTCAGTGAGGTTTCATCGAGTAAGGTTTTACTGCCGCGAATTAACTGAGCTTGGCTAATGTTGATCATTAATTACAACTTGATATTTGAGAATAGAATAATGGTGCAGATAATATCGCATATACGATTTATTTCCCACAATCACGGGACTCATGTGGGCTAATCATGGCAAAATAGGCACATAAAGTAGATAAATACCTCCTTGAGTAAACATCTCAGTCAGTAACCACTAAGTCGAGTAAGTCATGACCAAAATTAAAAAGCGTTTTGTCGCCGGCGCTAAATGCCCTAAATGCGGTGCTAAAGACAGTATTTTATTGTTTAAAGAAAATGGTATTGAAACTGTTGAATGCACTGAATGTGATTATCGTGAGCAGCAAACTGATATTAAAGCGCCTCAAAAGACCAGTGGCAGTATGATTGGGGTATTTAAACCAGACTAAAACATATTTAACTGAAATATACCTCAGCAGGTATGGTGAGTGAGGCTAATTATTTATATCGTTATCGGGTGGCGTTTCGGTAGCGATCTTTGTTCTCTGCTGCTCTAATATGCTGATGAAATCTGTATTATGTTTATTTAGATCATCAAAGCGTTTGGTCACCTGTTGTAGCTCTAAAGCATAACTGGGATCGTCTTTGGGCTTGGTCTGCCAGTAACGTTTACGATCGAGCTTTTGCAGTTCACTGGCGCGTAATATTTCAAAATAGCTGTTTTCTTGCTTTAAGCGATAAATTTCGCCATCAAGCAATTTCAACAATTTCTGTTTCGAAAGAGTTTGGTTATTAAGCAATGCTGTTAATGGATCTTCTTTGAGTTCGCGCTTGTCAGAGTCGATTTCGGTGGTAATACCTAATTGGTATTCAATTTTATGTTGGCTATATTCTTGCGGACAAAAAGTTTGGCTGAAAACGACTTTTTCATCCATCATGCATTTGTAAATAGTATTGGCTTGAGCAGTAAAAGCGCTCATGGTCAGTACCATCAATAATAGTCTTTTTGCCATACGGCCACACATCCTTTTGTTATCACTATTTTCGATATCAGTTGGTTAGGTTTTGAATATTAACCCCTGTCGAACATCCCTAAAACCTAACAACTCATTCTTCTGTTTAGTTGGCTATGCCAACAATTGGTTATGGCAACAATGATATTATGCTAGTGATATTATTGGTTAAATATGACGCAATTTTATCGATAAAGCCAGTTTTTTGGCAATAGGAATTTAAAATAATAACCAAATCTTTGTTTATTATTTATCGACTTAAGCTGATAAAAATTGCTGTGTTAAGTGGGTATTAACTCAAGTGACGTTTAAATGACACATTATCGATTAAACGAGCCTTGCCTAGATACGCGGCGGCAATAACAACGAGTTCGCTGTCTGTGGCGGTGATTTGACGTAATGTATTGGCATTTCTCACTTCAAGATAATCTGGGGTAAAGCCAGCATTAACCAGCTGTTTTTCGGCTTTTAAGATAGCGTCTTGTATTGCTTCACCGTGTTGAATAGCGCTAATAATAATATCTAGAGCCTGTTTTAATGTCGCAGCAGAGTGTTTTTCATCTGCGGTTAAATAGCCGTTACGTGAACTCATTGCCAGACCAGATTGTTCACGAATAGTCTCAACACCAATGACTTTAATTGGCATCGATAAATCTTCAACCATGGTTTTGATGATCATCAATTGTTGAAAGTCTTTACGGCCGAATAAAGCGATATCAGGCTGAACAATATTAAACAGTTTGGTGACAATAGTTGCCACACCACGAAAATGACCTGGGCGGCTGGCACCACATAATTCATTGCCAATATCAGGTACTTCAACAAATGTTTGTTGTGCTAAACCTTTAGGGTAAATCATCTCTGGTGTCGGAGTGAACAGTATTGCTGTTCCGGCAGCCATCAACTTGTCGCTATCTTGTGCGAGTGACCGTGGGTAACCGTCTAAGTCTTCGTTGGCACTAAATTGCAGTGGGTTAACAAAAATAGATACAACCACATGATCTGCATGCTTTTGGGCTTCATTCACTAATGCAATGTGACCTTGATGTAAGTTGCCCATTGTTGGTACAAAGGCAACTGTTTCGCCGTTACGACGCCAAGCATTAACATGTTCGCGAATGGTTGAAATAGCAGTGGTGGTAATCATTTTCTGTTGGAGCCTTAATAATAAAACAACGTCGTTATTTGATGTACATTCAAAGTTAATGATTAATTAAATGTATGTTCTTCAGCAGGGAAAGTTCCGTTTGCAACTTCATCAATGTAGGCTCTGATCGCAGAACGGATTTCACCAGTTTGCTTGAGATAGTTTTTAGAAAAACGCGGAATATAACCACTGGAAATCCCTAAAACATCATGCATTACCAGAATTTGTCCATCAGTGTCGGCACCTGCACCAATACCAATAACCGGGATCGTTAATGCTTCAGTGATGGCTTTAGCAAGTGGAGCAGGAATACATTCAACCACTAATAATTGCGCACCAGCGGCTTGTAATGCTTTAGCTTCATCTAGTATACGTTGAGCGTTGTCGGCATCGCGGCCTTGTACTTTAAATCCGCCAAATACGTTGACTGATTGTGGGGTTAACCCCAAGTGCGCACATACCGGTATGCCGCGTTCAGTTAACATTTTTACGCTTTCAAGTAACCAATGTCCCCCTTCTAATTTAACCATACTGGCACCCGCTTGCATGAGTGTTGCAGCGTTTGTCATGGTTTGCTCAGGGGTGCTATAACTCATAAATGGCATGTCTGCGATAAGTAATGCACGCGCAACACCGCGTTTAACACAAGCTGTGTGGTAGGCAATATCGGCAATGGTTACTGGTAAGGTATCGTCATGGCCTTGCAGTACCATACCCAGAGAATCGCCAACTAAAAGTACATCAACACCTTCGCTGTCAAATGCGCTGGCAAAACTGGCATCATAGGCCGTTAATGCGGTGAACTTTTTAGCTTCTTGTTTGAACTTGATTAGGGTCGAACCGGTGACTTTTGACATAGTAGACTCTTAAAACAATATTGAAATACTAAAAGTTGAGCTTAATGTTCTGTCTGTTAAGATCAACTTAAATCGATAAGTTTTTGCAATTCATCGCGCATTGCTACACTAATAAGGCTTTCAAGACTGGTGTTGCAAGGCAGTGTTAGCGTTGGAGCAATATCTGCTAATGGCACTAATACAAAACTGCGTTGCTTCATGCCGTAATGAGGCACTGTAAGCCGTGGTTCATTTATGTGTTGTTGACCATACAATAATAAATCTAAATCTAAGGTCCGTGGACCCCAGTGTTCGAGTCTAACCCGACCATGTTGCTGCTCAATGGCTTGCAATGCATCAAGTAACTCAACAGGCTGTAAGCTTGTTATAAAACCTGCTACTGCATTAACGTAATCAGGCTGTACAACGTCACCCATTGGCTTGGAACGATAGTAACTAGACACACTTAACGAACCGTCTAAGGCTAATCTTTTAAGTGCGTCGACAGCATCATCTAATTGTTGTGTTGGGTTGGCTAAATTAGCCCCCAAAGCCACATAAACTTGAGTTGCCTGCATTATTACTCAGCTTCTGGTTTCGCTTTAGCCACAGGTTTACGGCGTCGTTTACGCTGTGGTGCATTTCTGTTACGAGTATTACTGCCTTTGATGCTTTTCGCTATGTCGCTGCGGTCAGTTTCATCGGCTTCAACAAACGCTTTCCACCACTCGGCTATCTTGGCGGTATTACCCGCTTCAGCTTCACCGCGTAATAATAGTAAATCATAAGCAGCTCTAAATTTAGGGTGCTCTAACAGTTTAAAAGCACGTGTACCTTGACTGCGCTCTAAGCGCAGTTGTAGCTGCCAAATGTCTCGTGCTGGGGTGCTAAATCTGCGTGGCAAACTAATGGTCCGGCATTGTTGTTCAAGTACATCACCCATTGCTGCAACATGTGCGTCGTAATGCGTTAGACCACTTTCAATGGCGATATCGTCGGCGCGTTGTTTAATTGGGTACCATAATATGGCCGCGAAAAAGAATGCTGGTGTGACTGATTTATCTTCGCTGACACGAATATCTGTGTTGCGCATAACGGCTTGCAGCATTTTAGCTGTATGGCCTTTTGGTGATTCTTCGATAAGCTCGCCGACTTGTGGAAACAAGGGCGTGAATAAACCAAAGCGTAGCATCATCTGATAATTGGCTTCTGCTTTACCGGCAAAGAAGAGTTTTAATACTTCTTCGTACATGCGTGCCGCAGGGATATCGCTTAATAATGGTGCTAGTGCTTTGATGGGGTCA
Source organism: Shewanella polaris (assembly GCF_006385555.1). Taxonomy (NCBI): domain Bacteria; kingdom Pseudomonadati; phylum Pseudomonadota; class Gammaproteobacteria; order Alteromonadales; family Shewanellaceae; genus Shewanella; species Shewanella polaris. The sequence continues at coordinate 3,918,625 of NZ_CP041036.1, read as the reverse complement.
GCGGTAACTGCGTCGATTTGCATATCAAGTTTAGTGGCAAAACGAACGGCTCGGAGCATACGCACCGGATCTTCGCGGTAGCGAGTTTCTGGATCGCCAATGAGCTTAATTGTGCGAGCATTGAGGTCGTTTATACCACCGCCATAACTGCGAATAGAATAGTCATTAATGTCGTAGTAAAGAGCATTAATGGTAAAGTCACGACGTTCCGCATCTTCATCAATCCCACCGTAAACGTTGTCGCGTAATAAACGCCCTTCAGCATTAGACTTAGACACCTTATCGTCGCTTTCACTGTGGTGACCGCGGAAGGTAGCTACTTCGATGACGTCACGACCAAAAACGATGTGTGCCAATCTAAAGCGACGTCCAACTAAACGACAGTTACGAAATAATCGCTTTATGTCTTCTGGGGTAGCGTTGGTGACGACGTCAAAATCTTTTGGTTCAAGTCCTAAAAGGATATCGCGGACACCACCACCCACTAAATAGGCTTTATAGCCTGATTTATTAAGACGGTAGAGTACTTTTAGTGCGTTTTCACTAATTTGACGACGTGAAACTGAGTGGCCATCTCTGGAGATAATATCCAGACGCAAGCCATCTTCTTGAATGGACTCTTCAAGCACTGGAGCTACTTTGTTGGTTTCAAATAGCTGTTTGCAGAATTGGCTAATACGGCGAAAAATAATACACCTCGGAATGCTAGAATAATTTGATTAAAAATCTGGCGGGTATAATACATTAAATGTAATCGAATGAGTATACATGCCGTAGTGCTAAAAAGGTTTAATGCCATAACTTATACTGAATGGTAACGATTGCTAGCTATTTCTCGCCGATAAGACAATTTCTTTTTTTGCCGGAATAGTGCTTATATTAAATTGTTCTATGGCTTGTTCAAGCATCACCTCTACCGAATCATAATCAACGGTTTGCTGACCCAAGAAGGCTAGTGCGGCATTTATACTCGCCTGTGGCTTGATTATATCGATGGCGGGGGCATTATTTTGTTTTGATAATTTAAAGCTTTTTTCGGTACAGGCTAACGGTAAATGTAGCCAACTAGGTTGAGCCAATCCCAGTTGTGAAAACATGCTTATTTGTCGGCAACTGGATTCAAGTAAATCACAACCTCTGACAACTTCAGTGATACCTTGATAGGCATCATCGAGCACAACAGCGAGTTGATATGCATATAAACCATCGCTACGTTTAATGATAAAGTCTTCTTCAGCGAAGTGTTTATCGACAATCACATGGCCTTGAATTTGATCAACAAAACTATCTGTTTTAACTCGATTACGAATTCGAATCGCGCCGTGTGTCAGTCTAGGTTGATGCCGACCGCAACGCCCATCGTACACCCCACCGCTAGTTTGAATGATTTTACGACTACATTGGCAGTAATAAGCATTGTCATTGGCAACAAGTTCATCAATTTGGTTTTGATATGCTTGATGTCGTTGGTGTTGAAATAAAACGGTGCCATGCCAATGTAAGCCATAGGCATCGAGTGTTCTAAGGATATTATCACTTGCACCGATAACTTCACGTGGGGGATCAATGTCTTCTATACGAACTAACCATTGGCCTTGCTGACTGTGCGCGCGAAGATAACTGCCTAATGCAGCAATGAGTGAACCAAAATGAAGCGGGCCTGATGGGGATGGCGCAAAACGTCCGATGTAGGAAGTAATACTCATGGTTTGGTAATGTTTTGGGGTCACTAATACAGTATTGTTTTTGTAACCACAAAATAAAGTGGTAAAACAACGATGTTGTTAAGTCGGTTAAATAAAGAAAACAAAAGAGCGAGATAATCTCGCTCTTTTGATAACGGATTAACCCGCCATTTGTTTTTCTTTGATTTCTGCTAGGGTCTTACAGTCGATACACTGATCGGCAGTAGGACGAGCTTCAAGACGACGAATGCCAATTTCGACACCACATGAATTACAGTAACCAAAATCATCTTCTTCGATTAGTTGTAACGTCTTTTCAATCTTTTTGATCAGTTTACGTTCTCTATCACGTGCACGTAATTCCAAGCTGAATTCTTCTTCTTGTGCTGCACGGTCTACAGGATCAGGAAAATTTGCAGCTTCATCTTGCATGTGAGTTAACGTACGGTCGACTTCTTCACGCAATTGGTTACGCCATGCTTCGAGGATCAACTTAAAGTGACCACGTTGCTTGGGATTCATATACTCTTCACCAGCTGATTCCTGGTAAGGATCTACACCAGCGATAGCGAGTACGCCAAGTTTTTTCGTGCCTTGAGGCATAACGCATCTCCTGTAATAATTTGCGTTTTAAGGGCGTCTTAAATTTACGGCCGCTATCTATAACAGAAACTCTACAGCGTGGCAAATTTTTTACTTTTTTATTTTCACTTTTTCTTTGATTTACACCATCACTTTACATGAAGTCGTTATCTGACTTTCTAATGGTGAAAGGTCAGTTTTATACGCTAACACTTCAACCCCCTCTAATACTGCTTGTTGAAGTAAATCAGCATACTGTGGATCGATATGTCGTGCGGGTTTTACGCAATTTATACCACTGTGTTGTACCACAAACAATAATACCGCACGGTGTCCTAATTCAGCCATGTGCATTAACTCTCGTAGGTGCTTTTGTCCTCGAGTGGTCACAGCATCTGGGAAATAGCCCATCTGCTGTTCTAGTAAAGTACAACTCTTCACTTCAATATAACAGTCTGGTTGGTTTTGGCTAGTGAGTAAAATATCGATACGGCTGTTTTCATTGCCGTATTTTACTTCACGTTTTAGGCTGTCATAACCTAGTAGCTCAGGTATCACTTGTCGATTAATGGCTTCTTCTGCAAGAGCATTGGCTCGTCCAGTATTAATCCCGATAAGTTGTTGCTGATCTGTCTGCATCAATTCCCAAGTGTGGGCATATTTACGTTTGGGATTATCAGAGGTGGAAAACCATACTTTTTCACCTGGAAATAAACAGTTTTTCATTGAACCAGTATTAGGGCAATGAATGGTGATTTCTTGTCCATTAAGCAGTTCAATATCTGCAAGGAAGCGTTTATAACGTTTAATTAATACACCGGATTCTAATTTGGGAGTAAATTGCATCGATGACTCATTTGATGAGTTGATTTACAACTATGCTAACAAACTTTAGCTTGGTTTATCGATTATGTTTTGTCTACACTACTGCCATTGACTCGTGATTAAACACGAGTATTGGTGTTTTTAGACTTACTACAAGGGATTATTATGAATATTATGACCGTTACTCTCACCACCGAAGCCCCTGCAGAACATTGGGGTAAAGCTGATGTCACTTATCAAGGTACTAAGGCGACTATCCATTTATCGGGTGGCGATGAACTGCGACAAGTGCAAATGGCTGCAAGAAAAATTCGCACTCAAGGCATCAATTATGTGCAGCTAGAGGGTGGTTTATGGAATTTGCATTCACAGTGGGCATTTGCGCAAGGTTTTGCTACGGCTAAAACAGGATATCAAGTGGACTGGTGTGGCAGCGATGCTGACAAAGAGACGTTGAACCATCGTGCTGTAGCAGCCCAGTTTGCCCGTAAATTAATTAATGATACCCCTGAAGATTTATCGCCGTTGTCTTTGGCTAATCAAGCTGCGTCTTGGTTAAAAAATATTGGTGGCGACCATGTCAGTTTTACTATTGTTGAAGGCCAAGAATTATTAGAGAAAAAATGGGTCGGTATTCATGCTGTTGGTCGTGGTAGTGAACGTCCTCCTGCGTTGTTAGAGCTCGACTTTAATCCATTAGGCGCTGATGCACCGGTATCTGTGGCTTTAGTGGGTAAAGGCATTACATTTGACTCTGGCGGTTATAGCTTGAAGTCGTCAGAAGGCATGTTAGCAATGAAATGCGACATGGGCGGCGCAGCAACTGTTACTGCTGCGTTGGGATTGGCGATGAAGGAGGGGTTAAATAAACGCGTTAAGCTATTCCTTTGTTGTGCGGAAAATCTAATCAGCGGTCGAGCCTTTAAATTAGGTGACATTTTAACGTATAAAAATGGTACTACGGTTGAAGTGGTTAATACTGACGCTGAAGGGCGTTTAGTACTGGCTGATGGTTTACAAGCCGCGTCAGAAACAGGTGCAGGTTTAATTATTGATGCTGCAACATTAACCGGTGCTGCTGTGATGGCGGTAGGTTCAAATTATAATGCGATTTTTTCACCACAAATGGCGACATTGCAATTAGCACAAAAGAGCGCTGCTGCAGTATCTGAGAATGTATGGCCGTTGCCGTTAGATGCTTGGCATAAAGATATGTGTCCATCAGCTTATGCCGATACGGCTAATAGCCGACCAACCAAAGGTGGTGGCGCGGGCGGTGCATCAAATGCTGCTGGGTTCTTATGGCGTTTTGTGTCGCCAGAAGCAAATTGGTTGCATGTTGATTTAGCGGCTGCATTTGAATCATCTGCATCACCATTGTGGGGCGCAGGTGCCACAACTCATGGCGTATTGACGATAGCTGAGTTATTGAAAGACTAATTATTTTTGAGCGTGACAAAGCCGTCGTTCACCTTATGTGACGGCGGTTTTTTTTATTCTTTGAGCTTTAAAGGCCAACTTTTTAATATCGTATAATGAACATTATTGTGCTGACGAGTCGATTGATATAAATGTAAATGGCTCGGTGCAATGGTGAGTTGAATGTTCGGTTTAGTTTTTGGCAGTGATACCGATGTCACCCCGCGAAATAGACTAATATGTGGAATATAGTCATATTGATTTTTTGCGAGTTGGTGAATATCTGCAATTCTCCTAACGGCATCAGCCATAGTGTGCAATGATGCACAGGCCTGTCCTTTTAAGCAGATTGTTTTTGCAGCTTGCCACCAATCTAAGGTATCGATAGTTTGGCTAAATTTGGTCTTTGGCATTTGTTCTATAGCGGTAAGAATATCAGCGTAACTGGTCGGATCTACTGAACCGAAAAAGCCTAATGTTAGATGTAAATTGTGTGCTAAAACCATTGCGGGGTTAGTGTCTGTTTTATGTTTAAGTGATTGTTGTAAATGTAATATTTTTTGTGTTTGTGGTTCATCTAAACTAAAGCCCACAAATAATCTTGTTGATGGACATGATTGCATTCGGTTGAGCCTGTGATCAGTTGGGTTGAAACATAAGCGTGAATAGATTATTAATAGCACTTAATGTAAAAATTTATCACATTATCAGTTAACTATTTAACCAATATGGTACTTATCTTTAGCGATAAGCTCCATGTGATAAGTGACTTTATTCCCAGCAAATTGAATTGCTAACCTTAACTGAGTTGATGAATGACCAATAGTACCCAGCAACTATTGAAAAGCGTTTTTACTGATGGACCTATTGAAGGCAATAATACTTCGGTGTTATCACTGCTTAATCAGGCTCTGCAATTAGTTTGCAAAAGAATGGAATGCACTGCTGCATTTGTGTTGACTAGTCAATATGATAAATTATTCGCAGTTGATAGTGATATAATCGATACCACTGAACAACAATGTGTCAGTTATTTTGGTGCATCATCCACATCAGAACCACTTTTTAATCAACAGCTTCAAGATAACTTTCCTTTATTTGAATCCATACTCTGCAATCATCAACCTATTATTTATGCTTCTTTAGCCGAACAAGAGTTAATCGCTGCCGACAATCCAATATTAATCCCGCTTTTAGAGATATTTGATGACCTTGATATTGACTGCAAACATCTTGGATTAAGCTCAGTATTACAGGTGGGTAATGTTAAGGTTGTACTTGGGACCTTGTGTGCATCAGATACTAATCCTGTGGCCAATCAGTATGACGATCCATGTCAATTTGTACTCAATTTACTTGAAGACACAGCATATCAACTAGCGTCTTCATTAGAGTTACGACGTTTAGCAGTGCTATTTGATAACAAAAATAAGCAGTATCAAGAGTTATTTCAATTATTGCCTATGCCATGTGCGCTGATTGATTTACACGATAATGTGGTACTGCAAAATGGGGTGAGTAAACATAGTTTACCTATAACCATAGGGCAGAGTTTATTTAACTTATTACGTGAAGACGATCATCCACTGCTACTTGATACATTGCATATTGTTCGTGAAGGGATTTTACGCCAAGCTTGGTGTGAAGTGCCGCTACGAAATGGAGTTCAAATTAAGTGGTATAAGTTTAGTTTTTGTCAGGCTCTTAATCAGCAACAGCAGTTATTGTTAATGATTGAAGATGTGACTGAGCGTTACCGACTTACCGATGAATTGTCGTTTCATTCAAATTATGATGTGTTAACTGGATTACCCAATCGGTTGCAGTTTGAAAACATGCTTGAAGAACTATTACATGAAGAAGATCAAGTACCTGCTTGTATAGCGTTTATCGATTTAGATCAATTTCAGGTTGTGAATGATTTAAGCGGACATCAAGCTGGTGACATACTGCTACAACAAGTGGCGACACGATTAAAACAATTACTGCGTAAAGGTGATGTTGTTGCACGTTTAGGCGGCGATGAGTTTGGATTATTGATGCATTACTCAGATATGTCATCATCACAACAAGTGGCTAAACGGATTTGTCAGCAATTATTTGACCATGAATTTATTTGGAAAGGTATTAAGCATAATATCAGTGCCAGTATTGGGATCGCCAAGGTAGATTATGCTGATCCTGATATTTATGGCGTTATGAGTAAAGCGGATGCAGCTTGCCGATTAGCCAAAGAAAAAGGTCGCAATTGTTGGCATTTTTATAATCCTGAAGACCCACAAATGCACTTCATGTATAACCAAATGCTTGCTTCTGTTGATATTACAGGAGCGTTAGCCTTAAATCAGTTTGAATTATTTTATCAATTAATTGAGCCGCTAGATAAACCCGAGACTGGTATTCACATGGAAATCTTGCTGCGTATGGTACAAAGCGATGGCCAATATATATCACCAGGTGTATTTTTACCTGCAGCCGAACGTTATAACTTAGCGCCACGAGTCGATAAATGGGTCATTGACCATTTATTGAAGTGGGGTGGCAATAATTTAGCCATCTGGAAGCAACTTTCTATGGTGTCGGTAAATTTATCAGCTATGTCGCTTGCGGATAAAGAATTTATGAATTGGCTCGAAATGCGCTTGATGGTAGAACCTGAGCTAGTGAGTAAATTATGTTTTGAAATTACCGAAACAGCCGCGGTAAGCCAGTTAGATCAAGCCACAGGATTAATCGATTTACTGGAACCTTTTGGGTGTAAAATTGCTTTAGATGATTTTGGTTCTGGTTTTTCCAGCTTTGCTTATTTGAAATGCCTTGACGTAGATTATGTTAAAATTGATGGCCAATTTGTGGTGAATTTATGTGAAAACCGCAGTGATAAAGCCATTGTTTCAGCCATTTGTCAGCTTGGTAAAGACATGGACTTTGAAGTGATTGCAGAGTTTGTGGAAAACACCGAAATTGGTGTATACCTGAAAAATATTGGTGTCGATTATGCTCAAGGTTATGCCATTAATAAACCGACCCGATTAGCAGAATTACAGAGTGGTTTACGGACACCCTGGTTAACATAAATTGAGTCAATAAAGTGATCTGATGGTCAAAGATGATTAATTGACTCGTGAAACCGGCAGTTAATGACACTTCGGTGCAATTGTGGGTAGAATGAACCTTAGAAAATTGCCGTAAAAGTTAATATCCTTGACCTCAAAACAAGCATTGCCGCAAATAGAATCATTGATGACCACTAAATTACCTATTCACGCGGTGCTCAACGCATTACGCGAGCAGTTTGCCACCCATTCACAGATTATTCTTGAAGCACCTACCGGCGCGGGTAAATCAACGGCATTGCCATTGGCCATGTTAGCTTGGCCTGAAATTAGTGGCAAAATTCTGATGCTTGAACCTCGTCGAGTCGCCGCCAGAAATGTTGCACAATTTATCGCTAAACAATTGGGACAACCAGTTGGGCAACTGGTGGGTTATCGTGTGCGCGGCGAGTCAAAAGTCAGCGCAGATACTCGTTTAGAAATTGTTACCGAAGGTATTTTGACCCGAATGATCCAGCAAGATCCTGAACTGAGTGGGATTGATGTGATTATTTTCGATGAAATTCACGAGCGTCACCTCCCTACCGATTTAGGCTTGGCTTTAGCATTGGAAGTACAGCAATCATTACGTGACGATTTACACATTATTGCTATGTCAGCCACCTTGTCGGGTTTGCCATTAGACACCTTGATGCCTGATGCTGCGAAAATACACAGCGATGGCCGTAGTTTTGCCGTTGAGATTGCTTATCAACCTTGCCCTAGCCAACAGATGTGGCTAACGCACATGTCTCGTGTGATCATCGATATCATTTCAGACTCCAATCTAACGCCATATCAGCAAGGTAGTGTGCTCGCATTTTTACCTGGTAAAGGTGAGATCCGTAAATTAGCCGGACTATTACGTCAGCGTTTGGATGCATCATGGCTTATTTGTCCTATGTATGGCGACTTGTCGTCAGCGGAGCAAGATCTCGCCATTCGCGCTGCAGAACCGGGTAAACGTAAAATCGTCCTCGCGACCAATGTGGCTGAATCAAGTTTAACGATTGAAGGTATTACCCTTGTCATAGACAGTGGTTATCGACGTGAAGCGAGTTTTAACCCTAAAACCGGCGTGACACGCTTAGGGCTTAAGCGTATTAGCCAAGCCTCGGCAATTCAGCGTAGTGGCCGTGCAGGGCGTTTAGCAGCTGGTTATTGCGTGCGTTTGTGGAGCCAAGAAGAGCAAGGGCGAATGCGTAACGTTGATGAACCCGAAATCACTCAAGCAGAGCTCACTGCAATGGCGCTTGATTGTGCCAATTGGGGGGCTAAATCATTTGCCGAATTATCGCTGCTCACACCACCGCCGCAGATCCATGAACAAGTTGCTTGGCGGTTACTCATTCAATTGGAATTAATTGACCAGCAACATAAGTTAACACCACTTGGTCGAGAGGCTTATGCATTAGGTTGCCATCCGCGCTTAGCGCATATGCTGCTTAAAGCTAAACAACTTGCTTTGCAAGACAATCAGCCACAGCTTTGTCTGTTAGCATGCGTTTTAGCAGGCATTATTGAAGCCCGTGGATTACCGAAAAAAGGCGCTGATATTCATCATTATTTGACCGAGGCTTTGCAGGGACAGATTAAACAACAAGTAAGACAATGGCAGCAATCTTTGGCGATATCGGGACAGGTAAATGAAGCAATACGTAATGCATCCACACGTGATATTAGTTATTTGTTAGCACTTGCTTACCCAGATCGTATTGCCAAAGCCCGTGGTCATGAAGGCTTTTTATTGAGTAATGGTACTGGTGTGGTGATCAATGCCGATGATAGTTTGGCTCATGAACCTTGGTTAGTGGTCGCTGACTTTCAAGAAACTCAAGGGCGTAATGCCGGCCAAGTGTACCTTGCTACCAAATTGGATGAACGCTTATTTACGGCAGAGCTTGCTTCGTTAGTAACCACTCACATTCACGGTGGTTGGGATGAAGCAAAAGGGCGGTTTTTTGCTGAAAAACATACCAAAATCGGTGAGGTTATTATTAAAACCGATACTGGAATTACACCAGAGCCCGCACAGATTATCGCCGCATTATTGGAACAGGTCCGCATTAAAGGGTTAACAATTCTTAATCGTGATGACAAATTAATCCAGTTACAATATCGGGTTGAATTAGCACGTCATTTTACACCAGAGCATGATTGGCCTTGCTTAACCGATGAGCATTTATTAGCGACACTAGAAGATTGGCTTGGGCCCTATTTAGATAACATTCGCTCACTGGCCGCGTTAACTAAGGTTGGTGCTTATGGGTTGGTGAAAAACTTACTCAACTGGCAACAGCAACAGCTATTAGAACAATTGGTGCCGACACATTGGCCGATGGCAACAGGCACTCGTGCCCCTATTCGTTACCAGATGCCATTAGATGTTGATGGGCATTTTTATCATAACGCCGAACAACAAGGGCGAGCTTTATTAAGTGTACGATTGCAAGAAGCGTTAGGCTTAGCGCAAAGCCCGACCATATTACACGGCAAAATGACGGTGACAATGGAGCTATTATCGCCAGCACAAAGACCATTAGCAGCCACAGCTGATTTAGCAAGTTTTTGGCAAGGTCCTTATATGGATGTAAAAAAAGAAATGCGCGGTCGTTATCCAAGGCATTTATGGCCAGATGATCCTGTGAACACAGTAGCAACCAAATATACTAAAAAGAAAACGCCTGGCATGTAAATAAGCGATAGCATTTATTAGCAATATATACATATTTCAGGATTATATGGAAAACGAATCAATCAGTTATGACAAAAAAAACCAGAAAAAATAAAAAGTCTTCGGCCACAGCAAAAAAACGTGGTTCATCATTGTGGCGTAAAATCTGGTCACTCACGTGGAAATTAGCCATTGTGGGTGCCGCCGTGGTCAGTTTTTATGCGATTTATTTAGACCAAATTATTGCGCAAAAATTTGAAGGTCAAAAGTGGCATTTACCTGCTCAAGTGTTTAGTCGTTCAATGGCGCTATACCCAGGTGCGGCAATTAACCATCCTCAATTAATGGCAGAGTTGAAACTGCTTGGTTACCGAAAAGTGGCTAACCCAAGGCAAGTTGGCGAGTTTTCGGCTTCAAGTACTCGTATTGAATTATGGCGTCGTCCTTTTTTACATCCCGAAGGCAATCAAGCTGAGCAACGCGTAATGATTAGCTTTGACTCTGAAGGGGTGAGTTCAGTGACTCGCATGTCTGATAAGCGTGAATTGGCGGTATTCCATCTAGAGCCTGTATTACTCGACCGCATTGTTGCTGGCGACGGAGAAGATCGTTTATTTGTTCCAAGTCCTGAGATCCCTAGCATTATTATCGATGCACTCATTTTAGTGGAAGACCGTAGCTTTTATGATCATTTTGGGGTTAATCCCTTAGCTATTGCCCGCGCGGCAATGGTCAATATTACTGCTGGCCGAACTGTGCAGGGCGGTTCAACGTTGACCCAGCAATTAGCCAAAAACTTCTTTTTAAGCAGTGAGCGCTCTATAGTGCGTAAAGTACGCGAAGCGTTAATGGCGCTGATTATTGATTTTCGTTACAGCAAGGATGAAATTTTAGAAGCCTACCTAAATGAAGTGTACATGGGGCAAGATAAGTCTCGTGGTGTACACGGCATGGGCTTAGCCTCACAGTTTTATTTTGGCCGTCCTGTGGGTGAGTTAACGGTATCGCAGCAAGCCTTTTTGGTGGCGGTAATTAAAGGGCCATCTTATTACAATCCGTGGCGTTACCCTGAACGATCTCAAGAACGACGAGACCTCGTTTTACGCATATTAATGGAAAATGATAAGCTTACTGTTGCGCAATATAAGGCCGCTGCAGAGTCGCCTATCGGCTTACGTAGTGCAAAAAAATCGGTGCATCAAAAATTACCCGCATTTTTTGCTGTTGTGAAACAAGAGCTCCGCGATCGTTATGGAGATTCGTTACTGCAACAATCGGGCGTTAAAGTGTATACCACACTAGATCCAATGGCCCAGGAAGCAGCAGAAAAAGCGGTGACATCTACGATGGCTTTGTTAAATAAACGCGCTAAAAATATTCAGGTTGGTATGGTTGTTACCGACAAGTACAGCGGTGGTATTGCGGCCATGGTTGGCGATAAAGTACCCGGTTATGAAGGATTTAACCGTGCCGTTGAAATTCGTCGTCCAATCGGTTCTTTAATTAAACCTTTTGTATATGCCAGCGCATTAAACCAAAGTGATAAATTCACCTTGGCTACACCTGTTGAAGATAAGCCGATAACATTAAAAAATGAACAAGGTAAAACATGGTCACCAAAGAACTTTGACAAGAAATTCAGTGGTCAAGTGCCTCTGCTTACTGCATTTAAAGATTCGATGAATGTCCCCACAGTTAATGTCGGTTTAGCCGTTGGTGTTAGTAATGTTGCTTCTACACTACAAAAATCGGGTTGGGCTGATGATATTTCACCTTATCCATCTATGTTGCTAGGTGCCGTGAATGGTTCGCCATTGATGGTAGCGCAGGTTTACCAAACTGTGGCTGATGGAGGTCGTTACCGTAAATTAACCTCTATTACCGCTGTGTTGGATAGTCAAAATCAAGCTTTGGATGTGAGTCGTGCGGCTGGATCCCAAGCGATCAATCCTGCGACAGATTATTTAATCCAATATGCGATGAATCAAGTGGTACGTAATGGCACAGCTAAGCGTTTAGGTGCCGCTTTTCCTGGGGTGCGTTTGGCGGGTAAAACGGGTACCAGTAATGACAGTCGTGATTCATGGTTTGCCGGTTTTGATGAACGTAACGTAGCGGCCATTTGGGTAGGCCAAGATGATAATAGTAAAACGGGTTTGTACGGTAGTAGTGGAGCAATGGCTGTGTATCAAGCATTTTTGCAACAACGCCCACCACTGAGTTTACGTATGATCCCTGTTAATGGAGTTATTAATGGTTATTTTGATCGCACCACTGGTGCGGCTAAGCAAGGCAATTGTGACAATATCATTGGTCTGCCAGCGCTAGATAGCAGCTATAGACCCGCAAAAAATTGCGGTGAATCTTTGTCTTGGTGGCAAAAGTTAGTGGGTAATTAGTTAATGGATACTAATAAAAAGCCCAAGATATAGATTATCTTGGGCTTTTTATTGAGCTGTTTTTCGGTTTAGTTTGATGATTATTTATCTTGTTGTTGTCTTAATTTGGCAATTTCATCCAGCATTTGTTGTTGGTTTTGTTCCATTTTAAGCTGGTTTTGCTGCATTTGTTCGAGTGCTTGAGTCAGCTGATTATTAATGTGTTCTTTATGTGCCGCTTGAGCCTCTTGTGCTTCACTACGTTCTTGTTCATCTGGCGCCACAAATACTGAAGCCATATAACCCGAAATAACCCCAAAAAAGCTGACACCACTGATAATGACCAAACCACCAATGATATGACCGATAGTACTGACGGGATAGAAGTCACCGTAACCGACAGTTGAGATAGTGACGAGAGCCCACCAAATAGCTTGTTCAGCGGTTTGGATATTGGCGTTAGGCTCTGCGCTTTCTACTAATAAAATAAGTACTGAAGCAGCAGCAAGAATGAGCACCATTGCCACCAATAAACTGGCTAATGTAGTCTGTTTTCGTTGGCGTAATAATGGGATTATTAATGACCGGCTCATGCGGATAAGGCGGATCACTCTTAATATTTGAAATACCCGTGCTATACGTAGTGCTTCAATGGCTGGGATGCTGGCAACAAAATCAATCCAATGATGTCTTAAGTAATAGGTTTTATTGCGAGCTTTGAATAAGCCATAAAAAAAATTGATCATGAAAATGACGCATATCGAGCTGTCGATATACAGTAAAATCTTGTTGGTTTCGGTATCGAAATGGCCGAAAGTCATAGTAAGAACAATTACCACAGAGACTAACGATAGTACCATCATCGCAAGTTCAAATGGGCTAGGGGCTTCGACGTTTTTGATGGACCAACGTTTTGATTCGAGCATGTAGTTAAGTCCGCTTACGTTGGTTAGCCAATAGGCTTTATTAAATGATGAACTTTATCATAACAAAAAACGCACAAGACAGGAGCCTAGTGCGTTTTTTAATTACTGAAATGAATCGTTAAGCATATTTATTTGGTTAATTTAGTGTCTACGAAATTAACTAAATCATCTAGAACACGCTTTTTGATTTCCAGCTGAGATTCACTTTCTAAGCCGTATTTTTGCGCTAAAATGACGTAATCTTCAGCATTTAACGATACGGTCAAACGGGGGCGCTTAGGGCGTTTAGATACTGACAATCCGAGTATGGTTCGGATTTGGTCTGAAGGGCTAACACCTTTATCTAATGCGGCTTTGCGGATAGAGTATTGAAGTTTCTCATCCAAATCAAAAGCCACTTGAGTCGCTTTTGCCGCTTGTTGGTTTTTAAGCCATGTCTCTGGTAATGGTTTGCCTGAGCTCATTAGAAAATTATCTCCTACCTGTATCAGCTTGCTGGCCAGTACTCTCTAATATCGGTCAATGGACGATATAACGTTAGCATTACTTCAGTGTCGCCACTTTCATAAACTTCTATATCCACAGCGTGAGAGTCATCGGCATTCACCAAACTATAACCTTCAAAGCCTTCGCCATGTGCATCATCGTCATTTTGCGGAGGTGTTAAGCCTCGAAAATCTTGACGATGGAAGTAGCCAAAACTTGCAAATTCGACTTGATGATATTCATCACTAAGCCATTTATCCAATTCTGTGCTTAATTCACTTGGAAGGGCTTTCACTGAGAGTGTGGCTTTGCCAGGCTCTTCAAATATTTCAGCAAATGCGTCAAGATCAAACAATTGTTCAACCACAGCGCGATTAATTTTCATTGAAATACTGAGGTAAGATTCGTCTTCTTGCACGTAGGATAAGTAGATTGCGGTGCCGTTATGGCCACGTAATAAGAATTCACAAAGCTGCGAGCGCTGGTATTCATAAGTATGAACAGCTTCAACCTTAAGCTGTTGCCCACGCAATTGCGTAGGCAAAGCAAAACTGTCATCAAGGGTGATCATATCACCCTTGAGCAGTTTGTTAGGATGGTCAAGCTGGCGCTTCGGGGCTTCTTTTTTGCCGAATAGGCCGCTAAGAAATCCCATAACCGCTTAGCCTTTACGTGCTTTAATGCGATCTAATACGGCATTAGCATTCGACTTTTGCTCACCAATACCTGCTTCAGCAAGTTTGGCATGTAATGACTTATCACTGTTTTCTTCAGCTAAAGTCTCTGATGCTTTTAAGCGATCATCAAATTGCTGTTGACGGGCTTTAATACGCTCAAGCGAATCTTTAGCATTAAGCAGTTTTGAGTTGCTTGACGCAAATGAGTCTGTGATAGTCGCAGTGGCTTTTTGTACGCTTTCAGTGGTTTTGACCATAGTTAATTGACGTTGATAATCATTTAACTGACGCTCGGTCTTTTTCACTAAATCTTTTAAACGCACAGCATGTGAACTAAAGCTGTCATTGGCAGTTTGTTGCTCGGCTAACTCTTCATCTAACTGGGCAATTTTTTCAGCAATTTCGATAGCTAGTGCTTCATTACCTTTATCTAGCGCTTGGGTTACATAACCTTCGTGCTCAGCGACACTGCGCTTTAGGCGATCAATTTCGCGACTGGCTTGCATTTCTTTAGCCATCACGTCAGTTAGTTCACGCTTGGCTTTAGTTAAATGTTTTTCTGCATCACGAATTTCTTGCTCAAAAATTCGAGTTGAGTTTGCATCAACAATATTTTGGCCAACTTCTGTTGCACCACCACGAAACGCGGTAAGAATCTTGTTTAGAATGCCCATAATTGGCTCCTTAGTTTAAAAATTCGACGAGTTCATCGATAACTTCCAGACAGTTGTCTGACAGTACTGCTAATTCTTGTTCAATCTCTTCCATGCTTGACAGCACAGACAATGCACCGTAAACCACATATTTATCATCAATTTTTGCAAATGATGATAATGGCATGGGAATGTTAAGCTCTAACATGGTCTCAAACATTTCAGCGCGGCGACCTTGGTTTACTTCGTTTTCGCCCCACAGATAACTGATACACAATATTTGGTTGTCAGTTACTGATACAAATACCGGAATTTCTTCTCGGCCGACAATATTGACTTGCAACACTTCAACGTCACCATCAATCAGATAACAATCAAACTGAAAACCGGTTTTGCTTTGATCGCATTGTCCGTTGAGGTGATTTGCAATGGTATGGATATTCATATGTGCCCTTAATTGACATATTATGTCTGTGAGTAAAGATAGCATTTAGACATATTATGTCAAGTGCTAATTAATCCAATTAAAAAAGATTAATGACTTCATTTTCTGACCAAGCAGCTAAGTGGTAGTAATACAGCTGTAATGAACCAATTTCGTTCACCTTAATCTTGTCTATATCGGTATAAAAATTCTTTGGAAACTCAAATGAAGCGTGGATAAGCCCTGGTGTAAGCCAGTCTTCTGGTACTGGCATTTGATCAATAGCGGCCAATCGTTGTTGTGGGTTTTTACCCATTTTACTGCCGATACTCCAACCCCACTCACCAAAGCTAGGGACATTATGGTGATACTGTTTGACATTAAAACCTGCTGCAGCGAGTGTTTTGCCAACCGAGATAAATGCTTTTTTTGCATGATAAGGAGAGGTTGATTGCACCGTGATCACCCCATCTGCACTGAGTAATTCATTGAGTTTGCGATAAAATAAATCTGAATACAGTTTGTTTAAATCTGGGTGGCTTGGGTCGGGCAAATCCACAATGATGGCATCAAACATTTGGCCCGTTTTAATAAGTTTATCGACGCCGTTAAATGCATCGTCGACCATTAAGGTTAAGCGTGGGTCATTCAAGGCATCGCCGTTTAACGCCAGTAATGCATCGCTTAAACGTTGTGGCATATCAGCCGGTGGCGATTTAAATAATGCCAACAAATCTTGATCTAAATCCATTAAGGTAACGGTTTTAGGTTGCCATTTGAGTACTTGCTTTAGCCCTAGACCATCACCTCCGCCAATGATTAACACGTTATCGTGACGTGCGCTGGCAGCCAATGTTGGATGAACTAAAAAGCTGTGATAGATATGCTCGTCGTTGCTAGAAAATTGCAAACGACCGTTGATATATAAATTATAAACAGGAGGTAGCCCGCCACCACGTAATCGCTCAGTAAAGTTGAGCTGCTGGAAACGTGTCGCTTTGGCATAGACCACATGATCTTTATACAATAGGTTATTAAAATGCTGTTCCCAGCTAGGGCCTTTAACCGCTAAAACACCAATGACTACACTGGCAATAATATGGCCAATCAACAACAATTTGACATGGTTTATTTTTGACCAAAAACGCCAAATAAATACCAGTCCAGCGAGCAAGTTAACACTGGCGGTGAGTGCGGCCGCTAATTGAATATCTATGGCCAGCATAAAACCGACCCAGATAGCGGCACCTATACCTGCACCAATGTAATCGGCACCATATATGGTGCCGGCATTATGCAGTAAGTGCGCTTCAGATAAGGATTGCCGAACGCGGGCGATAAGCGGAATTTCCATACCAATCATTAACCCAAGTAATACTCCCCAAACGTAAGGCAAGTATTCACTCAGGGTTTGCAGGCTAGCAATAAAGCCACCATTAGGTAAATGATCGGGCGGCAGGCCCAGTGTATTGGCGATGGCTAATGGCAGTTGTTGACCAAACCCAATCACAGCAGCGGTAACAATAATGGCAAATGAGCCACACAGTGCCACTGTTAATTCGAGCATGGCAAAGCCGGTGAATGCGCATTTTATTTTTCGGGCGGCAAATGCCCCCACACCCATTGACACAATCATTAAACCAATCATGGTGTAAATGGCAGCTTCTAGCGCGCCGAGAATTCGGCCGGCATAGTGCGATAATAAGTATTCATAAATAAGACCACATCCCGCCAGCGAAGCCATGATGCCGAGTAATAAGGCATCATCAAACCACGATACTTGACGGGATGGAAGAGGACTTTGCTGCGAGTCCCCCTGTGTTGTGCTAGCGGGAAGTGCATCGAGCAAAGGTGTTGTCATAAATTAAGCCATTAGCGCCGTGAGAATAAGGGCAACGGCAATACTAATCGCCATTTCTACAGCAGCAATACCAATGTTTTGTTGCTTTTCAACTTCTTCAGCAAGATTGATACCCGCTAACACCAGTTTTTTCACTAGCGTTATTAATAGCGATAACACTGCCAGCATGATCAATGAAAATACACACCAACCAAGAATGTTGCTTAGATGGGCGGTTGGGTTATAAACAATGAAATGACTTGCTGCATTAAAAACTTAACGCCATGGCTATCATGTAACCACTGTGACGTAATGCTAATGCCGTTTGACCTTGGGTTAATGCTTGTTGCATTGAGGCACCTTGATTACGTTGAGCATAACGTTTTTCTCGTAATCGAGTGAGTATCACTAGCATGAGTTGTGAGATTAGAAAGGCACTAAAAATGGCAATGAAGGTATCTAGGGTAATATCTTCGGCCCACATTAATACAGCGCGGATAATAATGGCTGTGGCTATAGCTGCTGCGGCATCTACTACGGCAACAGACACATTACCTTTAAGGATTTCAGCATTTTTAGCAAATTCATTTAAAGCGATTTTATCATGCAAAAATCGGCCTAATTTGATTAACACTAAACCAAATAAGCCGTAAGCCGACATACCGATGGCTTCGGTTAAATACGATGGTGCTGCTTCGCCGGTAATAGCACCCGTGAGCACAATACCTAATGCCGCAACAGCACCAGCGGTACTAATACCAAATGCAAAATTGTCACGCTCAGCGAGTTCGGCACTGCTGTTGACTTTAATGCTCCAGCCCTGCAAGTAACGCATTAGCGCCAGTAAAACGATAGCGATGGTTAAATCAATGGCTAGAATAATCGCCAGATCTTGAGTTAACCCATATTCTTGAAAAAATGTCATGGTGAGTCCTTACCTATTTTCCACGGCGAACACCGCGACTAGTGCGGCTGCTTGAGTTACGGAAACTGCTGTCTTTTGAATAGCTCGAACGGAATTTTCGACTCGCGCTCTGAGTGGTACTGCTGGCTTTGGGAGTACTAGCACTTTGACGTGATAAGCTAGTCGAACCGGTTCGTGTTTTAGCATAAGGGCTATCAAAACGTTTCCCTTGGCTGTTAAAGCGTTTCTTGGTTTGTTCAAAGGTTTTGGCTTGTGAAGTCGCTTGCTTTGGTGAAGTGTAACGGTAGCGTCCCACATCATTATAATAACTGTAACCACGGTTTCCAGACCAACGGTCGTACCCTATAGGGCGGGTGAAATTAGAAAACATCGCATACATGCCATACCAAGCCCAGATGGACGTACCGCTTGAGTTATTTTGCCAGCTACCATATGCCGGATTACCCACAAGCTGGCTACCGGCGCCACTGCCATCAGTACCATTTGCTAGCGCTTCAGCTTCACGGCTAATTGCGTTAACACGAGCAAGTTGCCCTTTAGACATGTCTGCAACTACGTTAACTGGATCAGATAACATATCGTTATATAAACTGGTGTCAGCCGCT
This sequence comes from Shewanella polaris, assembly GCF_006385555.1. Taxonomy (NCBI): domain Bacteria; kingdom Pseudomonadati; phylum Pseudomonadota; class Gammaproteobacteria; order Alteromonadales; family Shewanellaceae; genus Shewanella; species Shewanella polaris. The sequence goes on along the minus strand of NZ_CP041036.1, from coordinate 3,899,431 downwards.
TGATACACATTCTGTGCTTCGGCTAATTGCTGATCTAAATCAATAAAGTTCGTGCTGTTACTTAAGTCTTTATAACGACGAGTTAACGACTGAAACATTGGACCTTCAGTGCTGGCATCTTTAGCCAACTCTTCCAATAATGGCGTTAAGTCAGGTTGGCGTTTAGCCAAAATACTGGTGTATTGTTTGAGTAAAGTGGCATTACGTAACTGGTTATCGTTGAGCGAACTAGCCAACAGATTAAGGCGTTGTTGGGTCAGTTGTTGGTACTGAGCAATTTGTTCCGGCCTCTCGTCACCACAACCGCTAAGGGTTAGTGCGACAATCAATACCGTCATCAATGTGAGTACACGGGGGAGGTGACCTACCATGTTTTCTCCAAAATGTAGATTTTTCATGTGCTAATTCAATATGACACAGGTTATAGTAATCTTAGTGTCAATGATATTAATCTGATCATTAGACTAATCGATAGATATATCACTCTTGACATAATATGTCCAACACTCATTTTCTTTAGGGGTCATTATTGCCATGCAAAACCAAGGTGACAAGGTATTATCTGTAGCCATGCTAGACAGCGCAGATCGTTACTGGTTAAGACTCTGTGACGTTTGGCCGGAAGCTACAACGGCACTGACAGTCATGCAACAACAAGAGTTAAAGATCGTGTTTAGCTTGAGTGACTACATGGGCGAGCAACTTTGTCGGCATCCTGAATGGATTGTTCAGCTATTTAATGGCTTGTTGGATGATGTGGTGCGCAGTGAGTTTGACCTTGAGTTACATGCATTATTGCAAGAGTTGACTCAAGAAGAGCAAGTTAAATCAGCTTTAAGACGTTATCGTAATCTGCAAATGGTTCGTTTAGCGTGGCGGGATTTTTTAAATTACACCCCAGTTGAAGAATCTCTGCTCGACTTATCTGCATTGGCTGAAGCATTAGTGATTGCTGGGCGAGATTGGTTATATCAAGACATGAGTCAGCAATACGGCACACCGACGAGCGCTGAAGGTAAGCCACAACCTTTATTGATTTTAGGTATGGGAAAGTTAGGCGGACGTGAACTTAATTTTTCATCTGATATCGATTTGATTTTTACCTTTCCTGAGCATGGTGAAACCGTCGGCGGTCGACGAACTCAAGACAACCAACAATTCTTTATTCGCATGGGTCAGCGTTTGGTTAATTTACTCGACCAAGTGACGGTTGATGGATTTGTATTCCGTGTTGACATGCGCTTACGTCCATATGGTGAAAGTGGTCCTTTGGTGGTCAGCTTTAGTGGTTTAGAAGACTATTACCAAGAGCAAGGTCGTGATTGGGAACGTTATGCCATGGTCAAGGCGCGTGTGCTTGGCTCTTGGTCTGGCTATTGTGACGAATTACATGATCTATTACGGCCGTTTGTTTATCGTCGTTATATTGATTTTTCTGCCATTGAATCACTGCGTAAAATGAAGCAACTGATCGCGCAAGAGGTTAGGCGTCGGCATTTAACGGACAATATTAAACTTGGCGCTGGCGGGATCCGCGAAGTCGAATTCGTGGTGCAAAGTTTTCAGCTTATTCGTGGCGGACGAGAGCCTGCATTGCGTCAGCAGAGTTTATTCGGTGCCATTGATACCTTGTACAGCTTAGGTCAATTGGAATATTTAGCCGTTGATGAACTTAAGCACAGTTACATTCTATTGCGTCGAGTTGAAAATTTATTACAAGCCATTGACGATAAACAAACACAAACCTTGCCTAACAATGAACTTGATTGGCAACGTTTATGTTATCCATTAGACGTTGACAACGAAGCTGAACTTCGCGACAGAATCAATTCGGCAATGGCCACTATTCATGGTCACTTTAATGACACCGTTGGTGGTGATGATAGCCATGAAAACAATGATCATTGGACTTCTTTATTTTGGAATGTGCAGCAAGATGAAGACGCTAACGCATTACTGCAAGAGCAACAAATCGATGATATCGAATTATGGCCGCTATTAAGTGAGTGGCATAAAACTGTATCAAAACGTTCTATTGGGCCACGAGGGCGTGAAACTTTAGATAAGTTAATGCCTAAACTCCTCGAAGAGCTTGTTGGCCAAACCAAACCAAGCCAAGCGTTTAGGCCTGTTGCTAAAGTACTGGATAAAATCTTAACTCGAACAACTTATTTAGAGCTTTTATGTGAAAATCCGGGCGCGAGGCAACAATTAGTCAGTTTATGTTGTGCAAGTCCATGGATTGCCCGTGAACTGGCAAACTTTCCGATGTTGTTGGATGAGTTAATTGATCCATCGCAGCTGTATGACATTACTTCTATTGATGATTACCCTAGTGAGCTACGCCAGTACTTATTACGCGTGCCAGAAGATGACATGGAACAGCAAATGGAAGCACTGCGGCAGTTTAAATTGTCTCAGCAGCTTAAGATTGCTGCTGCAGATGTGACGGGCGTGTTACCTGTGATGCAGGTAAGTGATCATTTAACCTTTTTAGCCGAAGCCATTATCGAACAAGTGGTGCTACAAGCTTGGCATCAGACTGCATCTCGCCATGGTATTCCTGAGGGGACGAGTCCTAGCAATATGGGGTTTGCGGTAATTGGTTACGGTAAACTTGGTGGTATTGAGCTGGGGTATGGTTCTGATTTAGATTTGGTTTTTTTACACGGGCATACAGGCTCAGGTACCACCGATGGTGAACGCCCTATCGATAATAGTCATTTTTATTTGAAGCTTGCTCAGCGTGTGGTGCATTTATTTGCCACCCGTACAACGTCTGGTGAGTTATATGAAGTGGACATGCGTTTACGTCCGTCCGGAGCTTCTGGTTTGTTGGTGAGTGAAATTGAACACTTTGGCACCTATTTACAACAAGAAGCGTGGACGTGGGAACATCAAGCTTTAGTGCGTGCTCGTTTTGTATTTGGTGATTATTCGCTGGCAGGACGTTTTAGTGAATTACGTGCGCAAATATTGCAAAAAGAACGTAATAAAGTCGAACTCGCCAAAGATGTCAGAGACATGCGGATTAAAATGCGTGAACATTTACTGAATGTAAACCCAGGACTATTTGATTTAAAACAGAGTGCCGGTGGGATTGCTGATATTGAATTTATTGCACAATATTTAGTGTTAGCTTATGCCCATGAATATCATGAGTTAACCATTTGGTCTGATAACGTGCGTATTTTTGAAGTGTTAGCCGAATTAGAATTGTTGCCAATAATGCAGGCCCAACATTTAACCCAAACTTACTGTTGGCTGCGAGACGAGAGCCATGAGTTGACATTGCAACAGTTGCCCAGCAAATTACCGGTACAAAGTGTGCAACCAAAAACTGATAGCGTTATTGAAATTTATAATGAGATTTTAGCGGTTTAACTGGGTTCATTTAAACACTGTTAGTTAGTGAAATGTTTACTGATGTGTTGAATTTATTTAATTCAACACATCAGTAGGTTAAGTCCGATCTGAGATTCGATGTATGTCATCTATTTTCAAGATGATTATTCACTATTTAGCTGAGTATTTGCTCTATCCACCACTGATATATTGGTAAACCAATTAATACGTTAATCGGAAATGTTATTCCGAGTGACGCCAACATGGCCAAACCGATATTTGCATCTGGAATGGCGGCTTTAATTGCTGCAGGTGCTGCGATATAAGATGCACTCGCAGTGAGTCCCGCAAGCACTAAAATGCTGCCAGAGGGTAAATCAAGTAACATTCCCAAACCAATACCCGCCCAAGCCAGTACAAATGGAATGAGTGCTGCAAATAACAATAATCGCCACTGTTTGTATGGGATAGGGAAACAAACTTTTGCGGTACTGATACCCATTTCTAATAAGAACAATGCTAACAAGGTTTTAAAACCGCCTAGTAACATGGGGGTTAATGGTGCCATGCCACTGGTGCCATAAAGCCAACCTATGATAGCCCCACCACTGAGTAGCACTACACCGCGACTTGTTAGAGCCTCGTGTAACACGCTGCCAGTTGAAGCGTGCTCACTATTGCCAGTGACTTTTGCTTGAAGATAACGATGTAGCCACAACATGATAATAATAGCGGGTAGTTCGAGTAACACTAAATACAAGGTTGTTTCAGGTCGCAAAGGCCATTGAGACTGTTCTACCATCGTCATCACTACCGCAAATGTGCCCGCACTGACTGAGCCATAATGGGCTGCAATACTAATAGCTTCCTTTTGGGGGAGTTTGATGAGTTTACGTAGTAGTGGGTACAAACTCAGTGGAATAATAAATCCCAGTGCGATAACAGACAACAATTCTGTGATAGCTAAATGACTGGTTTCACCATGGAGTGCCATTCCGCCTTTAAGTCCTAGTGTCAACATGAGTAAGATAGACAAGGTTTCGTAGGTGGCTTTAGGAACTTTTAAATCTGACTTAATCAATCCGGCAAGCAAACCAAGAGCAAAAAAGGCAATGACAATATCAGGCATGTTATAGCTTCTGTCTGTTATAAAGTATCGCGATTTTGCCTTGTTGTGTTAACAAAGGGAAATTATTTAAGTGAAATAGACTGTAATACGGTATTATTTTATTGAGTAATATTATGCTGATCTATTAAGTGCAATCGGCGTATAGTATCTTTGGATGAACACATAAAATATTAACAGTAGAGCATCATGATATGAAAAATGAAATTGATATTCACCGGGCGTTAAAAGTGTTTAATAAAATCACTCAATATGGCGAGAAGCGCGCCATAGAAAGTGATGATGACGGCCATTTGGATCATGATTATTGGCTGTGCGGTATGAGTGCGCAAACCGATCATGACGGTTATACCATTAGCTTGTCTGATGCTCAGGCTAGCTTAACGGTATTTTTTCACAACAAGTATCAGTTTGAATATCCGACCAATGACGCGCTAGACAATTTTTTACGTCGTTTTAATGATATTGAAAATTATCAAGCTCAGTAAATTTACGCTTATACTTATATTAGCCTGATCAGTGCCGATCACCTCAGTGCTGCAGGCTTGTTTACGCCCATTGTTGCATTTCAACAAGGCGACTATAAGTACGCCTAAACTCAAATTGTAATGACCCATCAATATACAACTCTTCTAAACGGCAGTGGCTGTTGAGAATTAACATCACTTTTTGGTCGTATAGCTCATCCACTAAACTAATAAAGCGTCGGGTAGGATCGTCTTCACTTGCATATGCCAGTTGTCGTTCACCAGTCGTAGTGGCCATTGCGCCATCCTCAGTACCTCTAGCTTTAATCCAACTGCGAACTTCACCGCCTAAAGTCGGCACATTACTGAGTAATATATGACTAAACTGTCCTGCCAGTTCGATATAATCTAACGCTGAACGAGGTCCTTGGCATAGGGCTGAAAATTCAAACCAAGCAAGCTGACCATATTGACTTTCAATGGCAACATCACGCTGACAAATCTCTATCGAATTAGATTGGTTTATTATATTCGACTTTTTCTGCGGGTATTGCTGACATAATAGTTCAAATACTGCTTTAGGCGTTATTGATGAAGGTAGTTTTAGCCAAGGCCTAGGTGCTGTTGTCGTTAAGTTTGTAGTATTAGCGTGTAAACGGTGATCAATCTGGCCGTTCAAATGAATGGTTTGGGTATATTGTTGAAGCAGATCGATAGTAGGTAAAAAACGATCGCGTTGTAAACCGTTTTTATACAAGTCGATAATAGGTACATTTGAGGTTGCGACTAAGGTAACATTGGACTTAAATAAAGTGTCAAATAATCGCCCAAGTAAGATGGCATCACCGATGTCAGTAACAAAAAATTCATCAAAACAAATAATAGAATATTTAGCTGCAATCTGCTTACCAATGTGAGTTAAAGGATCACGTATCCCCGATGTTTGATTTAATTGCTGGTGGATCATGGCCATAAAACGGTGAAAATATGATAGGCTTTCATTCTTTTCAGCTAATAGATTGTAAATGCTTTGGTCACTAATGTTTTAATAAAGCAGATCCATTAAGAAGGTTTTGCATCGGCCTACATCTCCACATAAATAAGCCTAGAGGCTCCTTATTATCCAAGATATTATTCTTTGATTTGATCATGATTGATTCAAAATTTCAATTTATAATGATCTTGCCGTGTGTAAATCAAGTTTTAGTGTTTTTAGATATTATTATGCTGTGAGCTTTTATCTGAGCAATAAATTTTTTTCAGTTTCTTCTATGAGTGTCGTTTTATTACTGTGAGTGTCATTTTATTATTTAGGATAAAATGTAACAGCGATTTATTCTAACCATAAACTCTGAGTATTAATTTTAACAAGGGCCTATAATGAAAAAAAAAGGGGGCATGACCTATATTGGCGTCGATATGTCATTAAATGGTGATATGGAGATCCAAGGTCCAGCAGTGATAGCGGGCCAAACTAAAGGTAAAATCAGTTCAACTGATCAAGTTAACATAGAGCTAAGTGGTAATGTTGAAGGTGAGGTTTTTTGTCAAGAGATGCTAGTCTCAGGGGTATTTAAAGGCAAATTGCATTGTAAAAAATTGATCATTACCAGCTCGGGTATTGTTGATGGTGAGGTGTCGAGTCATCTGATGGAAATTTACGGTGGTGGACAATTTATCGGTATGCGCACTAAAGGGCCTGAATCATCAGGATTACCGCAAATAAACAATGAACGATTTTTATCACAAGACGATGTTACATCGACGTCGCATACAAAACTGCCAATATTGACTCGCAAACTGAGTTATTTGGCGGTAGCTATTATTGTCGTTATCACAGGGGTCGTTGTTCAACCCACAATCAGTTCGGCGTTAAACCGTGCTCAAGAAACATCTGCTGAGATAAATCAAACAAGCGCTGCGCAATACCCATTATCAGCATTGACGGTGACTGAAAAAAATGCCGCCGCATTATTGCAGGAAATGGATCAACAGGCTTCATTTGCAGAGCAAGCCGAAGAATTACTTAATGCAGGTCAAAGTGATGTTAACGTGGCGATGGAAGATTTAGATGCATTAGCACAAACCAGTGAAGTTTTGGGTGATAACCAGAATATAAGTGATGATGTTGAATAGAATCAGTTGACGAACACGACGCCGGATAAACATTAATTTATTGATAAAATCAGATCAAAAAATGGCTTGGTTAATTACAGTATTTACTGAATTAACCAAGCCATTTTTGTTATGTTTGAAGCAATCCAAGCATAACAATATTGTTATGGATTAATGCGAGTTGGCATGCCAGAACGTTGTTCAAGCAAGCGCTTTAATGTAAATGAATCAGTGTCTGGGTGAGCAACAAAACGAGTGGTGTTTTTATCGAATGATAATGGCACTGGCTCTGTTGATTCAAATTCTGCTTGGTTGCGTGAGAGTGGCTCATGGACTTCTAAATAACGATTGCCATCAGGTTCTTCAGTGGCCTTGATAGGTTTATTGATAAACTCAACTCGAGTGCCAACTGGTACGGTCTCAAATAAATGTTTGATATCTTCATCGCGTAAACGAACACAACCAGAACTTACTCGTAACCCTATGCCGAACGTGGCGTTAGTACCATGAACAGCGTATAAATTGCCTACATAAAGTGCGAACAAACCCATAGGGTTATCAGCACCAGCTGGCCATACTGCTGGTAATGTTATCCCTTTAGCCGCGTAAGATTTGCGAATGTTAACTGTAGGTGTCCACGTTGGATTTGCGCGTTTACGATATACTTGAGTCACCCAATTTTCAGGGGTGTCTTTTCCTATTTGGCCAATACCAATAGGCAATACTTCGACAATATTTTTACCCTTTGGATAATAATACAAACGCATTTCAGCCGAGTTAATCACCACGCCTTCACGCTTAGTATCCGGTAAAATTAACTGGTGAGGGATCAATAAAGTGCTACCTGATTTTGGCAAAAATGGGTCAACACCAGGGTTAGCTTCTAATAAATTAGTCAACCCGAGCTGAAACTGTGATGCAATTTGTTCTAAGGTGAGTTTCCCTTCTGGAACCACGTAATATTGGTTTTCACCAACTAAATTACTGCCTTCAGCAGGTAGACGATATTCAACAGCAGCACTCGAAAAACTTAATACAATAGCGGTCGCTGCAATAAAAGTAGAGCGTAACGAATTTATCATGAGGGTTATATCATTCCTAAAACAGGCGTTATGTTAGTCAGCTTACAATATCTTGCCAAACTTGACTATTTTGTACAGATAATTAGTACAGATTATTTGTACAGATGGTTAGGGCGCATCGTTACTTATTGCGCCTAATATTTCAACTAATTTTTTCACTTTAGCTATTTTAATCCCAAGCGTTTAGCAAGCCGATGTAAATTACCCGAGTCGATTTGCAGATAACGTGCGGTTGCGGCCCAATTACCATCTGTTTGGGCTAATGCTTGTTGAATAAACTGGCTTTGAAAATGCTCGGTTGCATCGCGTAAGCTTGTTTGTGGCAAAGACGTTGCAGATTGTTTCATCGTTGGTTTTTTGTTTTGTCTGGCAACGGTGTCTGTGGTCTGCGCAAATTCAAAATGGCTATTTTTTATCAGACACATACCCTCTTTTGAGGTTTGTGATTTAGCTAATACAGCAGCTCGATGGATGGCATGTTCTAGTTCTCGTACGTTACCAGGCCAATCATATTGTTCAAGCAATTGCAGTGATGAAGGCTCTAGTGCTAAATGCGTTAAGTGCAACTGTTGACGATAGCGTTCGATAAAGAAGCCTGCTAACAAATGAATATCTTCTCGGCGTTCTCTCAATGGTGGTACAACAATGGGAAACACGCTTAAGCGATGGTATAAATCGGCTCTAAATCGTCCGGCTAATACTTCGCTTTTGAGATCTTTATTGGTTGCGGCAATAATGCGCACATCGACTTTTAAGCTGCGATCATCACCGACTTTCTGTAAATCTCCGTATTGCAACACTCGCAGTAACTTGGCTTGTAAGTTAAGTGCGAGTTCACCAATCTCATCTAAAAACAAGGTGCCTTTATCAGCCATTTCAAATTTGCCACTACGGTGGCTAATTGCCCCAGTAAAAGCTCCTTTAACATGACCAAAGAGCTCACTTTCAGCTACAGATTCAGCCAACGCAGCACAATTTAAATAAACCAACGGCTTTTTTGCTCTGACAGAATGCAGGTGGATTTCTTTGGCAATGAGTTCTTTACCTGTACCTGTTTCGCCTAAAATTAATACATTGAGTTCAGTTGCCGCAACCACATTCACTTCATTAAGCAGAGCTAAAAAATTATCGGCCTGACCGATGATTTCTGTTTCGTGGTCCAGTAGTCCTGATGTTTTTGTCTCTGGAATGGTAAAGTTGCTGGCTTGTTTTTCAAGCTTATCAATCAGTAACGCATTGTTTAATGACGCAGCGGCAATGGCACTAAAGCTGCGTAGTTCACTATTAGTAAATTGATCAAACTTGTGTGGATCGAGAGCATCAATGGTGAGTGCACCAATGAGTTGCTCGTTAGCGAATAATGGTAAACCGATGCAGGCATGCACTTTTAAGTCACCATCTACATTCGGGATTAAACCATCGTAAGGGTCGGGTAATTCGCTATCGGAAGGGAAACGGACAATATCACCCGCTCGGGCAATGGTTTCGAGTCGCGGATGTTCACTCAGTATAAAGCGGCGTCCTAATACATCAGCACTCAATCCATCAATCGCCAAAGGGGTAAATTGATGACCTTGAAATGATAATAGAGCAGCAGCATCACAATGGAGGTTTTCTCTTACCGTGGTTAATAAGCGCGAAAAGCGATCGCGATTAGATAAATTAGCGGTGATATCAAGTGCGATACGAGTTAAGTCTGCTTGACTTAATGGCATGTCAAACTCCAATTAACAACAAGGTGGTGTCATTATGACAAGTGTAAATATAACAACAAGGGTAAAGGATAAATTGTTTGCACAAAAGGGGCCAGAAGGCCCCTTTGTGATATTCATCAACACATGTTTATCGATTAGATTACGCTAGTGCAGCCGCTTGTTTTGCTTTAACGCTTTTGCTAACAATGGCTTTCTTGATGATGTCAAATAAGAACGCTGCCATCAACAATCCACCGATACTGAAGATAATGTCACCAAACATTCGCGTCCATACAAGGCTTTCCACTAAGTCGCTGTGGATCACTGCAGGAGAACGGGCATACCAATAACCGTGGTCGATGACCGCAAAAAACTGCACGATACCAACAGGTAGTAATGACATAAACAGCATTGCGGCTAAGCCAATATTTAAGGTCCAGAATGCCCCTTTAAGGTATTTATGGTTCCATTGCATATCGCCTGTTAAGCCACGCAGACAGAATAGCATTAGCCCTATGCCTAACATACCGTACACGCCCATAAATGCACCATGAGAATGTGTCGCTGTAGTGTTTAACCCTTGGATAAAATAGAGCGATATTGGTGGGTTAATTAAGAAACCTAATACACCTGCACCAATTAAGTTCCAGAAAGAAGTGGCCACAAAGAACATAATGACCCAGTGATAACGCTCCATCCACGGACTTGCTTTACGTAAACGATAGGTTTCCACTGCTTCAAAACCAATTAATGCTAATGGCACAACTTCAAGTGCTGAGAATATTGCTCCCCAAGCAATGACTGAGGTTTGGGTACCGGTAAAGTATAAGTGATGTAGAGTGCCAATTAAGCCGCCAGTTAAAAATACCACGGTTGTGAACAATACCGCTCCGTTGGCACTGCGTGCACGGATGAGGCCTAAACGAACTAACATTAATGCGATAACGGCAGTTGCAAATGTTTCAAAGAAGCCTTCTACCCATAAGTGCACTACCCACCAGCGCCAGTATTCAGCTATAGCGAGGTTTGAGTGTTTACCCATAAATAGGCCTGCACCATAAAATAGACCGATAGCCACACAAGAGGCATACAGGATCCAAATTGCCGGTAATATGTCACTATTAACTTTTAATGCTGGGCGCATAGCTGCAGTAATTAACCCTGTCCATATTAATAGGCCTACAAACAATAATATTTGCCAAACACGTCCTAAATCAATGTACTCATATCCTTGATGTCCGAATAAATAGTTCATGTCTAGGTCAAAGTATTGCTGTACCCCAATCCATTCACCAGCCATAGAACCCAGAACGATAACAACTAACGCAACCCAAAGAACGTTTACACCTAAGCGTTGATACTTAGGTTCGTACCCTGATAGTGCAGGGGCAATATATAATCCTGTGCCTAACCATGCTGTGGCAATCCAAAATACGGCTAGCTGAGTATGCCAAGTTCGGGTAACTGAATAAGGCAGAATTTCAGATAATGGTAAACCATAAAAATCTTGGCCTTCAACTGCGTAATGCGCTGTAATTCCACCCACTAATATTTGCAGTAAAAACAGTCCTATTGCTGTAACAAAATACTTTCCGACCGCTTTTTGTGATGGCGTAGGTTTAGTAAAAAATAATGGGTCACCTTTAGCTGGTTCTGGCAATGGTTCTTCTTTGCAGGTGGCGTGATGCCAAGCCAACATACCAATACCAAGAAGCAATGATACAAGACTTAACACTGACCAAACAATATTATCAGAAGTGGGTACGTTGCCAATTTGTGGATCATACGGCCAGTTATTGGTGTAAGTATAATCATATCCAGGGCGTTCTGTTACAGCAGCCCATGCGCCCCAAAAGAGGAAAGCATTTAACAACTCACGATGTTCAGCATCAGTAATCGTGCCTTCCTTCATTGCATATTGTTCACGTAATGAACTCAATGCTGGATCATCACCAAATAAGGATAAATAGTGCTTAGTCACTTCATTGATTGCCGCAATTCGGGTATTTGACAGTGTGACGTGAGTTTCATCCCCAGGACCTTTGACCACTGTGTTATGGCGAATATCATCTCTCAAGCCTTTCTCTAAACCGGCTTGCTGTTCTGAATCGAGTTCAGTGAAATCGCGGTTATAACGATCGTTTGCGGTGATCGACAACCAAGCTTGAGCTTCACGATGTAACCAATCAGCGGTCCAGTCTGGCGCAACATAAGAACCATGTCCCCAAATTGATCCTAACTGATGACCACCCATTGAACGCCAAACGAGTTGACCTTGTTCAATATCATTTTTGGTAAATATAGGTTGGCCACTGGTGTCAGTAAAAGCCGTTGGAATAGGCGGTTTTTCTCGATATATGCCGCTGCCTAAACTGAGTAATACAGTGAAGGAAGCAACTAGCACGATGAGTAGTGCAATGCCGATAAGTTTGTTTTTGCTCATGAGTCCTCTTAGCGCAAAGTCATTTTGATACAGTTAATCTGACAATACATAAGTCGTGCCAACTATTTTTAAATATTTAAGTTATTGTTATTTAAAGGGTTATTTGTTTTTCTTTTTAAATCACAGTGTCTAAATGACAGTGTGCTAGCGTTGTCATTTAGACTGTGGTGTCATAATAACAATCTATTATCGTGACGTTGATCACATTCGATTAAATAATAGGCTTGGCCATTTATATCGATGGTTGTTTATCACGACTATTGAGTTATTAAGGGGTATTGATCTTTCAGGATTTTTTTACAGCGAATTATGCAATTGATATGGAGTTTATTTATAGGATTTTTCATGGGTTAACTAGTAAGCAGTTGGTTTAATTTGCGGCTTATGGTTAAGTTTATACGCGCTACTATTTACTTAGCGTGCTAAGTAGTTATAATGCTTAGCATGCTAAGTAAGTGACAATCCATTATGAATAAAGAATTAGAACGATTAAAAGAACTTTCTCTTGCTGAGAACTTAGGGCGATTGCATCGTTTATGGCGCACTGCAGCGGATGCAGAATTAATCCCCCTTGGTCTCACTCATCCTCGTTGGACTGCATTATGGAAGCTATTACGTTTAGGTGACAACGTAAGCCAAAAGGTGCTTGCTCATGCTTTAGAGATTGAACTGCCTTCGCTAATGCGCACCCTTAGTCAGCTAGAAGAGCAAGGATATGTACAACGCCGCTGCTGCGAGACCGATAAGCGTGCCCGTATTGTGTGTTTAACCCCAGAAGGTCTCGGCATGCTTAAACAAATGGAAGGTCGCATTATGTCAGTTCGTCGTGATTTATTGGCGGGCATTAGCACCCAAGAATTAAGTGAGTTTGAACGTATCATTAGTCTGATCAGTGATAACGCCCTCTCGGCGCTGCATAAGAACACTGAATCAGACCACAAAATCCCTGAATGAGAAATAATATGACTCCAGACCAACAATTTGCTCGACTCGTTAAAATATCCATTATTATGTTTGTACTGGTATTTGGTTATTTTATGTTTGCCGACGCCGTTATCCCTATGACGCCTCAAGCTATGGCGACACGAATGGTGACGAAAGTAACCCCACAAGTTAGCGGTAAAATTGCTTCGATTGAGGTTGAAAATAACCAAGTGGTTGCTAAGGGGGATGTATTATTTAAAATCGATTCAGCCTCATATGAGCTGGCCGTTGAACAAGCCACATTAGCCTTAGAACAGGCAGAACAAGATAATGCGGAACTGGATGCTGCCATTGTAGCTGCTCAGGCAGATGTAAAAGCCAACCTAAGCAGTTCCCAACAAAAGCGCAGCGAAGCAACCCGTATCGATACGCTTTATGCTACTAGGGGCGTATCTCAGCAGTTAAAAGATCAAACTGAAAGTGATGCAGCAACAGCGGAGGCAAATTTACTTGCCGCTAAAGCCCGATTAGTTAAATTAACCGTAAGTCGTGGACGTGATGGTAAAGATAATTTAAAAGTGCGCCAAGCTCAAAACCACTTAGCTCAAGCTGAGTTAAACCTGTCTTATACCCAAATTCGTGCAGATCAAAGTGGCGTGGTAACTAACTTACAGCTGAAAGTAGGTAGTTTTGCGACAATTGGCCAGCCGTTATTGGCCGTAGTATCAGAGAAAGTGGATATTATTGCTGACTTTAGAGAAAAAAGCCTAAGAGGCATAAAGCCGCAATCAACGGCTTATATTACCTTTGATGGTCAACCTGGGCGTTTATATCCTGCTAAAGTCAGTACCGTAGATGCTGGCGTTAGCGCTGGGCAATTTGAAGCTAACGGTCGTTTAGCTTCACCACAGGATTCTGTTCGTTGGGTGCGTGATGCTCAGCGATTACGTTTACACCTTGAACTTGATCAACAAGCCATCAATACATTGCCTGCTGGGGCGCGTGCAACCGTGCAATTAGTGCCAAATAGTATTCTGCTTGGTTTGCTTGCAAAGCTGCAAATCAAGGCTGTGAGTGTGCTGCATTATATATACTAAATGAATGATTAATATATGCGTTTAGTTGTTGATTAATTGGTATTAAATTTAAATACCATTTTGCCAATCCGTAATAATGTATGACTTCCTTTTTGTTGTTTATCTGCTTCTATAGCAAAATATTAATATTAGTTTTGTGTGTTTTTTCTCCAACGCCGTAGGTATTTTAGATGTTATTACGTCATAGCCCTTTGACAGCAAATGATTTTCGTCAATGTTTACGCATTGCAACGGGCGCAACGCTAGGGTTTGCAATATGTAAGTTTTTCGACTTGAGCAATGGAGTCTTTTTTACCGTAACGCCAATGTTGTTATTGGGTTTGGTGCCTGTAATGAATGCCCATGCTATGCGACAATTGTTGGCATCGGCAGTAATGGCAGGCATTGAAGTCGGTATTGTTGGTGGTTTATTTGGCTCTCATCCAGGAATGATATTACCCATTGTTTTTGCACTTTTTTTGTATCGGTTTGCGGCAATGTCGCGTGGCAATTTATTTCTATTCGGTGCAAACGGAGTAATCAGTTTAAGTATTATGCTGCACTTTGCCAGTTATCCTAGTGTTGATATTAACAACCTTATTTTCAGTAACTTTTGGGCAACGGTTACTTCAGTCATCATTGCTTACGCCGTGACTGCATTATGGCCAGATGTTGAGCCCAGAGCATCGATGGCGGCAGTAGTTAAAGCACCTAATCGAATGCGCCACGAAGCGTTGCTTGGAGCATCCATTGCAACGGCATCATTTTTAGTATTTCAGGTGTTTAACTTACGAGATTCTATGTCGGCTCAAGCCACTACGTTATTATTGTTATTTCCGATGCATTGGAATGGTGCGCTTGGCTATGCTCGAAAACGTGCTATTGGCACTTTATTTGGGGTGACGTTTGGCTTAGTTGGCCAAGGCTTGCTGTATGATTGGTCTGGATTATTAATTTTTGTGATACCACTGTTATGGATAGGCTTAATGCTATTTAGCCAAGTGCATGTTAGAGAGGCTAGCGGTTCCGGGGTCGGCTTTGGTGCCATGACCACCTTAGGAATCTTGTTTGGCCAATATTTAACCCCAAACAATGACTTAGTGTTTAGTGCCTTATATCGTATCAGTAGCATTTTAGTAGCGATAGTGGCGACATTATTGCTGTGTTATTTGGTGCATCGGTTGTTAAATCGTTTTGAAGCAACCCGATTTGGGCTGTAGTTAGGCGGCTGGTTTCCATTTATTGCCAGCCCATTTTCCACTGTTGTGAATCTTTTAGATCGTGCCAGTCTACTGCAAACTCTTGTGTATTCATTTCTGCACGAATAATGCATTCAATGACATTTTTTTGCTCGTCATATTCCACTTTTATGATGCTAAAATGTTTGAGCTTGTTAATAACCTCAATCTTAGTCCATTTACTGTGGAGTAATTTCTTTGGGTGAAATCGGTTCATATTGTTCTCATACTATTATTTGATTTATGTGACTAACACTTTTCAGTTGGAGTCAGTAATGGCAGCAGTTGACTTAGCTCATCAATAACAATATCTGCTAATGCTTGATAACGGTTTTCAATGCCATGGGTAATTAAGCAGGCGATCATGCCAGCATTATTGGCCGCTTGAATGTCGTATAAGTAATCGCCAACATACATAATATATTGTGGGGCAATTTCCCATTGCGAGGCTATTGCCAGTAGTGCATCGGGTGCGGGTTTTGCTGGATAATCTTCTCTAGTGAGCACATGGTCGATGGCAATATTATTTTTTTTAATCTTCATGTCACTAGCCGCAAGGCTATTACGAGTCACTATGGCGGTGGGTAATTTAGCCACTTCAATAGCATTAATTAACTCTGTCATGCCTTTAATGGGTTTAGCATTTATTGCATCTTGGTATTCATGATCAAGAATAACTTGGTTTGCTTTGGCTTGAGTTGTTTTGCAATTTAAACTGTCGACGTATTTAAGTAGATCAATGGCTTGAGGACAACCAATTTGCTGACGAATTAAATCAAAGTCCAAACTGGATTCAACTAAGGTGCCGTCTAAGTCAAAAATAATGCCTTTTATTTGCATTGGTAAATTCAATGAATACCCTTACTTGCTTAATGCTTAATGCTTAATGCTTAATGCTTATCTGTCGAATTGAATAGAGTGTAATTCAATTGCAAATGGGCCTTGTTGTTTTTGGGCGACTAAAAAACCAATTCTATCAATATCTTCAAAATGTAGTTCTGGTGCATTTGCGACCGATCGCCCTCTAAAGCTGACAGTAAAGTCCGCGGCGGTAAAAGCATGTTGAGTGATTGTGTCTACACGAGTGGTAAAATTAGCTACATAGGCTTCACCATTCGATAAACTCGGTGTTTTTAGGCGAATTTGATAAGTTTTTCCATCACCTTTAACGACGAGGGTCAGTAATGATGCTGTTGTTATTTGAGATGTTAATATTGATTCTGTAGACGCAAATCCACCATTATTTTCTAATGAAACCGAACCCGTAAATAATAGCAAGTTTTGTTGGCCATCAATGCTGACTTGGCTTTGTGAGACGCCACCCATTACAGTGTCATTATTGATATTCCATTTTGTAAAGTGACTTACATCGGTAAAGTGAAATAGCATATTTTCCTCACTTGTACTCCATGCGGGCTGGCTAATAAGGGACATAAAACCAGCAACCAATATGGTTGTTTTTATGGCCTGATTCAGGCGAATTTTGTGTCTATTTATTGATGTCATTATAAACCCATTAATTATAACTAGCGTACTATTTTCGAGATAACGCACAATGTAAAAAAATGGCTTATCAGGGTGAGGGATAAGCCAAAAGGTACTACTGGGGGATTACATTGGCTGTATAAGATTTGCTAAATTAGTCGTTATCTAACAGGTTCTCTAATCGATTATCTAGTAGACGGTATATTGATACATTACGTAGGCCAGTGTCTTTCGGTTCAGTTATTTTTGAGGCTGTTAAATTCAACGGTTATATTCGACAAACCATAATGTTGTCAGTACCCTTGATGAAGGTTTTATTGGGAACAACATATTTTGCAAGTTAACAGCACATCTTCTACTTCATCACCAGCGCTTACATTCAGTGTAGTGAGCATAAATTTATTTAACTTTATTGAACCGCCTTACGCCTACTACGACTTTGAAAATATCTATAGCGACAAACAATGGCTAAAAAAGCGTGCTTGGTTAAGTGATTTTATTGAGCAAAACCAACCCGATGTTATCGGTTTTCAAGAAGTATTTAGTCCCGACGCATTAGCTACACTGACAAAGTCGTTGGGTTATGAGTATTTTGTGGCGTTAGATTTACCCGAGGTGGTCAGTGACTATGTGTATCGCAGCCCTGTGGTAGCCATAGCTTCAAAGTATCCTATTATCGATTCTGCCAATGTCATTCCTGATCCGCAGTGGGTAACTCAATTAGGTTTAGCTGAGACATTTGCTTTTAGTCGGAAACCACTTCGAGCCACGATACAGTTTCCCATTTTTGGCCCATGCGATTGTTATGTTATTCACCTTAAGTCCAAGCGAAGTGGTGTTAGTCGTGATGATATTAGTCACAGCGGTCTACATGGCGGAGCTGATTTTGTAGCAAGACAAGTACTTGGGCGATGGGCATCAAGTTTGCAACGTGGCAGTGAAGCCGCGTTGTTGTGCCATCAAATGTTGATGAGACGGCAACAAAGTCAGCAACCCTTTATGTTAATGGGCGACTTTAATGACACCATGGGGAGCGAGCTCTTAGCCGCATTTAACAATCAATTGCGAGTATTTCGCAGTGACATTGAAGACCCTGGGCTGGCTAAGCTAGGCGAAACATCACTAATGGCAGAATTACACCAAAGTAGTTTGTTTGACAGTTATGAGTTATTTATTGCCGCAACTAAGCGCAATGCAACCTTAGCTGAAGATGAATTCGAATCGGCATCGGTAATCGATGATGAGCCTCATACGGTAAGGCAACCGACACATTACTATGGCAATAGTGGTTCAGTGCTCGATTATATCTTGGTGTCGAGTGAATTTAATCCCACACAACAACAAAACCTTGCTCATATTGTTAACTATCAAACGTTTGACAGACACCTTGTTCGGCCTGACTATGAACGCGATAGTGACAGTACCGATCATGCACCGGTAATGATGCGTTTTAGTGTGCGCAGTTAGTGTTGTTTTTTACATGCTCATGAGTGTGTTTGATATTAATGGCCACAGAAATATTTGATAATAAAAAAGCGCTGATCTGCATCAGCGCTTTTTAACATCAACCTATTTTATAAGGCTAGACAAGCCAATCGTTATCTTAACATGTGCTTTATTTTTACACAGCGCTGCTCTTGTTGACGAGTTTCAAGTAGGGCACGTCTTGTTAATGCCGATAAACCTGTTTGCGTATTTAAGACGGAACTAATGGCATCAATGTTCGCCGAACTGCATTCTGTTGGAATGAGTTGCGCTGCAAAACTGCGCATAAATACCGGTCCCTTGCTGTCCATTAACGCTAAGTTGGCAAACCGTTGCTCTGCAGTTGCGGCACTTAATAACTTTTGCTCTGCAGGGTAAAGATTATTCATCGCAACCCGAATTTTTGAGAACGGCATGCTGTCATTATGTTCGATGGTGTTTAGCCACTGACGTTTAAGCGATGACTGAGGCCGGATTACTTCTGCAGCAATCGCTGCTTTTTCACCTGAGTCAGATTGATCAAGCTGCTTTTCTTTGGCAAGTAACGCCTGAGCATTGCCATAATCGTAACGGTTTAATTGTTTGATCATTGCCCAGCGTAAGTCTTGACCTATGTTTAAACCTTTAATGAGGTCTTTACCTTGCAGTAAAGATTGAATATGTTTTAACGCGTCTCCATTGTTAGAGAAACTAATGTAAGCATCAAACCACCGACGTTGGAAATCACTATTACTAAAATACTCCATGCTCATGCGCAGACTCATCTGGCTAAGTGCTTTGGATATTTTATTATTGTAGGCTGTATTGCTTGGCGCCATTAAATCGAGGTAGTTTTTAGCCCGCTGTAAATTGCCTAATACTTGCCCAAGAATTGTGTAATCCTTTTCCAGTGGTGCATTAATTAATGCAATATTTAAAAACTCATTTAATGGCGTTTTACCTTCAATGACGCTGTCCCACATGCTCTGCCAAAGCATTGATCGCAATAACGGATCGCTCACTTGGCTTAGTTGCTCTTTAGCGGTATTAAATGACGTTGGGTCTAACTCCACTTTTACAAAGCCCCAGTCATCGTAGTTTGGATAAACTAAATCTGGGCAAGCCTCGCCAATTAACTGCTCAACTTCGGTATAAGCCCCTTTGTATGTCACAGCCAGCGATTTTTGTTTTTCTACCCCATAACGTTGCTTATTGAACAAGCCAATTTTTATTCTTTGTTCACGCAGTGTTGGGTGTTGCTCATCTGCAGTTTGTATAATGGCAAACGAGTCAATTTGGCTATTTTGGCAAGTGTATTGTGCTTTGATGGTGTTAACACCCGCTGCGTACAACCACTCTTTGGTCCAAAGTGATAAATCTCGGCCACTGGCTTGAGCTAGGCTATTAATAAAGTCGTTTAGCTCGGCATTCTTATAACTGTATTGTTGTAAATATTGGCTCACACCACGGCGGAAGGTCTCTTCACCAAGTAAATGACGCAATTGCTTGATGGTTGATGCGCCTTTTTGATAAGTAATCGCATCGATATTATCAAAGGCATTTTGGCTGGTGGCTACGGGCACTTCAATGGGATGTGTAGTGACTAAGCTGTCTTGATGATAAGCAGCTTGTTTACCAGAAGCATAAAAAGTACGCCAGGCATGACTAAATTCGGTTGCTTCACTGGTGGCAAGGGTGCCCATAAATGAGGCGAAACTTTCGTTTAACCACAGGCCATTCCACCATTTCATTGTTACCAAGTCGCCAAACCACTGGTGGGCCATTTCATGCATGATAACGCCCGCTAAACGTTCTTTTTGTTCAGCCGTCATGTCGGCATTAAATAAGAAACGGTCTTCAGAAAAAGTAATTGCTGCTGCGTTTTCCATGGCACCGTAGAGAAAGTCAGGCACCAATACTTGGTCATATTTTTTGAACGGATAAGCAATGCCAAAGTAGTTATCAAAAAAGTCTAAACCTTGCTTAGTATAGGTAAACCAATCTTGTGGGCTAACTTGTGAGGCCACTGACTGACGAGAGAATAATCGCATTGGATAACGCCCTGAATTGTCTTGCCACACTTTGTAGGGACCGGCATGCATGGAGAAATTATACGGGCTCAGCTTAGGCGTTGTTGGGAATGTCCATAAGTTATTGTCACCTTGGTCAATCACATTGGTTTCGCGCATGGCGCTGATGACTTGCCAATCTTTTGGAGCATGGACATTAATTTGATAATTGGCTTTGATATCCGGTTGATCAAATACGGCAAACATTTGCTGGGCGGCAGCAGGCTCAAAATGCGAGTACAAGTAAACTTTTCCGTCTACAGGGTCGACAAAACGATGCAGGCCTTCGCCGTTAGTGCTGTGTTCCCGTGTAAATTCAATTTCAATAGTGTTACTACCACTGGTTAATAGACTCTGATTTAAAGTGAAGTAAGCGCCATTGTAATTAGGGTAAACCTTGGTGCCGTTAATGATAAATTGTTGAACATTGGCTTTATTTAGATCTAACGTAAGCGATTTAGGCACGCTGCTTAGGTCGAAGTGTACTACTGATTTTGCACTGAATTGGCTTTGTTCACTAAGGAAAAAGGTCAGCTCGTATTGCACATTAGAAACGATATTTGAACGCGCTTGCGCTTGTGCTTGGCTGATATTGGCTGTGCCATCTCGTTGAAAAGATGAGGTTGAAACAGAGCTGCTACAGCTGATCACACTGGCACAACATAATGCAACTAGGCTAGTTTTAATGATCCGAGGGCTAAATAATTCAGTGGATAACAATTTCACGTTAGTGTTCCTAACTTATTATTGGGTGTATGAAAAAGCCGACAAGGTTGTCGGCTTTAGCGCTATGATCAGGCTAATTACAAGCCTAAAAATGATTTCGATTTAACTTTACGAATTTCTTTTTCGTCAGACCATTCAATTAAACCGGTATCAAGGTCCATTAAACGCATGGTCATTTTGTAGTACACATCTTTGGTGCTGCCATCTTGTTTAACGATGCTAGATAAGTTGCCGTACAACATGTACTGCGCTCCAATCTGACGACCAAATTTAATCGCGGTAGATGGGTCGACCATGCCTGCATTATTTTGATAATCGAGCTGTTTACGCACGGTATCAACCTTGGTCATGTCGATAAAGCGGAACTTACCTGAACGTAATAATTTGTTGCTAATAGTATCGGTAACAGACTCTGTGTCGATATGTTCAGAGGTTTTGTTTTTGATTTTATCAACAAAAATAATGGGACGGTTAGTTTGAGTCATGACGATAACAGGTGGGAACGTCAACATACTGTCGACCATTTTAGCAGCAATATTTTGCAGATCGGTTGAGCCAAAGTTTTCGTTAACTGTTTCTACTTCAGAGGCATCGCCATATTCAACTTTAGATTGACAGGCACTCAGCCCCATTACTGCAGCTAACACAAATATCAGTTTCAAATTTTTCATAATAAATTCCATTAGTGATGAGTGACAGTTGATAAAGGTTATCGTCTATCAGATGATTATTGAATAAAAACGGGTACGATTTCCAGTTTCTATTGCCCAAATTAATGTTGTACGGTTCGGTTTCACTGTAATTTGTACATTTTGGCTATTATTTAAACCAATATTATAATCGCCCGCAGCAATAAACTCTCTGGCAATTTGTGCTTGGCGTGGCAACGTAAGCCAACTTCTACGGTCAGCCTGCTCGCTAATGACGTTAAAAATCTGCATCGCAATTGCCCCAACATTCATTTGATTGTTGTTGCTACGGCTACTTTGGTTTAATTGGTATTTTGCGTAAATTCTGGCTGCTTGACGAAACAGTGCAGCAGGCAAATCTTCTTTTAATGCATTAATAGCCAAAGCATCGATATTGGCAATGCTCTGGGCTTCCAATACTTGGTTTAATCCTAGAATTTTGCTTTCACCTAATAATTGGCGCTGTGGTTGGTAAGTTGCTAATGACGCCGTTTGCCAATTACCGTCGATAGAAAAAGGGACGGTAATACTTTGTTTTTCAGGTACAAAACTTCTTTCTACAATAAACACCACTTGGCCTTGGTCTTCGGTAGGTAAAACGGCATCCCCCCAACGGCGTTTAAATTCATCGTATTGAGGCATGGCAAGTTGTTTTGCTAGGCGGACCAAATCTTGCTGTAAATAAGTGTTATTAGGGGTAATTTGCGCCGCTTTGCGATAATCGATAAAAGCATCGTTTGGCTCATTAGCCAGTTCGTGCAATAACCCTGTGATGTAATAGCTGTACGCGTTAAGAAATGAGCTGGTAACAGTTCCGGCTTCTTGGCTTAATTGAGTTATTTGTGCGTCGATAGTGCCATTGGCCATGTCTTGCACCGATTTTTGCGATTGCTGATATCGAGCTTGTTCTAAGCTTTGTAGTTCATTACTGCGACGAACTTCAACGAGTGCACCTTGAGTGTCGCCACTAAATAAATAATTCAGAGCCTGATACTGGTGCAGCATTATACGTTCATAACCAGGGCCACGGTATGGAATGGCGTTATCATTTAATAAAATACTACTCGCCCCAGCCCCGAGTTGACTGGCGCTGACGGTGGCTTTGTCATCAAAGGCTTGGTAGGCATCAATGGCCTGTTGGTAATAGGTTTTGCTACGGGTGAAATCTCCCGAAATCTGCATAATACGTCCAGACTCCTGGGCGTAAAGTAGGCCATCATTACCGCTAATATTGTCTGCTAACTCATTGATGTTTGCTGTGGGAGCATCACTGCTTAATTGTTGTCTGTACGGTGCTATTTGCGAAGGATAGTTAACAAATACACTGTTAAAAGCACATCCCGTTAATCCCATCGTGAGAATTAATAACACCCAAACTGATTTTAACATGAGGATACCTCGGCCGATGCTGCCATAAGGTTGACTCGTTCAAGTAAGGTAATGCCTTGCAAGTGGTCATATTCATGTTGAAAAATACGAGCTACAAATCCCGATAATGATTGCTGGTGTAATCGACCATCGAGCGATTGATATTGGACCTCAATTTCGGTATGTCGCAAAATAGACAGACGTTTACCGGGGAGCGACAAGCAACCTTCCATGCCCGTTTCTGTCATTGTTGACGTAGACAATATTTGTGGATTGATCACAACGGTTGGGGCCATAGATGGTGCATTGGGATAACGTTTATTGGGGTTGGATGCCATGATAAACATTGCCGCTCGACTGAACACTTGCGTTGCCGCAATACCAACCCCGTTTGCATTTAACATGGTACTGAGCATGTTATCTGCTAACGCGTGTAATGCGTCATCAAACACCGTCACAGGCTCAGCCGTCAGCGTAAGAATATTATCGCCTGTAGTTGCTATTGTGAGGTGCTGATTTAATTGCATGTACGCCAACTGTTAGTTAACTTAAAAATAATGAGCTTTCGATACCATTGGCTAATGGTAAACCATCTTTAATCGCAACAGTGTTCATTAAGACTATTTAATAATGCGGTGGTGGTGTTTCATCTGCTTGAGATGCCATGTTACTGGGTTCAATCGCATGCAGTTTATTGACCATTAATAGCATTTGCTGTTGTTGTCTGGCAACTAATGTATTGAGTTTAATCACTTCTTGATTTAACTCCTCAATGACGATGTCTTGAAATGATAGTCTCATTTCAAGATCATCAATTTTTTGCAACACTTGCTCCATGTCGACCTCTTATTGATTGGTTATTGCTGCCAATATTCTACTAGACCTTGGCTACTAATACTGACGATAGAGCCTGGCTCTGTCATTACGGAAGAGTATACTACAGCGCCTTTATTTTGGGTGTTTTTACTCAGCTGAACTTTCCAATGTCCGAGCTTTTTCCCTGAGTCAACTTGCCATAAAAAGATCTCGCTTGATGGTGTTCCGGTGAGTAATTGCTGATCATTCTGAGCAAAGCGAGCAGAGGAAAAATTCATTTGCCTACGAATAATGTTTAACTTACTTAGTGCAGCCCCTGAAGCTGATTGCCAGATTGTTGCATTACCAGTTATATCACCTGCAAAGCTTAAACTGCCACTTTCATTAATCAGTACCTTGGTAATGCGCGAGCTTAACTGCCATTGTTGAATAGGTTGGCCTGTTTGCGCCTGCCATAGAATAACCTTGTTATCATTACCACCACTTAGTGCCTTTAGACCGTCAGCGCTAATCGATACACTATTGACCTTTTCGTTATGACCTAAAAACTGAATCAAACGATTGTTTTTCGGTGATAATGACATGACGGAACCATCACCAAGAGCGACTAAAGTTTGGCCATCATTGGCAATCGCCACGCTTTGAGCGTAAGAGGGCAGCGACCACCAACCTACCGAACTGCCATCATCTAAACGCCATATCGCTAATGAGTTACTGCTAATCGTGGCGGCAAAGATTTTGTTGGCGGAAATAGCGGTATCAATGACATTGCTGGTGTTATCCTTTTGACCTTGTAACCATTGATATGACAACCTTGGGCCGGTTAAATCCCATACTTGTACACCATTATTAGCCGTGCTGATTAATGCTAGATTACCATCATCAGATAAGCTGGCGCTGTAGCTGGCATCAGTTGTCAGTATCATGACTTTGCTTGGTGAAGGTTGGCATGCGGATAATAAGCATACACAAAATAAGATTGAACAAAAAAACCGCATTGGAACTCGTATCATGAACTTGCTCCTAGAATTATTGTCTTAAACCTTAATTATATAAGGTTTACCCAATGGTATAACCGTTTTAACTAGTATAAAGTGGATAATTAACATGACCACTTACATATCTCATTGATTGAATGTATTAGGGTTATTGTAACCACTATAGGATGCTGAGGAAGCTTTAATGAAATCTATTTACAAATTATCGTTAGTTGCATTAGCCGTTGTTGGCCTTACTGCGTGTAATCAAGATCAAGACGTTACCCAAAAGAAAATTGAATTAACAACTGACGTGCAAAAAGAAGCATACAGTGTAGGTGGTTCAATCGGTAAGTACATGTCAGGTCACATTAAAGAGCAAGAAGAATTAGGTTTTGCTGTTGATCGTACCATGGTGATTAAAGGCTTTACCGATGGTTTAGGTGAAGACATGCTGCTAACTGAAGAAGAAATGCAGACAGTATTGGAAAACCTAGATAAAAAATTAAACGACAAACGCCTAGAGCAAGCTGAAATAGTAGCGGCTAAAGCGATTGCCGATGGCAAAAAATTCTTAGAAGATAATAAAGCTAAAGAAGGCGTAACAACGACTGAATCTGGTTTACAGTATGAAGTATTAGAAGCTGGAACGGGCGAAAAGCCAGCAGCAGAAGATACTGTTGAAGTACATTACCGCGGTACGCTAACTGATGGTACCGAGTTTGACAGTTCATATGCGCGTGGTGAAACCGCTAAGTTCCCGCTAAATCGTGTTATTCCTGGTTGGACTGAAGGTGTACAGTTAATGCCTGTTGGCGCTAAGTACAAATTCGTTATTCCAGCTGAATTAGCTTACGGTGATCGTGATACTGGTACTATTCCTGCTAACTCAACTTTAGTTTTTGAAGTTGAGCTAGTGTCTGTTGAAAAAGCGCCAGTAGCTGCACCTGCTGCAAAGTAATATTGAAATCGCTTTGCGATTATCATAGATATAAAAAAGACGCTTCGGCGTCTTTTTTTATATCTAACTAACCTAACTCGGGATAATTAGTCTAGCTATATCCATTTTAAGCGGTAAAACAGATACATTTGAAAGGCAATAAGTGCAAATAAGCCTGCACAAAATGCAGCAAAAGCCCAGTTTGTTTCAGCCCCTGGTATGCCGCCAATATTGACACCCAATAAGCCAGTTAAAAAACCTAAAGGTAGAAATACTGCCGAAATAAGTGATAAAAAATACAACCTTTGGTTTACTTGTTCTGATTGCTGCGATTGCAGTTCTTCTTGGGTGACACTGGCGCGATCGCGTATTGAATCAAGATCTTCTATGACTCGGATCAGGGTTTCGTGGATCTCACGTAAACGGATTTTGTCATTAACGTCAAATAGCTCGTTGGTTTCTTGCAGCATACGAGAAAAAGCTTCTCGTTGTGGGGCTAGGTAACGTCGTAATACCACTGTTTGTCGACGTAGTTCAGCAATTTCAGTGCGCAATGTTTTATTAACTTGAGTGACTACTTTCTCTTCTAATTCATCGAGCTGTTCTTCAAGTTTACCGATAAACTCGACTTTACGTTGGGTCAACCGTTCGCAGATGGCCATGATAAACGCTGCGCTATCAACTGGACCTTTACCATGGGTAATTGCCTCGGCAACATCGATAACCGATTGTAATTGGCGTTCGCATGTTGAAATAATTTTATGTTCTTCAGCGTAGATCCGCACTGCGACCATGTCTTCTGGATCAGAATTTGGGTTTAAATTAACCCCTCGCAATGCCAGTAAGATCCCTTTTTCTGAGCTTAATACTCGTGGGCGAGTATCGGTGGCCAATAAAGTATCCATCTCGACCCTATCTAAACCAGAGTTGAGGAGCCATTTACGCGCTTTAGGTTCACGATAGCGAAGGTGTAACCATAAAAGGCCATCTTGAGGCTGCCACTGAGCAACTTGCGCTTCAGTGAGCGATTGGCCAGCATTTGGGCCTGTTAATAGTAAGCTGTAAATAAAACCATTATTCATTATTAATCATTCCAAGTGATCACTATCGCAACAATTTACGCTACTTTTTAGTCTTGCCCAAGTTTAAACGAACATGTGGAATGAAATCCGTTCGTTATCGAATATTTAATCATCAAGCACACTATTTGATCCGCTAACAAGCAGCAGAATTGTCGATCATCGGTTAAAATAAAACAAATACTATTAGAAGAGTACTCATATGGAATTTCAATTTCGTCGTAATCGCCTTGAAGGCACTGTGTTTGCTGAATTTAGTATGGGGCATGAGGTGTTAGGCAGTTGGTTTGCTGAAAATCTTGGTGATGATAAAAATCGCGCTAATTATATCTTAAACCAAATTATGCTTATTAAAACGGGTAGGGCCAATCATTGGCGTGATATTGGTAGAGATTTAACCATCGATATCGACACCGAACAAGTTAGAGTATTTGCAAATATAATTGATTTTGAAGATGATCATGTCTTAGACGAAGCAATGAATTTATATAATGCGGAATCTGAATCTTATTGTGGTTTGGAAGATTTCGAATCAGCATTGCAAAGTTGGTTAGCGTTTATTCAAGAAAAATAATAGTTCGCTCAACTTTATATTGGCTTGATCATTTGTGTTATTAGCTAAGTACTTACTCTAATGTATTTTGACAGCTACCGACTGAAAATCGGTAACTGTCTTGTCATTTCAAACCTGATTTCAATACGTCTTAGAGCTTAGGAATGGCGTTGGCTTCAAAACCATATTTTTTCAGAATTCTTTGTCCCTCAGGTGAGAGAATATACATGGCAAATTGCCATGCTTTATTTTGTGCCCCCTCTTTAACTACCAAGCCATAATCTGCTCCCACTGAAAGTGATTCAGGTATGGTGATTATGTTGAGGTATTTAACCTGGTTTTTTGCCAATACAGCATTGGTGCAATAAGTTAGAAAAATATCTGCCTTTTTTTCACTCATCACCCAACCATATTGATTTAACCCTTCAGGTGCTTTTTCACTTTGTTCACCACCAGTAAGCTGCAAAGCTTTAGTTGAAAGAGCCGAGAAGCTTCCTTTTTGTATTGTTTCTGCTTTGTGGAAAAGTTCCCAAGCATAATCACCACTTGGATCAGCTTTAGGCGTTGAAGTACCAACGCGGATTTGTTTATCCATTAATGTAGAAAGCAGGTTATCTGGAGTCACTTTTACATTCGGTTGCGCTAGCGCACAAAGCTGATTTCGGGCAAATAACACCACTGGACTTCCCCATCCCTCCGTAGCCAGTTTTTCAGGGTGTTTCATATTTGCAGAAGCAAAAACATCAGGTTGTTCACCGTCTTCAATTGCTTTTCTTAACAGTCCGCTAGGCGCATATTTTGTGCTGACTTCTGTTTTATAGGCTTGAGTATAAGATGATGCTACATCATTTAATGCCGTCTTTAAGCTACCAGCAGCATAGAGTGTTAAAGAGTCAGCAGATGCCGACATTGGGATTAAAAAGGCAATGAGTGCAGAGCATAAAGATAAGGTTTGTTTGATTTTCAAAATAATATCCTTTTAAATGAGGTACGGGACAGACTCTATTTATTTTGTAAAAATGTTTATTTCGCAAAATAATAATGTCTGAATACTGATAATTAGGTGACATCCGGTCACAAATGAATGGTCAATGAAGAATAGAATAAAGGTAAGTTATTTAAAACACATCATATTTTTCATGAGCTTAGGGATGGATAGTCTATTTAGTGATCATTGTCGCAATTTTGGAGGGATCGCATAAATGCGATATTGAGTATTTAGCTTTTAAGCTTCAACTCTGGTAGAGGTAGGGTTTATAACTGAAATGATTCAATGGCATCGTAATAGGTAAGATGTTCACCTCTACAGAATTAGATACATTTTATTGCGACTGAATGAAACAGCTCCCAATTAAGGGAGCATTATTTATTAACGGATCATTATTTATTGAGATATCGTAAAGTATTTGATTATCTACTTACTTTGATTGTTACCTATTGATTTAAATATCTGACCGCCATTTCGGTACGTGATTTTGCATCTGCTTTGCGAAGTAAATTCTTCACATGAACTTTGACAGTACCTTCACTGATGTGTAAATCTTCAGAGATCATTCTATTACTTTTACCTTCAGCAAGTTCTTGTAATATCTGTAATTCTCGAGGCGTTAAACTCTCTATCCAGCTGTTATCGTCGACAGTGTTTTTTAGCTCATACAGATAAGCTTCTACTTCATCACTAATGACCCTATGACCTAACATGGCTTTTTTGAGCTGTGCGAGTAATAAGTCTGGCTCAGTATCTTTGAGTAAATAACCATCTGCACCAGCGCGTAATAAACGCATTACATCTTGTTTTGCATCAGATACGGTCAGTATTACAATTCTCGCGGTAACACCTTCTTGGCGCATAGCGTTGAGGGTATCAAGACCCGACATACCTTTCATGTTTAAATCGAGCAAAATAATATCGGGTTCGTTTTCGGCGACAGATGTCAGTGCCTCTAACCCTGTGCCTGTTTCACCAAATAAAGTGAAATCGCTATCAGAGGTGATCAATTGGCAAATGCCACGACGCAGTAAAGGATGATCATCGACAACAAGTACGGAATACGGCTTACCCATTTAAAGGCTCCTGTTGAGGTGGAAAACTCAGTGTGACAGTTGTACCGCCATTCTGATTACTATTGAATGATACAACACCATTTAATTTGTTGGCCCGTTCATGCATGATACCAATACCAAAGTGTTGGTCCCGTTCGGCTAAGTGTGACACGCCAATACCATCATCACAAATTGAAATGGTAATCATACCATTTTCAGTCAGCTGACAATCTACCACTATATGGGCAGGTTTTGCGTGTTTTATTGCATTTAATGTCGCTTCTCTAACCAATTGCAATATGTGAATATGTTGTTTTGCTTCAAGTAAATGGGGTGAAAGCTTGTAATTGAGTTGGATATCAATATTAGTTTGATGACGTAACTGGTCTAGCATAACTTCGATAGCTTGGCCTAAATTGGGTTCTTTAATGGTCAATCTAAACGTTGATAACAGTTCGCGTAGTTGTACATAAGCGATACTGACACCCTCATTGATCCCTAATAATTGCTCTTCAACTTCTGGACTGCGACAACTGTTATCAAGACTCTTACTTAACAAGCTGACTTGGATTTTTAAAAAGGATAATAGTTGCCCAATAGAGTCATGTAATTCTCTAGCGATCACCGAACGTTCTTCTAATAGTGCCAGTTGTTGGCGTTGTTCTGTTGCATTGTGGATGGTTATAGAGCGAGTTAGCATCATAGAAAAGTTTTTAAAAAGAATATTATTCAGAGGTTTATTTGATATTACATCTAAATAACCCAGTTGTGTTTGCTCTATCAATAATGGGAAATGTACAGATTCAGATAAGTTATCGGTTGGCCAACCACCTTCTGCGTTAATTATATCTTTAGTGCCATCATCATGTTCAATGACTAATCTCAGATAGGTTAAGTTTTCATAATATTTAAGTTGATTAATTGCGGACTGGAGTGCTTTATAGTCTAGTTTATCGGCATGTAACATGATTAAATTATCGTACAAAAAATTCAGTTCGTTATTGGCTCGGGTTAATGCCAAGGTTTTTTCGTTGACTTGGTCTTCTAAATCTTCATACAAACTGGCTAACTCAGCGGCCGTTTTCTGTAATGCATTTCCAAGCGCGGTTAGCTCTATATAACCCGTTTTAGGCATTTCGACTTTGAAATTGCCTTTAGATATTTTGGCTGCACTGTCCATCAATAACTGTAATGGTTTAACAACACGTTTGCGTGTAAACACCACAGCAAAGAAAGCGATAACCAGTAAAATAGATAACCCGATAATCTGCCCAATGACCAATAGCTTTAGTTTTAAGGCAGCAAATAGTTCCATCTTTAATACTAAGGTATCAATGGTGTCGACAAAGCCAGTTAACGATTTAGAATACTCTTGTGTATTCCCTTCTTCTATATAGGATTTCATCACTTTCCACTTGTCGATAACTAACAAGTATTGGTCACTTAGTTCCTTGGGGCTATACCAAGCGAGAGAACGGGTAAGGGCTTCAGAGCTGAGTGTGTTTTCAAATTCAATTATTTTTTTATTGGGATTATTTCCACCTACATTGGTATACAGCAATAGCCTATAACTTTGCATCCGCAGTGACCCAGAGGCGTTGATCCCTTTGGCATCCCCTAAACTGAAGCTTAAATTAACAATAGAAAATACCGCTAAGCTTGATGATAATAAAATCAAAATGATCATTAAACTGAAAATGGTGGAGGTAAGGCTGCCACGAGTAAACATAAGGTCCCGTTATTATATCAATGAGTGCTTAAAGGTAAGTCGAAAGTACTGTTTCGTATACTATCCAATAGTGTGTTCTATATTAGGTATTAGTTGATAACATTAACAATTGTATCAAACTGTGAGCTACATCTTGTTTACATGTTGATCTAGCGCAAACTTTTGTAGCTATACCTAATAAGGGGTATATTTAAAGCAGGATTAAATCGCTAAATTTGATCTTGGAGATGTCGTGATTATTAAATTAAATATAATGTAACACGGAGATAAAGGGTGATGAAGATGAATGTAAAATCAATTGCACTGAGTGCGGTGATTGCAGCCGGATTTATGGCTGCAGGCGCTATGGCGAGTGATAAAACCGAACCTCGTAATGAGGTTTATAAAGATAAATTTTCAAAGCAATATGACAGCTGGCATGCTACTGATGAAAGCAAAGACGTTGTTGATATGTTAGAAAAAGTACCTAGTTTAGTCGTGTTATGGGCAGGTTACGGTTTTGCTAAAGATTACAATGCACCACGTGGTCATATGTATGCAATTACTGACGTAACTAACTCATTACGTACTGGCGCGCCAAAAAATGCTGCAGATGGTCCAATGCCAATGGCATGTTGGAGCTGTAAAAGCCCTGATGTACCTCGCATGATTGAAGAACAAGGTGAAGATGGCTATTTCAGTGGTAAATGGGCTAAAGGCGGTCCAGAAATTGTCAATGTACTTGGTTGTGGCGATTGTCATGAAAAAGGTTCATCAAAATTACGTATATCACGTCCGTATGTTGACCGTGCAATGGATACGTTAAATACACCATTTGATAAAGCTTCTCGTAAAGATAAGCAATCAATGGTGTGTGGTCAGTGTCACGTTGAATACTATTTCGAGAAAACTGAAGACCGTAAAGGTTTTGTTAAGTTCCCTTGGGATATGGGTACCACCGTTGAACAAATGGAAACATATTACGACAGCATGGAGTTCTCAGATTGGACTCATGCAGTGTCTAAAACTCCAATGTTAAAAGCACAACATCCTGGTTATGAAACTTGGAAAATGGGTACTCACGGTCAAAACAATGTAAGTTGTGTTGATTGTCATATGCCTAAAGTGACTAATGACAAAGGCCGCAAATTTACAGATCATAAAGTGGGTAATCCATTTGATCGCTTTGAAGAAACATGTGCAACTTGTCACACTCAAAGCAAAGAGTTTATGCTTAAACAAGTTAATGATGGTAAAGCTAGAGTTCAAGAATTAAAGTCGCGTGCTGAAGCTCAGTTAGTTAAAGCTCACTTTGAAGCGAAAGCTGCTTGGGATGCTGGTGCCACTGAAGCTGAAATGAAGCCAATCTTAATGGATATTCGTCATTCACAATGGCGTTGGGATTATGCGACTGCATCTCATGGCGCATCAACTCATGCTCCAGCTGAAATATTACGCATTTTAGGTACTG
This sequence comes from Shewanella polaris, assembly GCF_006385555.1. Lineage (NCBI taxonomy): Bacteria > Pseudomonadati > Pseudomonadota > Gammaproteobacteria > Alteromonadales > Shewanellaceae > Shewanella > Shewanella polaris. The sequence goes on along the minus strand of NZ_CP041036.1, from coordinate 3,866,533 downwards.
CAGTGGATAAAGCTGCTGATGCTCGTGTAAAACTAGCTCAGTTATTAGGTGCTAAAGGTGTTAAGCAACCTATTGCATTCCCTGACACTTCTACTAAAGCAAAAGCGCAAGCAGCATTAGGCATGGACATGAAAACCATGAATGCTGAAAAAGCTGAGTTTAAGAAAACACTGGTTCCTCAGTGGAAAGAAGAAGCTAAAAAGCGTGAAGCGACTTACAAATAAGTTGTACTTAGCATAAGCGCTCTCCTCAGGTGTCAACCTGAAATAATCCAACAAACAGCCCTCATTTGAGGGCTGTTTTTTTATGTGCTTTATATCTAAATCCTCAACAAGAGGGTATTACAAAGTGGTTTCATAGGTGGGATTATTGTTGCACCAAAACAATGCGACGGTGATCTTATACGCACTTGATTGGTGCCTTTATATTAATGGATAAAAGATAAAATAAAATAAAATCTATATATAACAACTTGTTGGAAAAGTGGCCTGATGATTGAATTAACTCGTTACAACAAATAAATAACAACTAATTTTTTCACACTTTTGGAGGTCGAGATGAAACTCGTCAGCGCTATCATCAAGCCATTTAAATTGGATGATGTCCGTGAAGCTATTGCAGGCATGGGCATTGAAGGTATGACTGTTACTGAGGTCAAAGGATTTGGACGTCAGAAAGGTCACACAGAACTTTATCGTGGGGCAGAGTATCAAGTGGACTTTCTACCAAAAGTAAAATTAGAAATTGCCACAAAATCTGAAAACTTAGACATGCTTATTGAAGCGATTACCAGTGCCGCTCATACCGGTAAAATTGGTGATGGCAAGATATTTGTTACTAGTTTAGAACAGGTTATCCGTATCCGTACGGGTGAACTTGATAACGAAGCATTATAGGAGGCTGGTATGGAAGAGTTAACTCAATTAGGCCTGACGGTAACTGAATTACGTTTCGCATTAGATACGTTTTATTTCTTGATTTCTGGCGCGTTAGTCATGTGGATGGCTGCTGGTTTTGCCATGCTGGAAGCTGGATTAGTCCGCTCAAAAAACACCACTGAAATTTTAACTAAAAATGTGTGTTTATACTCAATTGCGTGTGTCATGTTTTTATTAGTCGGTTACAACATTATGTATGTCGACAATGTTGAAGGTGGATTTATTCCTTCTTTTGGTTCGTTAATCGGTGGTCAAGCTGATGGTGCAGATCATGCGCTCGAATCAGACTTTTTCTTCCAAGTAGTATTTGTTGCTACAGCGATGTCGATTGTATCAGGTGCTGTTGCTGAACGAATGAGATTATGGTCTTTCCTTGTTTTTTCAGTGGTAATGACGGCAGTGATTTATCCTGTTGAAGGCTACTGGACATGGGGTGGTGGATTCCTTTCTGCTGCAGGCTTTGTAGATTTTGCTGGTAGTGGCATTGTGCATATGGCCGGTGCAGCAGCTGCAATCTCTGGCGTATTGCTTCTTGGAGCTCGTAAAGGTAAATATGGTGAAAACGGTCAAATTCATCCTATTCCAGGTTCTAATTTACCGATGGCAACCTTAGGTATGTTCATTTTATGGATGGGTTGGTTTGGCTTTAACGGTGGTTCGCAATTGTTAGTGTCAGATGCTGAAAATGCGAGTGCAGTGGCTAAAATCTTTGTAAACACAAACTCTGCTGCAGCATTTGGTGCCATCTCAGCACTTATTGTATGTAAAGTGGTATGGGGCAAAGCTGATTTGACCATGATTTTAAACGGGGCATTGGCTGGATTGGTCGCCATTACAGCTGACCCATTATCACCTTCATTGTTAATGGCTGGTGTGATTGGTTTAGTTGCTGGTGCCGTGGTTATCTTCTCTGTCATTGCATTTGACCGAGTTAAAATAGATGACCCAGTAGGCGCTATTTCGGTACACGGTGTTGCAGGTTTCCTTGGATTGATGTTGGTTCCACTATCGAATGCAGATGCTAGTTTTGGTAGTCAACTATATGGTGCAGCAGTTATCTTTATTTGGGTATTCACTGCATCGTTATTAGTATGGTTTGTATTAAAAATGACCATGGGTATCCGTGTAACAGAAGAAGAAGAGTACAATGGTATGGATGCTTCTGACTGTGGTGTAGAGGCTTACCCTGAGTTTTCTAGTGGTAATAATGCCGGTTAATTTTTAACTTCATTAACTGAGTCAGTATTAAACAGAACCTTCGGGTTCTGTTTTTTTTGGAGATTATTCGTAAATTGGGGGCGATATGAGTTTCTTTAGTACATTTTGTTTGCTTGGTTCAATTGTTGCTATTACTTCTTCTTTTAGTCCTATTGTTGCAGCGGGCACTGTTGTAGTGCGTAAATCATCTGAACCATTTGATGCTTTTGCTGTGCGTGATGAAGTGTTACAGCTACATGAGTGGCAAACGCTACTGCGCCAACAACAGCAATTAACTATTTTACGGTCATTACCAATTGGGTGTATTTCTGTCAATACAGCTTATCTTTATTATCACTGTGGACAGTTAAATTATCGTCCTTATCAATATCATGGCCAGCAGCTTTTCATTCAAATTGATCTACCTCATGACGAAGAATCCCCCTCGAAAATAGAGTAATACTTTAGGGCCTGTTGATCTTTCAAGGTTGTTTTTGCAGCGAATTGTTGGTCATTACTCACATTTATAACTGCGCGGCAGAGACTTTGTGGTGTAGTTATTCTACATAAAAAGTCGATAACGCAGTAAAAATGACCAACAAACGCTGCCCGAAGGGTTCGGCTAAAAACGTTTTACTCTTTGTTGAGCGATTCTTTGCTAAGCGAGTGGTGTTTAGATTGCTAGGCAGCAATCCGCTCGCCTCGATTAAAACGTTTTTATCTCGAACAAAATTTAACCTGCAAAGATCAACAGACCCTAATGAAAGCTTATTTTTTTATCTAAGTTTATTGGCTGAAAGATAGGCTATTGACTAAGCTTTTAGATAGCTTATTCCTATCTGAGGGTTGAATTATGCTGCTTTGTCACCCATTAAAGCGCTCCTGTGAGACATTAAGTCTTAGCGATAATAGACATAAACCTAATGTTTGTTTCTTCATTCTATTGAGTTTAATGTGCTTCCTTTGCGCTTGCCAGTCAAGCCCATCTCAGTCCAAAAATGTTAACGTTAATTCACTTTTTTATGATGATTATTTTGTACCTGTATTAACGATATTTATCGTTTACCCGACTCCTTTGTAGCGAATTTTAAGCGTCAGTTTCAGTCTGATAATTCCATCCGCAGCAAAAATACCTTAGCTAATGAATGGTTAGCCCAATATGTTGGTGCCCAAGATGGTGGTTTTGAATATCGCGATCATTATACTCGTACAGCGAGTGAAACAGTGCTGGATCGTCAAGGAAATTGTATGTCTCTGGTGGTCTTATCGGCTTCATTAGCTGATGTGCTAAATGTACCTGTTGAATTGTATGATATTGATGTTGAACCTTTTTGGGATCGCCGCGGTGGTTTTTATTTAGTTAACGGACACGTTAATTTAAGCTTATTGCCGCCAGAAGATTCTCATACTGTATTGTTCAGGGGAACGGAGGTTTTAATTGACTTTTTGCCCGAACGTTCAGTACGGGCCTACCGAAAAAAACGAGTTAATAAGCGCCAATTAAGTGCCATGTATTACAACAACGTTGCAGCAGAAGCCTTAGTCCGAGCCGATTATGACACCGCATATGCGTTGGTAAAAAAGTCCATAATCTTAGATCCGCAGCTTGTTGCTGCCATCAATACCCTCGCGGTGATCTATCGTCATAAAGGCTTTGATGATGAAGCCGAACAAGTTTATCGAGCAGCCTTACAAGTTAATTCGCAAGACCTATCAACGTTATATAATTTAGCTCTCATTTTAGGCGAGCAAGACCGTTTAGTTGAGTGGGCCGAGATTCATAAAGTACTTGAACTTGCTCGAATTAATAATCCTTTTTATTATTTTGATATGGCGCAACAAGCCTATTTTGATAGCCAATATCAAAATGCACTTATATGGTATAAACGAGCTGTTGCGAAAGCCGATTATCGCCATGAATTCTATTTTGGCTTGTCGAGAGCTTATTGGGCAACGGGTGATGAACGACTTGCAGAGAAAAGCCTTAAACGCGCATTGGCATTAAGTGATACTAGCAACAAACAACGCTATCAAAGTAAATTACAAGCAATGAGACGGAATTAATCCATCTGAGGTTGATAATTATTTTGTTTAGCTAGATCAAGTATTTCTTGATAGCGATATGATTGTTTAAGTGCCGTAATGGCACTATTAACTTGATTAGCTATTATTTGATCATGACAGGCAATTTTTCGCTCTGCGGGGTCAAAAAGTGCGGCTTCGGTTACGCGGATACTGGTGTCTAATTTTTGTCTGAGCAAATGGCGATAATATTCAAATATTCGTCTTTCTAAAACGATTACTTGTACATAACCATTAAATAACATCACTACTTGGCTTTTCTGATTTGATATTTCACTATAAAGCGGATTAGCATCTTCTAAGATTTTAAACTCATCGCCTAAGTATTGTTTTGAGTTCTGAAACCCTAAAATAGACAAACCATTAAGATCATCAATTTGTTCTATCTCGAGGTTATTTCTTGATAAATAGAACAAACTATTTTGATATTCAATCAAGCTTTGTGTATAAAATAATCCTTCAACATTATCAGGAGTATTGATCATACAATCTATTTTTTTTGTTTTTACTAGACGTTGAGAACGTAAATTGGGCGCATGTATAATTTCTTTTATTTCAATACTTTGAGTGTTAAGCGCAGCTTTCAATAGGTCGTATTGTACACCAGTGTTTGTATCGGAAAAGAAGTAAGGTGCAATGCTATTACTGGTTGAAAAGCTAATGCTATTAATGGTCGATACTAATGTTTTATTGTCATTCTGCGCGTGTAAATCGATTAATTCGTGTGTATCTTTGATGGGAATAATGGGATTAGCTAACGCAGATGGACAAACACCAATTAAAGAGCTGAATGCAATGAGTAAACTTTTGATGCTGTTTTTCAATGGTTTCCTCCTCTGAATTATCTGCTACATATAAAGTGGAACATCGTCCTTGTATTGCGTTTTAATCATTTTTGTTGTTTTAAGCAAAGCACATTACTTTCCTAATAATGTTTTACTTGTAAAATCAATCTCCTGCTAATAACTAGATTCATTTAACAATCATTTTGTATTGAAGGCCTATAGTTTCGTCCTCAATTGCTTGCTATTAACCACTTTGAACTAATATCTCTATAGTCTTTGTTATCGGCACAGATGAATAATTCTTGATTGATTTGTAGGTAAATACTGGTTAAATTGATAGTTGATGTTCATTTTCTCGATGTTTTTAATCATTTTTTTAATGAATTGTATTATCTGAATTTATCTTTTCTGAATAAGGTAAATAAAACGTTTTGGCTGGAGTTACAACTACTATGCATTACCAAAATGACGATATTCGTATCGATGAAATAAAACAATTACTTCCACCGATTGCGATTCTAGAACGATTTCCGGCAACCGAGAGTGCATCTACAACAGTTTTCAATGCACGTAATAGTATTCATAATATATTAGCGCGCGAAGATGATCGTTTATTGGTGGTAATTGGTCCTTGTTCTATCCACGATCCTGTAGCAGCCTTAGAATATGGTCAACGCTTGGTTAAGCTGCGTGAGCAGTATAAAGACCAGCTTGAAATTGTGATGCGGGTGTATTTTGAGAAGCCAAGAACAACTGTGGGCTGGAAAGGTCTAATTAATGACCCATATATGGACAATAGTTATCAACTCAATGACGGTTTGCGTACTGCTCGAAAATTGTTAGTCGATTTGAATGATTCTGGAATACCCACTGCTGGTGAATTTTTAGATATGATCACACCTCAATATGTCGCCGATATGATGTGTTGGGGAGCTATTGGCGCTCGTACTACCGAGTCGCAAGTGCATAGAGAGTTATCATCAGGACTTTCATGTCCGGTAGGCTTTAAAAATGGTACCGACGGCACGATTAAAGTAGCCATTGATGCTATCGGCGCTGCTAATGCGCCACATCACTTTTTATCGGTGACTAAGTTTGGTCATTCGGCAATTGTATCGACTAAAGGGAATCCTGATTGCCATATTATTTTGCGTGGCGGACGGGCACCCAATTATAGTGCTGAACATGTAGCTGATATCACTAAGCAGCTTACTGAATCGGGCTTGACTGATAATATTATGATTGATTTTAGTCATGCTAATAGCAGTAAAGATTATAAAAAGCAGATGATGGTTGCTGATGATGTTGCCGGTCAAATAGCTCAAGGTAATCAGGCTATATTTGGCGTCATGGTAGAAAGTCATTTAGTCGAAGGACGCCAAGATTTAATTGAAAATAGTGCGTTGTGTTATGGACAGAGTGTCACCGATGCTTGTATAGGCTGGGATGACACAGAGTCTCTTTTAGCAACACTAAATCAAAGTGTAGTCGACCGTCGTAAAGTATAGTACTTGCTTGGTAATATTTAAAAAATAAGGCGCAATTTGCGTCTTATTTTTTTGCATATTCAAATAGATATTCATTGGCTTTGGCTAAACTACCAAAGGCCGATATCAGGTTATCTCGACCTTTATCTTGCAGTTCAGGATTATTTGATTCAATCATCATCCATACCCATGTTTGTATTAATTGTAATGGTGGGTATTGAGCTTTCGAGCTATCTAACATAAAACATCCTTCAAACTAGTAAATCGTTGTTTGTTTCTCATCAAGCGGCGATTCTCTGCATTCAAAGAATATCAAATTATGCTTATAGAAATAACTCTATTTAGATTAATAAAGTAAAAATAACAAAAAAAACTCAAACAGTAGTATTTTAGTTTACTACACTTTCGTAAATTGTAAGTCTAAAGTGCTGTTTTCTGGCGTCTACCCCATACACTATGATTAAAATCAGTTTGTATTTATTCAATAGTAATGTGACATAAGTCTGATAAGGAAATGGCGTATAATAAGACAATTAAAGTTAGAGCGTCATAGACTGCCTATAACGGCGGTAATTAATTGGAGTATAGATGAGACCTTCTGCGTATTTTGAAGGCCCGGTAGGGAAACTAAATTGGCATGTATTGCGATTACTATGGCCATATTTATTAGAGTTTAAAGGACGTGTGTTTTTGGCAATGGTTTGTTTGATTATTGCTAAAATTGCCAGTGTAGGACTTCCATTTATCTTAAAAGATTTGGTTGATTCTCTTGATAAACAATCTGCTACACAGCTTGTTGCTGTCCCCATAGGATTAGTATTGGCCTATGGGGCGGTGCGTTTGTTGAATGTCATTATTGGTGAAGTACGTGATACCTTATTTGGTAGGGTTACTGAGCGTGCTATTCGTCGCCTTGGGCGGGCTGTTTTTGAACATTTACATCGACTCGATCTTGATTTTCATTTAGATCGCCGTACTGGCGGTTTATCTAGAGATATTGAACGAGGTACTAGTGGCGTGAGTTTTTTAATGCGCTTCATGGTGTTTAATATAGTGCCGACATTACTGGAAATCGCTTTAGTTATTGGTATTTTCTTTTATAACTATGGGGTGATTTTTGCGTTAATTACGTTATTTTCTGTTATAGCATATATTGGTTATTCTATTATCGCGACGGAGTGGCGTACGGGTTATGTACGTGATGCAGCCAGAGCGGATTCGCTGGCGAATACGCGATCCGTTGATAGTCTATTAAATTATGAAACTGTAAAGTATTTTAATAATGAACAATTTGAATCACAACGATATGACGAAGCTCTAGAACAATGGGAAGTTGCGAAACGAAAAAATCGCTTATCATTATTTGCGCTAAATGGTGGCCAAGCAGTCATTATTGCTGTGGCTATGACCGCGATGATGGCTCTTGCAGCATATGAAGTGAGTCAAGGTTCAATGACGATTGGTGACTTCGTATTAATTAATGCATTTATGATGCAGTTGTTTATGCCACTTAATTTTTTAGGTTTTGTGTATCGAGAGATCCGTGGTGCATTAGCCAATATTGAGCGTATGTTTGATATTTTAGGCAAACAACCTCAAGTGTTAGACCAAGTTGGTGCAATTGAGAAAAGCCCAACTATTGGAGCGATAAAATTCACAGATGTAAGCTTTCAATATGATCAACGAATTATTCTAAATAGTGTTAATTTTGAAGTGCCAGCAGGGAAAAAAATTGCTGTTGTAGGTGACAGTGGTGCAGGTAAATCAACTATTATTAAGTTGCTATTTCGCTTTTATGATGTTGACCATGGAGCTATCACTATTGATGGTATTGATGTTCGTGACTTTAGTCAGCAGGCCTTGCGAAGAGCTATCGCTATAGTGCCACAAGATACCGTGTTATTTAACAATTCCATTTATGAAAATATTCGATATGGTCGTCCAGAAGCCACTGAAGAAGAGGTTTTTGCTGCAGCTAAATTAGCGCATTTGAGTGATTTTATTGAGTCTTTACCTGATAAAGGTAATACCAAAGTGGGTGAGCGGGGATTAAAACTTTCTGGTGGTGAAAAACAACGTGTTGCTATCGCTCGAGCGGTATTAAAAGGGGCACCTATTTTAGTATTTGATGAAGCAACATCGTCGTTAGACTCACGTTCTGAGCAAGCGATTTTAAACGCATTACGGGATGCAGCTAAAGGGCTTACAAGCTTAGTTGTTGCTCATCGTTTATCGACCATTATTGATGCTGACCAAATAGTAGTATTGAGTAAAGGTAAGATTGTCGAGCATGGTACACATAGTAGTTTGTTAGCTCAACAAGGTCTTTATGCCCGGCTTTGGCATATTCAAAATGAAAAAAGGCTTAGTGAGTAACTATAATTTATAATTCGACAAGTGAATCTTGGGATGCTGTTGCGTACCATACGGTTGTTGGTATTTATCATTAGCTATCACTTGACCATAAGGTTGCGTAGTTATAATACAGGCTGTTAACACCAACATGTTAAGTAGGAATAGTCTATCTCGATTATAGTAAAAGAGCTTGTTAATTGAACTGCTTATACTGCTAAATTGTATAGAAACTGTCTTGTTACATTTATTACGAACAAATTTTTTGACGATGATGATCAACGCAGTTAATCTATAGTTGTGCTTGCGGGTTATTTTTATGAGATAGCTCTATTTATCAACTAATTGGATCTTATGAAGGGACTAAATCGTGTCAGGAGGTAACTTGTGCATAATATTTCGTTAATTGCGGCGCTAGAAGGCACCCGACATCAAGTGACTACTGATTGGCATGCTATTATGGCCATGCTAAAAACACGTAATATGTCTGATGATGCAATTAAAATCGTATATAACGATTTGTGTGCAGGTTTAAGAGTAACAACTCGAGGTGTTACTTTAGCTAAGGCAATCAGCAGCGAGCTTGATAAGAGCATTATTAAACGAAATGATGACGCACAAGACACACTTTTCTAGTCCAACTCTGTCTATCCAATCAATTTATGCAGGTATGCCGATTTATACTCATAAAGATGCAGATGAATTGATGTCATCAAACCCTTATTAATTCATGATAATAAGTTATTCATCGCTGATATTAGGTTTATTTACCATTTCAAAAATGAGGGAGTTGATTGGGATATAATGAGTGGATACTTAAATGATGGATACTATTGCTAGTTAAGATAGATTATTTTTTCTGCCAAGCAATACACACCATTTTGATCAGTGCAGCTGGAGAAGGATCCAGTGTTAAACGCTTAATTTTGCCTTGTTCAAAACACACTAATTCGCCTTCGATTTCTGTCATTCGATTACAGTTTTTGCAACTTAAACTTAAGCTTTGCGTATTTATGTTTACGGCAGCGGTTTTTATATTCAACACGAAATCCTCTGGATTGGCGCCTATTCAAAATCACACTAAGGCCTTTTAATGTGATCCATATCAACTATATTCTACACCTTATATTAATTTTCGGCAATCTAATGACCCGCTCTAATTTTTTATTGAACGTTCGTCCGTTTTTTTATTGCATGTGGCGATAATGCTTATCTAAGGTTACTGCTACACCAGATGATTCGACTATACGAGCATGGTGGCGAGTTAAATATCTTGGATCTGTAACGCCGCATGAATGTGCGATCATGTTTAAATCGTAATGCAAAAAGTGATTGTAGTTTGCGACTCGTGCTGATTTATCTTTAGGATCTAAACCGTATTGTAGCCGTGTATTGTGAGTTGTGATTCCCGTTGGGCAAGTATCTTTATTGCATTGCAAAGATTGAATACAGCCTAAAGCAAACATATTTCCACGAGCTGAAGCGATAAAGTCAGCACCAGTGGCCAAAGCCCATGCGACATATGATGGCATGATCATTTTACCTGTGGCGATAATTTTAATGCGTTGCTTAAAGCCGCGTTCATTCAATAAGTCAACCAGTAGTGGTAAGCTTTGTCTTAATGGTAATCCTACATTGTCCATTAGGGCTTGTGGTGCAGCGCCGGTACCACCATCAGAACTGTCTAGTGTAAAAAAGTCCGGTGCATGCTCAATGCCGCGACGTTCAATTTCATCCAGGAAATCAGTTACCCAAGACATATCACCCAATACAGCCTTAATGCCTGTTGGTTTTCCGGTGATATCTCTTACTTGATTTATCATATCGACGATGTCAGCAACATTGTGTAGTTCAATATGGCCATTAGGGCTAATTGAGTCTTGTCCGACAGGGATCCCGCGAATGGCTGCAATTTCTTCGGTGACTTTGATGGCGGGTAAAATACCGCCTTTACCGGGTTTCGCACCTTGGCTTAACTTAATTTCAAACATTTTGACTTCTGGATGCGCCGCCATGTCGCTGAGCTTTTGCGGATCTAAATGGCCTTGCTCGTTACGGACACCGTATTTAGCAGTACCTATCTGAAAGACTAAATCACAATGACCTTTAAGGTGATAAGGACTTAATCCACCTTCGCCAGTATTGAGCCAACAACCTGCTTTTGCCGCACCATGAGATAATGCTGTCACCGCTGGGCGAGATAAGGCCCCAAAACTCATTGCTGAAATGTGGCAAATTTTATCGGTAGTGTATGGCTGTTGGCAGTTTGGTCCAATGGTTACCGCTGTGGTGTTATGTTTTTCATGGTCGCTGACAGGAAATGCTGAGTTCATGAACATTACAGCACCCGGTTTATCCAATACTTGAGTTGAACCAAACGCGATAGTACGGTCAACATTTTTTGCTGCACGATAAACCCAACTGCGTTCAGCGCGATTGAAAGGTAGCTCTTCCCTGTCTTGAGCAAAAAAGTATTGTCTAAAAAATTCACCTTGTTTTTCGAATAGATATCTAAAACGACCGATAACAGGGTAGTTGTGGCGAATGGCTTGTTTGGTTTGTAGTTTATCAGCAATAAACATGTAAATTACCGCGATGAGTAATAACCAAAATAACACTAAAAAAAGACCCGAAAAAATATCCATTCCCCACATAAACCAATGTTGTTGCGGCATAATATTGTCCTTAAATAGAATTCGATATTAATGATTTAGTACTAATGATAATGACTGATCAATCCTATTTGCTAGTAATGTTCTCTATATCAAATAGAGAATCACTATATCGTTAAAATTTTGGTCTTGCTATCAAACGATTGTCACACACTACAGTAAAGCTGTAATTTCTTAGCTGTGATCATTTAAATTGTTTATTTGTCATTTGTGACTACAGATATTCATTTGTTGGTCGATAATTAAGCTATCGGTCATTCCAAATGAGATATTATTATGGACATTAAAAATACCACTTCAATAGCGACGAGCAACACAAGGGACAGTAAAGATGTTTCAGTCGGCATTTCGACGTCGTCAAATCAAGCGGCTGAAAATAACAACTCAGCGGTAAATTCATCAACCAAGGTTTCTGCCAATCAACTCAGTCGTCAAATGATGAACAACACGATTCTTGCTGCTCAAGAAGAAGTGAGTATTGCCGCAGGTAACAAGTCTATGGCATTACTTTATCGCGCCGCTATTGAAGCCATTAATGAAGAACTTGCACCAACGTTGGGGGAAGACTCAGTCCAAAAAAGCATTGATAGCGGTGTAGATTATTCGCCAGAGGCAACTGCGGATCGTATTTTGAGCTTTGCAACAAAGTTTTTCTCAATGCATCAACAGCAAAACCAATCTATGGGGCTCGATGAGCAAGTAGACAGTTTTGTGGTAAAAATTGGCGACGCTATTGGTCAAGGCTTTAAAGAAGCCAGTGACATATTGTCTGGTTTAAAAGTATTAGAGGGTGATATAGCCGCAAATGTAGATAAAACGTATGAGCTAATACAGGACGGATTAGCACAATTCAAGCAAGACCATTCAACTAAAGATGAATCACAAAGCGTGACTCAAGCCACTTAGTCTCTTATGATGAAGATTGGCTTTCATTGATAAGGACTGTGATTATGTGGACAACGGGAAAGGTGATTGAACGTATTGATTGGAATGATAAATTATTCTCGTTGCGCATCAAAGCCGATATCGAACCTTTTATCGCTGGTCAGTTTATTAAACTTAGTCAAATGCGTGATGATAAACGTGTTGCCCGCGCCTATTCGCTTGTTAATCCACCCAGTACGGATTATGTAGAAGTACTTGCTGTGGCAGTAGAAGATGGACAGTTATCACCAGATCTCAAAGCATTAAAGCCTGGCGACAATATCGAAGTGTCATCGAAAGCGGCAGGTTTTATGACCTTAGAGGAAGTACCTCACGGTGCATTACAAGGTAAGCACTTATGGTTTTTGGCAACGGGTACCGCAGTTGGTCCTTTTATCTCAATGTTAGCGACAGATGAACCTTGGCAGCGCTTTGAAAAAGTCGTACTTGTTTATGGTGTAAGGCTAGCAGAAGATTTAGCCTATTTAGAGACAATAAAGCAATTTGTTAAGAAATATCCTCAACAGTTCGTGTTTATTCCGATTGTCACCCGAGAAGATTATCCCGATGGTTTATCGTGTCGTATTCCTGATGGCATTAGCAGTGGGCTTATTGAGCAAAAGGCCGGGTTAGAAATTAATGCTGAGCACTCTCAGATGATGATTTGTGGTAATCCAGGAATGATCACAGATGCTCAAACGGCCTTGATTGATAAAGGATTGGCTAAAAACCTTCGACGGGCTCCAGGGCAAATTACAGTAGAAAAATACTGGTAACATATTAATTAATATTAATTTAATCGCTATTCTTCTCATCTGTCACTATGACGGATAATATATTTGTGTCATTTTTAACCTAGCTGATATCCAGCGTGATATAGAAACAACACTTGCTCCTTTTGATTTGATCACTTATCCTGTTGCAATTGATAACCATTATCAATATCAATTGGGTTTTGTTGACTAAATTGTTTTAATTAGGGAGCGTTAATTAATGAAATTGTTAAAAAGTGTCGCATTTTTAGGTTTAGCGAGTGTGACTTCTTCAGTCTATGCTGCTGATGCATTAACGGTTTATTCTTATCGTCAGGCTTTTCTTATTGAGCCAATTTTAGAGAAGTTTACTGCACAGAGTGGTGTCGACGTTAATGTGGTATTTGCTAAAGACGGTATCGCAGAACGTATGGTGCGTGAAGGTCGCTTATCTCCTGCTGATGTAGTACTGACATCTGACTTCTCCCGTTTAATGGAGTTGGTTGATAAAGATCTTGTATCTCCAGTTGAAAGTAGCGTCATCGACGACAATATTCCAGCCCAATATCGTTCACAACACGATGATTGGTATGCGCTGACAATGCGGGTACGTAATGTGTATTCTTCTAAAGAACGCAGCGGTAAAATTGATATTGATTATGAAGATTTAGCCTCACCAGAATACAAAGGCAAGATTTGTACTCGCAGCGGTAAACACCCTTACAATATCGCATTAGTGGCGTCGATGATTGCCCATGATGGTGAAGCGAAAACCAAAGCATGGTTAGAAGGCGTTAAAGCCAATCTAGCGCGTAAGCCACAAGGTAACGATCGTGATCAAGTGTTAGCTGTTAAAGAAGGTATGTGTGATGTTGCCATTGGTAATAGCTACTACTTTGGCAAAATGCTGATGGATAAAAACCAAAAAAGTTGGGCAGAAGCTGTTGAAATTAATTTCCCAAATCAGCAAAATCGTGGTGCTCATGTTAATGTTTCAGGTATGGCATTAGCAAAATATGCACCGCATAAAGGCAATGCCATTAAGTTAATGGAGTTTCTCACTTCGGATGTGGCGCAAAAAATGTACGCTGAAGTCAATATGGAATATCCGATTAAAGCTGATGTTGCACCGTCTGAATTAGTTGCTTCATGGGGCGAATTTAAAGCAGACAGTTTACCTATTTATAAGTTGGCTGAATATCATCAAGCCGCTGTTAAGTTGCTTGATGAAACGAAGTTCGACCTTTAACTAAACCTCGAACGCTCACTCAAGTTGGTTTAAATATTACTAGCGCACTATTATATTATTCATTTAGTGCGCTGAATTAACTCGGTATTTTTTATGATTTTAGGCTTAACCAGAAGCTGGTCGCTTGCTGGTTATTTTATTGCGGCGATTTTAACATTGCCACTGGTTGCCTTAATTGTGCAAGCCACTCTTCCTGATCAAGCTGTATTTAGCCATTTGTTTAATACAGTACTGCCGACATACATCGCTAATAGTTTATTACTGATGTTACTGGTAGGACTGGGAACTTTAGTGATAGCGACGCCAGCGGCTTGGTTGGTTGCTCGCTGTGATTTTCCATTTCGTCGTTATTTTCAATGGTTATTACTTCTCCCATTAGCTATGCCAGCCTATATTGTTGCCTATGTTTATACCGATATGTTGGATTATGCAGGACCAGTGCAACGTACATTAAGAGCTTGGTTTGAATGGCAATCTCCTCATGATTATTATTTCCCTTCGATACGGAGTCTTGGTGGTGCAGCGATAATATTGTCGTTAGTGTTATTTCCTTATATCTATTTATTAGCTAGAACCGCTTTTATGGAGCAGTCTTCCAGTTTGTTATATGCATCTCGTGTTATGGGTTGTAGCCCGTGGCGAAGTTTTTGGCGCCTAGCATTACCAATGGCCAGACCCGCGTTAGCTGTCGGTGTTGCACTCGTGGCAATGGAAACCGCAGCAGACTTTGCCACTGTAAGCTATTTCGCTGTACCGACATTAACTACTGCTGTGTATGATACTTGGCTCGGGTATGGCAGTTTAACTGCGGCGGCAAAGCTTTCGGCAATTATGCTGCTAGTGGTCTTTTCTATGATTGGGGTTGAACGTTTTGCCCGTCGTAAACAACAATTATTTCAAAAACAATCTTCTCTTAATGAAGCCGATAGATATGTGTTATCACCAAAAACGGCTTGGGTCGCATTAGGCTATTGTGCTGTGTTGTTGTTTACAGCCTTTTTATTACCTTTCATTGTGTTGTGTGGATATGCTATCGATTATTTCAATGAAAGTTGGGATGTACGATTTTGGCAATATAGCCTAAATAGTTTATACATTGCCGCAATTGTCAGTGCTGTGTGCGTGGTTCTCTCACTGATATTGATGTTTGTTCGCCGGGTTAGTCCACGTAAAAGTGACCATCTTCCGTCTAGATTAAGTTGTACAGGTTACGCTTTACCGGGCACTGTTTTAGCTATTGGCGTTTTGGTGCCACTGACCTTTATCGATTTTGCGATTAACGATGTTTACGACTGGTTTGGCGTTCGAGGGCCTGGTTTATTATTAACAGGAAGCGTGTTTGCGCTGATTTTTGCTTTTTGTGTCCGATTTATTGCCATATCCATTGGCAGTTTAGAAAACAGTTATAAACGTATTTCGCCTTCTTTAGACATGGCTTGTATTACGCTAGGGCGAACACCTAATCAACTATTATGGCGAGTGCATTTACCTTTATTGCGTAAGGGGATTTTTGCTGGCGCATTGTTGGTATTTATCGAAAGTATGAAAGAATTACCCGCTGCATTATTATTGCGTCCCATAGGATTTGAAAACTTAGCCACTTATGTTTTTCAGTTTGTATCAGATGAAAGGCTTGAACATGGCGCATTGGCCGCTATTGTGATTGTGTTGGTTGGGCTTGTTCCCCTGATTTATCTAAATCGCTCATTAGAGCAACAAGGCTAATTATGTCAACGTTAACTATTGAAAATGTCTGCAGTGATTATCAAGGCCAAGTTGTATTGCGCCATTTAAATCTTATATTAGAACAGGGTGAAATCGTTGCACTATTGGGTCCTAGTGGTTGTGGTAAAACAACGCTATTGCGTGCGATAGCAGGCTTACAAGCCATTAGTGAAGGTTGTATTAGGATCAATGGTCAAGTTTTGAGTGGTGATGGTGTGTTCGTTGCGAGTGAGCAGCGTGGTGTAGGCATGATTTTTCAAGACTATGCTCTATTTCCCCATTTAACTGTGGCTGAAAATATATTATTTGGCGTTAACGAACTCAATCGTGCGGAGCGGTTAACTCGATTAGAAGAAATGCTTGAGCTGGTTAAATTAACGGGATTGTCATCTCGTTATCCTCATGAATTATCTGGCGGGCAACAACAGCGAGTATCGATTGCGCGTGCATTAGCTTATCAACCGAAATTATTATTACTCGACGAGCCTTTTTCTAATATTGATGCACAAGTTCGTAACGATATGATGTTGGAAATTCGTGCCATATTGAAGCAACGTAATGTGAGTGCGGTGTTTGTTACCCACAGTAAAGACGAAGCATTTGTGTTTGCCGATAAACTGGCTTTGTTTAAAAAAGGCGCCATTATACAGCATGGTAAAGCCGAAACCCTATACTCTGCGCCGACAGATCGCTATGTAGCCGACTTTTTAGGTTCGGGAAATTATTTACCGATTACGGTCACTTCCAATTATCAAGTACAGTATTCTTTAGGATACCTAAACAGTACAGAAGTGTTGTCTCTGCCTATTGGTAGCCAAGGACATTTATTACTGCGACCACAGCAAATTGAATTACATTCCAATATCGAGGGTAATGGTTGTATTGTCCAAAGGCATTTTCTTGGCACTGTATGTCATTATCAAGTTCAAATTGGCGATGATGTTTTGGATATAAACAGTCAATCAACAATATTAATGCCTGGTCAACGGGTGAATGTTGTTATTGCCGCGCATCCTCTGGTGATTTTTAATTAACGCTCAACAGTCTGTATCATTTAATCTCTATTTGATGAATGTGACTGATGATCAATCTCTTATCTAAACTTATTTAAGTAAAATGTGACTTACAAATAAGCTAAATGTGAATACACTTAAAGAAATTTACATTTGATTAAGATAAGCTACTGATTAATGAAATTGATCAGAGGTGCTATTCGTTTTTTAATAGCATCCAGTATTAAGTTATCACCATTTAGGCCGACAGAAAGTATTAAGGTGGATAAGTAAATATGGGTAACCAAGTTATGCCTCGTGAACAGTTAGGGATTTGCGCAGAAGGGAATTTACACAGTGTGTATTTGATGTTTAATGCCAACGATGGTGTTGAAGAGCAATTACGTCCATCTATTGCTAATGTGGCACAATACATTTACGAACTCACAGATCAATATACCGACAGTGCATTTAATGGCTTTGTGGGTATTGGGGCTAATTTTTGGGATACCTTTTATCCAGACGCTCGTCCTGCATTATTAAAACCTTTTCCTGCTATGAATGAAGGTAATCGTGATGCACCTGCAATGGAATATGATTTGTTTGTTCATATCCGTTGTGATCGTTATGATATTTTGCATCTTGTTGCCAATGAAATTAACCAGATGTTTGAAGATTTGGTTGAATTAGTAGATGAAGAGCGCGGTTTTCGATTTATGGACAGCCGTGATTTAATGGGTTTTGTTGATGGTACAGAAAACCCTAAAGGACGCCATCGTCAACAGGTTGCACTTGTCGGTGATGAAGACGAAAAGTTTGTTTCAGGTAGTTATGTTCATGTACAAAAATATCTGCATAACTTAAGTAAATGGCATCGTTTACCTGTAAAAAAACAAGAAGATATATATGGCCGTACCAAAGCTGATGATATTGAGTACGAATCAGAAGATAAGCCGTTAACCAGTCATACTAAACGAGTCAATTTAAAGGATCCGCAAGGAAACTCATTAGAGATTTTACGTCAAAGTATGCCTTATGGTTCAACGAGAGAACAAGGGTTGGTATTTATTTCTGTCTGCCGCACCCCTGAACATTTTGAAAAAATGCTTCGGAGTATGGTACATGGCGATAGCGATGGAAATCATGACCATTTAATGTTGTTTACTAAAGCATTGACTGGGTCATCATTCTTTGTGCCATCGCTGGATTTTTTAATTCAATTCGATGATGCCTAAACGCTAATTTTAGATAATAAAAAAGCAATGCCATGGCATTGCTTTTTTATTGGAATGGTTTTTTATTCACTATAATTGAATAAAGATCTAACTGTTTCTAATGTATCATCGATAGTTTTTATACTTGCAGGGCAAATGAAAATAGTATCATCGCCTGCAATAGTACCTAATATCCCTTCAGGCTTGCCTATTGAATCAAGCAAACGTGCAATTAACTGCGCTGCACCAGGGCTGGTTCTGACCACTATCATGGCTTGATTATGATCAACATCCAGTACTAAGTTTTTAACGGGGCTACCTGCAGTAGGGACTCCTAGCTCGGCAGGAAGACAATACACCATTTCTTGCTTAGCATTTCGAGTTCGCACAGCACCAAACTTGCTGAGCATGCGAGATACTTTAGATTGATTAATATTACCGAATCCTTCGGCTTGAAGCGCAATAACAATCTCGCTTTGGCTTCCAAAACGTTCCTCTTTGAGAATCGCTTTAAAAGTTCGCACGAGCTCATCCTGATTTCTTGTCGCTGGCATAGTGATAATTCAACTTATAGTTATTATTCAAAAAACTAGCACATTTTGAATAGATTGACTTATTAAGTCAAGAAAGAATCAAAATAGTTGAATAAAAATTCATTTTTATAGTGGAAATTTAAGCTGACACTTATAGCCAATCCGATGATTTATTTAAACGATGGATTTAAGATAAGGGTAACGATTGCTTTGTTAGTACCAATAACGTATCACCCTTTTTTGATAATAAATTGAGTTTTCCTTTTGAAAAATCAATTTGCTGCACTAATGATATCGCCTTCATCAGATCAGCTTCTTGAGTCATTAAGCTATCGACACAAGCTTTCATGGTTGAATCTGACGGAGCCAGTTGCAGTAAGTTACCTTGCTGAGCGTAATGACCAGAAAATTGATTACAACTATTATTACCTGTTAGCTGACCATTTGGGGCAAACACTAAATTTGCTGGGCTATTATTAATGGTTGGAGTATCGAGGACAACGTCTACATGCCAACGACCCATTAATTGTTCATTAGAGACAACTTGTGGTTGGCTTTGGCAAGCACTAAGGCCTAAAAATATTACAGTGGCGCCGAGAATATGCTTTATCATGCTGAGAGGGGTCCAAAAACGAAAACATTGCGGTTATTCTACTACTTGAACAGTAATAAAAGAGTAAATAAATGTAATGTTTTGGATGAATTAACATTATTTAACCTATTAAAGAGTCTCAAATGATCAAAATAGTCAAAGTATTGCATTTTGTTGGGGTAATCATGTTGTTGCTGGGCGTAGGACTATACTGGCAAAGTGATCTTGCTCAACAAGTCAGCGGCATGTTGGTTATCGCTTTACTTATTGGTGTGGGCACATTAATTATGTCTCCGTTACCTGTTGCGCTAGTGATAGAATGGGCTAAGAATCAATCTCCCAATTCAGAGTCAAAGGAATAATCATTGTCATTTATTATCCGTAAGGCGTTATTAACCGATGTTGCTGCCATAGTGCAGTTAGAGCGTGCTCATGTTGATGATGAGTTGTTAGACTCTAATAGCCAACTACATGCTCATTCGCTGAGAAAAGGTGAGGTTATTCAGTTAATTAATCAACATTGGTTTCTTGTCGCAGAAGAACAAGGGCATATTGTTGGTTATGTGATGGCTGCAAAATGGTCATTTTTTTCCGCACAACCTTTATACCGCCATATTATTCAAAAAATTAAGTTTGCCGATTTAAATGGTCAAGCAATATCAACAACTAACTCTTGTCAATATGGCCCCGTTTGGATTCAAGAGTCGAAGCGTGGTCAAGGTATTTTCGCGGCGTTAGTGAGTGAATTAAAACGGCAAGTACGTGATACTTTTCCATTTATGGTGACCTATGTCGCCGCCGACAACGCTCGTTCATTGGCTGCGCATAAACAAAAAGCGGCAATGACAGAGATTGATCAATTTAGCTTTGAGCAACGTGATTATTACTTACTTGCGACGAGTAATATTGCTTGATTAGCAACATAGGCTAAGCAGTTAAAATGAGTTTACATCAACATGGTTACTTATTAATAATATGACGAACATTGATTTTGAAACACTTTTTGCACCATACCTAAGCTTAAGACTTTCGGCGTTTGACAACGTGAAGTTAATTGCTGCAGTACTGTCTGATGCTGGGGAACCGTATCAATGTATTGAAGCGCACTTTCAAGATGCGGTTAATTCTCAAGTGCAACATTCTGGGTATTTTGTTCGTTGGAAAGAGATGTGGATATTTTGTGGCATAACCAATGATTATAATGCTGCAATAACATTGGCTTCCCAAATAGAGCTGATTAACACGGCCTCAATCATTGTTAAAGATGTGCCGATTATGACCATGCAGCAAGTGTCGTTTATGTGTATTGAAACGGCCCATTTCGATCACTGCTAATTGACTTACAAGTGCTGTCTTGATGTAAGTTTAAGTTGATTTAAGATTAGACTGAATTAGGTTTATTTGAATTGGACTTATTCTGACTTAAGCCCATTGATGTCATTTAGCTCACTAAGTTGCATCAATATTAATGGTCGCTGTTCACTGTGATACCGGTGATATAATTGAGTTATTTCTGCTGGCAATGTGGATAATTCACTTGGCTCTCTTACTATAAATTGCTGTTGTTGATATAAACTTATTAACCACGGATGGGCAAATAAGAAACAATCTTTAACGATTAATTTTGGTGCGATAAATTTTAATAGTTGAGTTGATACTTGCTGGCCACGATAGTCAGGATGGACTAACAATCCACTTATTAATTGATATTGGCCTACAGGTTTAACTCTTATTGCGGCAATGATTATTTGCTGGCTCAATTCTGTGTCATTCGTGAGTGTTGGTTGAACATGATGGATGACAGCAACAGATTCTTTTTGGGCCAATCGAGCATAAGGCATATGTTGACGGTAGAATAATTTGATTGCGGACCATTCTCTAATGGCAACAGAAGGTTGCTGATTTCCAGTTATCTTTGTGTTTAGCCAAGTTGGTTGATACATAATGTGAGCCATTTTAAAATCAAATAATGATGTTATTAATGTTATATGTTGTTATTGCTACAAAACAGAAAAAATAAAACCGCCTAATGGCGGTTTTATTTTTCTATGCTATTAACTTAGTTTACAAATTCTAGGTTAAAACGACATAGACAGTTAGCTTATTATAATCCAGCGTCTGCACGAAGGATTTCAGCTTTATCTGTTGCTTCCCAAGGGAAGATATCTCGACCAAAGTGGCCATAAGCAGCAGTCTGTTGATAGATTGGACGTGCTAAATCTAACATTGCTGTTAAGCCATATGGACGTAGTTCAAAGTGTTGACGAACCAATTTAATTAACACTTCTTGAGACACCTTACCAGTACCGAAAGTTTCGATACTGATAGAGGTTGGTTCTGCAACACCAATCGCATAAGACACTTGTAACTCGCAACGATCAGCAAGACCCGCAGCAACAATATTTTTAGCCACATAACGTGCAGCATAAGCAGCACTACGGTCAACTTTTGATGGGTCTTTACCAGAGAAAGCACCACCACCATGACGCGCCATGCCACCATATGTGTCAACGATAATTTTACGTCCTGTTAGTCCACAGTCACCAACGGGTCCGCCAATAACAAAACGCCCTGTAGGGTTAATAAAGTATTTAGTGTCTTTATTTAACCATTGTTCAGGTAACACAGGCTTAATGATGGTTTCCATTACGGCTTCAATCAAATCAGCTTGTTTAATGTCTTCACGATGTTGAGTTGATAATACAATTGCATCAATGCCAATGATTTTGCCGTTATCGTAGGCAAAAGTGACTTGGCTTTTCGCATCTGGACGTAACCACGGTAGTGTACCGTTTTTGCGCACTTCAGACTGACGCTTAACTAATTTATGGGCGTAAGTAATAGGTGCAGGCATTAATACATCAGTTTCATTGCTTGCATAACCGAACATTAAGCCTTGATCGCCAGCGCCTTGCTCAGCAGGATCGGCACGATCAACACCTTGATTAATATCTGGAGACTGTTTGCCAATGGCATTTAGTACTGCACATGAATCTGCATCAAAACCCATATCTGAATTGGTGTAGCCAATTTCGCGTACCGTTTTGCGGGTAATTTCTTCAATATCTACCCAAGCAGAAGTGGTAACTTCACCACCT
This sequence comes from Shewanella polaris, assembly GCF_006385555.1. Lineage (NCBI taxonomy): Bacteria > Pseudomonadati > Pseudomonadota > Gammaproteobacteria > Alteromonadales > Shewanellaceae > Shewanella > Shewanella polaris. The sequence goes on along the minus strand of NZ_CP041036.1, from coordinate 3,843,941 downwards.
ACTAATACCATACCGGTTTTAACATACGTTTCGCACGCAACACGAGCTTTTGGATCTTGCTCAAGTATCGCGTCTAATACCGCATCAGAAATCTGATCGGCTATTTTATCTGGATGACCTTCTGAGACAGACTCAGAGGTAAACAAGTGCTTTGCCATAATAGGGGAATCTCGTTGGTTGCAATTGAATATACGTCTAGACGGCTATTTTAGTCGAATTTGATTTTGATAACACCCCCCTATACGAATTTATCTCGAGAATTGTGCACTAATGCATGAATATTTTTTATTCACAAAAACAATGTTTAGTAGGAAGGCTAATTAAATCTATGATTCAAAATGTTATTTTTGGGGTTTAACTATTGTATTTAATCACTCTGCTGCTAAGAGTTGAACAATATCAGTGTGAGTTATTCGGTTTTCACCAGTAATGAAAGACGATGTTTTATTACTATTGAGGTTTTTTTGACTGTTGTTGTCAATAAATAGTTACTCGTATAGTGAGTATTGATTATGGATATCTGATCAGTTTGTATAATGAAATAATTTAGCTTTTTGTACTTCTATATGAGCAAAATCCAGTTAGTTGATCATTAAAATGTGTAATGAGAGTAATTTTAATTTGCGTCATATCGCCTTGTAGGGGAAAATATGGCTTCACAATTGCCAGCTAGATCATAAAAACAAGCAGGAGAGAGCATGTCATCTCGTAAAGTACTCGCTAATGCCATTCGCGCCCTAAGTATGGATGCGATTCAAAAAGCCAATTCTGGCCATCCCGGTGCCCCGATGGGCATGGCTGATATCGCCGAAGTGCTATGGAATGATTTTCTAAAGCACAATCCAACTAATCCTAAGTGGGTCGATCGCGATCGTTTTGTGTTATCAAACGGTCATGGCTCTATGCTTATATATTCTTTACTGCATTTATCTGGTTATGCATTACCTATGGAAGAGCTAAAGCAATTCCGCCAATTGCATTCAAAAACTCCAGGACATCCTGAATATGGTTACACTCCAGGCATTGAAACGACTACCGGCCCTTTAGGCGCTGGTATCAGTAACGCTGTGGGTATGGCTATTGCAGAAAAAACCTTAGCGGCTCAATTTAACCGTCCGGGACACGACATTGTCGATCATTTTACATATTGTTTCTTGGGTGATGGTTGTTTAATGGAAGGTATTTCTCATGAAGCCTGTTCATTAGCCGGAACGTTAGGTCTTGGCAAGTTAGTGGCATTCTGGGATGACAACGGTATTTCAATCGATGGTAATGTTGAAGGCTGGTTCACTGATGACACACCTAAGCGTTTTGAAGCGTACGGTTGGCATGTTATTGCTGGTGTCGATGGCCATAATCCAGAGGCTATCCGTGCTGCAATTGAAGAAGCGAGATCGGTTACAGATAAGCCATCAATGATTTGTTGTAAAACAATTATTGGTTTTGGCTCACCTAATAAATCAGGTAGTCATGATTGTCATGGTGCACCATTAGGCGATGCTGAAATTGCAGCCGCTCGTGAATTCTTAAACTGGCCATATGCTCCTTTTGAAATTCCATCAGAGGTTTATGCTGGTTGGGATGCAAAGCAAAAGGGTGCCAGCAATGAGTCGTTATGGGATGAACATTTCGCTGCTTATCAAGCCGCTTACCCTGAGCTAGCTGCAGAATATGATCGCCGGGTATTAAAAGGTGAATTGCCTGCTGATTTCGAAACTAAAGCACAAGCGTTTATCCAAGAAAGCCAAGACAAAGCCGACAATATTGCTAGTCGTAAAGCATCGCAAAATGCCATTGGTGTATTTGGTGCTATGTTGCCTGAATTACTTGGTGGCAGTGCCGACTTAGCGGGTTCTAACTTAACCCTTTGGTCTGGTTCTAAAGGTATTCAAGATGATCCAGCCGGTAACTACATCTATTACGGTGTGCGTGAATTCGGTATGAGCGGCATTATGAATGGTGCATCACTACATGGTGGTTTTATTAACTATGGTGCGACTTTCATGATGTTTATGGAATATGCGCGTAATGCAGTACGTATGTCTGCATTAATGGGTATTCAAAATATTTTCGTTTATACCCATGATTCTATTGGTCAAGGCGAAGATGGCCCTACTCATCAACCAGTTGAGCAATTAGCTAACTTACGTTTAACACCTAATATGGCCGTATGGCGTCCATGTGATGCAGCAGAAACGGCTGTATCTTGGAAAATTGCAATTGAACGTCGCAATGCTCCAACATCTCTCATCTTTAGCCGTCAAGGCCTTAAAGCTCAAGCGCGTACCGCTGAGCAATTAGCGAACGTAGCTAAAGGTGGTTATGTACTGTCTGATTGCCAAGGCACTGCTGATGTCATCTTAATTGCCACTGGTTCAGAAGTGCAATTAGCCATGGATTCAGCCGCTGAACTCACTAAACTAGGTCAAAAAGTACGGGTTGTTTCTATGCCTTCTACGACTGAGTTTGATAAGCAAGATGCTGCATACAGAGAGTCCGTATTACCAAAAGCAGTGACTAAACGTGTCGCAATTGAAGCCGCACACGCTGATTTCTGGTACAAATATATTGGTTTTGACGGTGGCGTGGTGGGTATGACGACCTTTGGTGAGTCTGCCCCAGGTGCTGAATTACTTAAATATTTCGGCTTCACTGTTGATAATGTCGTAAAAACTGTCCAGTCTTTAGGATAATCATCTGAGATTAAACACTTATCTATTAGGTGTTTAATCTGTATAATAACGGCCTGCAATACTCTTGTAGGCCGTTTTTTTATGTCTTTAATTCACGTAAAGTAATATATTTAAGTCGCTAATGTTTCAGTGTTTTATTTATAACTGACTCAATAATAAGTGCTTTGGTTAATTACTCTGGACCCTAAATGATTCGAGTTGCAATTAATGGTTATGGCCGAATTGGCCGTTCAATACTTCGTGCCTTGTATGAATCGGGTAAACGTCAACAAATTCAAATAGTGGCGATCAATGAGTTAGCAAAGCCAGAAGCCATTTGTCATTTAACTCAATATGACACCACTCATGGCCGTTTTAAGCACAAGATTAAACTCGACGGTGACAAGTTATTGATTGGTGATGACAGCATACAGCTGCTCAATCAAGCGGATGCGAGTTTATTGCCATGGGCAGAACTCGATATTGATATCGTTTATGAAGCCACCGGCAGTTTAGTTGATCGCCAAGCTTGCGAAGCACACATTCATGCAGGCGCTAAACAAGTACTCATTAGCAATCCTTCTTCTGCAGACGTTGATGGCACCATTGTTTATGGTGTTAATCATGACCTACTACGTGCAGAACATACCGTTATTTCTAACGCTTCTTGTACTACCAACTGTATTGTCCCGGTTATTGATGTGTTGGATAAACATTTTAAAGTCAAAAGTGGCGCTATTACGACTATTCACTCGGCGATGAATGATCAGCAGGTGATTGATGCTTATCATGATGATCTGCGTCGAACTCGTGCAGCTGGCCAATCAATTATTCCGGTAGATACTAAATTAGCCCGAGGCATTGAGCGTATTCTGCCGCACATGAAGGATAAATTTGAAGCTATATCTGTTCGGGTGCCTACCATTAATGTTACCGCGATCGATTTATCTGTCACACTTGCTAAAAAAGTCAATATCGAGCAAATCAACAGTGTGCTAGAGCGTGCATCAAACGGCAGTTTTAATGGTATTTTGGGTTACACTGACGAACCATTAGTATCGTGTGACTTTAACCACGACCCCCGTTCAAGTATTGTTGATGGTACTCAAACCCGTGTTAGTGCCGGCCACTTGGTCAAATTATTATTATGGTGCGATAACGAATGGGGTTTTGCTAACCGCATGCTGGATACCAGTTTAGCGATGATCCAAGCAAAATCGGACCAATAACATCAATTATGTCGCAATGGGGTAAGCCGGTTGCGCAGTAAGATTTCGTATTAACTTAAAAAGGAACTGCTAATTATGGCAATTATTAACATGACAGATTTAGATCTACAAAATAAGCGTGTGCTTATTCGTGAAGATTTAAATGTACCTGTCAGCGATGGTTTAGTAACCAGTGATGTGCGTTTACGAGCTTCATTACCTACTATTAAACTAGCACTCAAAAAAGGTGCGGCAGTCATGGTGATGTCGCATTTGGGTCGCCCTACCGAAGGTGAGTTTAACCCAGAGTATTCAATGAAACCTGTGGTTGAATATTTGGCCAAAGCCCTTGATTGCTCTGTACGCTTGGTGAGTAATTATCTTGATGGCGTTGAGGTAAATGTGGGTGAAGTCGTCGTATTTGAAAACGTTCGCTTTAATATTGGTGAAGGTAAAAACGATGAGACGTTATCTAAAAAAATGGCTGCCTTATGTGATGTGTATGTCATGGATGCATTTGGTACCGCTCATCGCGCTCAAGCGTCGACTCACGGCGTAGGAGTTTATGCTCCTATAGCCTGTGCGGGTCCGTTATTAGCCCAAGAATTAGATGCATTAGGTAAAGCGCTTCATAATCCAGCTCGTCCAATGGTGGCAATTGTTGGTGGATCAAAAGTGTCAACCAAGTTAACCGTACTTGAAAGCCTGTCAACCAAGGTTGACCAGCTTGTTGTGGGTGGTGGTATTGCCAATACCTTTATTGCAGCTGCGGGTTATAATGTCGGTAAATCATTGTATGAAGCTGACTTAGTGGAAGAAGCAAAGCGTCTTGTGGCCAATGCTCGAAGTCGCGGTGGTGATATTCCTGTCCCTACTGATGTGGTCGTGGCAAGCGAATTTAGCCCTACGGCTGTTGCTACGCTGAAATCGGTGAGTGATGTCACTGACAGTGATATGATATTTGATATCGGCCCTGAGAGTGCTGAAGTATTGGCAAAAATTATTGAACAAGCCGGCACTATCGTCTGGAATGGTCCAGTGGGTGTGTTTGAGTTTGATCAATTCGGTGAAGGTACTAAACGCATAGCACAAGCTATTGCGGAGTCAAAAGCATTTTCTATTGCTGGTGGTGGCGACACCTTAGCCGCAGTAGATAAATATAATATTGCTGACAAAGTATCTTACATCTCTACTGGTGGTGGCGCTTTCCTTGAGTTTTTAGAAGGTAAAGAGTTGCCTGCAGTTGCAATGCTTGAAAAACGTGGCGGTTAGTTCACGCATCAAGTATTTTACCGTAAAACCTAATAATAATTATTATAAAAAATGCTCTGTTACAGCCTAATGGAATTAGGTTGTCGCAGAGTTAACAATCCGTCCAAACGATAGCGACCTAGGTGAGTAATCACCCTATTAATGGAGAACGAAATGGCTCTTATCTCTCTACGACAACTACTTGATCATGCTGCTGAGCATGATTATGGCGTCCCTGCATTTAACGTAAATAACCTTGAGCAAATGCGCGCAATTATGCAAGCGGCTGAAGCAACAGACAGCCCTGTAATTGTGCAAGCATCTGCTGGTGCACGTAAATATGCTCGTCCACAGTTTCTAAAATATCTTATGGCAGCTGCGCTTGAGCAGTATCCTGATATTCCTGTGTGTATTCATCAAGACCATGGTACTGACCCTGATATTTGTCAGCGTTCGATCCAGTTAGGCATGTCATCAGTAATGATGGATGGCTCACTTATGGCCGATGGTAAAACACCTGCATCTTATGACTACAACGTTGATGTGACTCGTCGTACTGTCGCTTTTGCTCATGCTTGTGGTGTGTCGGTTGAAGGTGAAATTGGTTGTTTAGGCAGTTTAGAAACAGGCCAAGCAGGCGAAGAAGATGGTATTGGTGCTGTTGGTACCCTTAGTATGGATCAAATGCTAACCACCCCTGAAGAAGCGGCGCGTTTCGTTGCTGATACCCATGTTGACGCATTAGCTATTGCTATTGGTACTAGCCATGGTGCTTACAAGTTTAGCCGTAAGCCTACTGGTGATGTGTTACGTATTGATCGTATTAAAGAAATCCATGCGCGTATCCCTAATACGCACTTAGTGATGCACGGTTCGTCTTCAGTACCACAAGAATGGCTGCAGATCATCAACAAATATGGTGGTCAAATACCAGAAACTTACGGTGTACCGTTAGAAGAAATTGTTGAAGGTATTAAGCACGGTGTTCGTAAAGTGAACATTGATACGGATTTACGTTTAGCATCAACGGGTGCAGTACGTAAATTCTTAGCCGAAAATCCAGCAGAATTTGACCCGCGTAAATTCTTAAAAGCGTCAATGGAAGCAATGGCTGACATTTGTACAACTCGTTATGAAGCATTTGGTTGTGCGGGGATGGGCTCTAAAATTAAGCCTAAATCACTGCAAGCAATGTATAAAGCTTATCAATCTGGTGAACTTGACCCTAAAATCATGTAAGCCAGTTTTACGTTAAAAAAGCAAATCAGCTCATTTTTTGAATGAGCTGATTTTTTTGTCAATAAATAACGAAAAAATATTGTTTTTTAAACGCTATCTAGCATTATCCTCGCCTTAAAAATTGCCCCTAAATATCATAGCTTACTGATGTAACCTTTATGCTGTTAGCCATCTTAATAGTTGAATTACTAGGGGCTGTTAAGCCAAATACACCTTTATCGTTATTTTACTGACTTGGCCACTATTCATCGATTTTGCTTTACACTTTTTAACGGCAGCAATTAACACTTTTATGATAAACCATGAGTCATATTGCGGTACCAGGTGCTTATTATCTCGGGGATCCACTTAGAGTATGGTTTATTGGGTGTTTGGGCCGCCTTAGCGCTTGATGAATGGGTTAGGGGGGTGTCAATGATATGGCATTGGCGCTGTGGCCGTTGGCAAGCTAAGATCCTTGTTGCTTAGCGCTTAGCGGTATGACTATTTTTTCAATTCTGCGGGCAAAGTGTTAGTATGCGTGGGAATTTTAAGCGCATGACCCCACATTAGGTTTGTAAATCGTAAATAAAGGACGAAATGACATGAAAAAACTGCTACTTACTGCAGCTATTACACTAACCATGCCATTTGCAGCACATGCTGGAAGTGAGTTTGTTGAAGGTGATGCCACTCTTGCTGGTGAAGCAGAATTAGGTGCGACTTTAACCACTGGTAATACTGATACTTCTTCGTTTAAAGCGCGCTTCGCGTTAAAACAAGAATTAGGTGACTGGGAAAACGAGTATGTATTAGAAGGACTGTACAAAGAAGATACTGATGAAGTGACTGCAAAGCGTTATTTTCTTGGTGTACAAGGCGACTATCAAATTAATGATGTGAGCTATTTATTTGCTAATACTAACTATGAAGTGGATCCATTTACTGGTTATGATTTCACTTCAACGACTTCAGCTGGTTATGGTCACCGTTTTATTGATACCGATAGAATGTCGTTAAAAGCAGAAGCGGGTCCTGGTTATATATATCAACAACTTGATGACGAATCAGCACTGGCGGAAGGTTATGATAGCGACGACAGCGTTGTTGCTCACGCGGTGATTGATTTCCAAACCAAGATCAGTGATTCATCTAAGTTCCAGCAGAAATTTATTGCCGATTGGGGGAGTAAATTAGATGCTCGTTCTGAAACCTCATTAACTGCAAATATTGTTGGTGCTCTAGCGATGAAATTTGCCGTTATTGTTCGTTATAACAGTGAACCGCTTGATGATAAAGAAAGCACTGATACAGAAACAAACATGACATTATTATATTCATTTTGAGTTAGCTGCATAAATTATGTAACCTAGAATGTAAGTATAAAAATGCTGGCTCTGCCAGCTTTTTTTATGGCTGATTTAAAATAAGTGTAATATTTAGCTTATACATCACTAACTCTCTCACCACTTTATTTATATATTAATGACTTTTCCCCATTGTACTAACCTAGTCACTGGATAGTGAAGGGCTTATTATTGCCAATGCAGCGATCACGGCTACGATTATTCGTTCTACAATTCATTCGTTATAGAGTTATTATAATTAATACTTATTTCTATCCAAGAATTGATACTATGAGGTGTTCTTTTATAGTTTGATTCAAATGAAATGAACCATTTCTATCTCAATCACTGTAACAATAATAATGAAATTTGCGATTTTTATATTCGTTATCATGCAATTATACTTTGCGCATAAAAATCGTACTATTCGCGGACTCGCTCACAAATAATAATCTTATCCACAAGATCGTGACCAAGGAATCCATTTAGCGCTTCTTTTGAGAGTATACTTTTTTTATCAGTCGATACACTGAGACAGTGCGATGCAATTAGGATGTTGTTGGTTCGACAATACAGAACGTATGCTGATCGACCAGACCACGGCGACCCAGTGGCATTTAAATGATCATGAATACTGGGTCTTAAATCAGTTGGCTCTGCATCGCGGCCAAGTGGTTCCTCTCTCTATGCTTCAAACTGTCGCAATATCTGGCGACAGTCCTCAGCAAATACCTCATTCTGAACTACTGGATATTATCAGTAAAATTATTAATTATTTGTGTCAACGTCATGTGAATATGATTGAATATGTGCCTGATCAAGGGGTGGTTCTATACGCTACAGCGATGAATAAGCGTACTAAAATATTGGAGTTACCTAATCGACTACTCTCTTCCGGTCAGTATCTATTTATTATCGTTATTCTCTTAAGTGCATTATTATTTGTTTACTCAAATCTTAATCCCCCTCTGTTTACACAGGCAGATGTATTGCGGCAAGTGTTAACGCAAAATGGACACGTTATTCGACTATTTGTGTTTGGAAGTGATAATCAACAAGATGTGTTATTACATGCAGACTGCTTAGCTTCACAATTACGCTTGTGTCACCATGTACGCTGGGATTCTATCACAATGGCTTTATCTGCTAATCAACACTATATTAGTTTTATTTTGATCGATTCTAGTGAAATTGAACCTGTGGTCAGCAGTATTAAAGTCAATGTTGATGACATGAGTTCGCCATTTATTACCCAGCAATGGCTGCAAAAGGTACATATTTGTGGCTAGATCAATGACTCGATTATGGCATATAAAAATACGCAGATTTTTACAATCCTCAAGGGGAAAACTTTTTTTTATATTAAGTTTGGTGCTAATTACGTTTACTGTGACCTATGTTCTTCATCGCGTTAACAACCCTCCTAATGTATGGCATTTTGATTGTCGTGCTGATGGTTATTTTAATCACTTAGGTGAATTACCGTTAACCGTTGAAAAAAGTAATGCTGAGTTAACGTTCAGTATTGAAAATAATCAAGCAAAGCTAACTTACCGATTACAGTCATTAACAAATGGCATAGAAATCGCGCAATTATTTGGTGAGGTTGAACGACTTGATATGGGGTCATTAACGTACCATTTAGTATTAACGTTACAACCGACTGACTGGCAAGATAACAGTCTGTTACGCCCATACTTGGAGAACGAATTTAGTATTGCTACAGAAGAATTGCTAGCAGAGGCAGGTGTATCTCAACAGATTCAGATAAGCTATTTAGATAAAACATTAACCAAGGCAAGGCTAGATTTTCTTCCAAGCAATAATGTGTGGGCTTGTCAGCTAAATTAACAACATAGTTCTGACTAATTTTCATTGAATAAATTAACTTTTAGCTTAATATTCCCTTTACGGTATAGTGGGTCTGTGTTGATGAAAAAAGGTGTGTGAACAAATATAGTGGCAAAAGTTAAAGTAAAACAAGAAGAAGCATTATCAATAAAATTCAGCCATCAAATGGGTCCTGGAGACCAACGGGTATTTGATCTGTATTTTTATTTACCAACCGAAATGGGTGTTGGTTCGCATACCTTTGATGAAGAAGAGTATTATCACAGTGGTATTCTCGGACGCCGTTCTTATTATTCTAAAGGCCTTCATTTACCTTTAGTTCAGTCTCGTTTTATCAGTTTAAATAAACGAACCATAGAAGAGTTTCGTTTATACCTTAATTTATTCGCATACCAATTTGCTGTTGCTATTGAAACTGATGGTAAAGAATTACATCAAAAAACTGATCCTAGTGAGTTTTATCCTGAGCTGGATGAGCTTTGTGATGTGGTGACGCAATTGTTAAAAAAGTTTCGTCGTAATGAACCGAGTGATCCTAAGTGGAAATCTTATTTCGAACATGCTGATAATTACTTATCTTGGTTTTGCGAACAGCAACTATTAAAGACATTATCTCGTAGCCCTAGAAGTGCTGATTATAGTGATGTTAAAGATAAAGTGTTGAGCTTATGTCGTGGCGAAAATCATTATCGAGAACAAGAGCGTAAATATAATTCAGTGCAAACTCAGCTAGATGCTAACCGAATCTCTAATAAAATGTTGCTGTTAAGGCGTCTTATTCAGCAAGGGGTTGTCTTAAAAGAAGAGTTAAAACCTTTAGGCGTAGGGCTTAAAAAATTCGTTACAGGAATTGCTACGGGCTTAGTTATGCTGGTGGTGTCAGCGATGATTATAAAAGCTCAAGGTTTCTTTAATGAACTGACTTTAACGTTATTACTCACGTTGGCTGTTATTTATGGCTTCAGGGAAATTTTCAAAGAGGACATTCGAAATGCGATGTGGCGGTTTATTCAACGAGGACGTCCTCGCTGGAGTCGTATTTTACGCGATACAACTACCCAAACAGTGGTTGCAAAACAACTTGTTTGGCTAGAGTTTATGCGCAGCCAAGATATCCCTGATGTAGTAACTGAAATTATGAAGCAACGCCATAGTCAAAACAAAGTGGACTCAGAAGTGCTGCATTATCGTATCGCTACTAAGGTTACCAATAAGCCTTTTGAAGCCGACTATTCGCAAATTCAAGAGCAAGTTAACTTCAGTTTAGTGCCTTTTGCTCGTCATTTAGAGCGCGGGAAAGCCAAAATATATTCAGAAAACGAAGGTAATATTAGTAATGAGTCTGTTGAGCGTCGCTATCAAGTTAATTTGGTTGCGGTGTTGCGTGATGGTAAAAAACAACCGGAATATGCGCGTTTTAAAGTGACAATGAATCGTTCAAGTATTGTTGAAATTAAAGAAAGTCAGCTGCCGGATAATATACAGCCCTTTAAACTTGAATCAGATGATATTCTTACTGACATTACCAGTAATCCTCATCCCCGTGTTCATGAATAGTGTATTGAACAATGCTTATACAAGGGGAGTGGCTTAAGATGAGGGAGTATTGCCAATATATCGCGGGTTGTTAATTTAGGTTAACAACCCGCGATAAGCGAAATTTATTTGGCTGACGACAATACAATTTTTAAAGTCACATACTACAGTTACGCAAAGAATTTACCGTTACGCAAAGTGTTTGAGTTAATCACTTTCGTGGAGGTTGTCATTATCAATTGAACGAGTAAAAGCTTGGCAAATATTTTGATCAACGGACTGCTTTGCACGTTTTAATGCTATTTCAGCATGAGCTAGATATTGATCTAAACTTTGCGCTTGCAAATAGCTCGCTATGCCAATATTAATCCCTGCGCCTAAATTCATTTCTTCTAATCGTTGCATTATATTAATGGCATATTTATGTGCTGAATTCGCATTGGTCTCTGGCATTAAAATGACCAGCTTTCCAAGTTGCCATTGAGCAATTTGATAATTAAGTGGTAACTTAATCAGTAATTGCAGTTCAATGTCTTTTTGGCACTTTTCAAGTTGACTTATATTACCCATATTGCTGAAAATGCTTTCTGGATTGATGTCCATCACCAGTAAGCTTGAATTTTCTTTGGTGAGCTCGTTAAGATTAATAAAGTAATCTTCAAGCTCGTTTAAGCGTAATACAATGGCGCTGCGATGACCTATTATATTACTGCTGTTTTGGACTGATATCGCGGGAGTCGTTTCTTCAAAGGTGCAAATAAGAAATTCAATATCCCCTTCAAATGTAAGTTGACCTGTTAACGTTGTTTTTAAGCAATGTGTAAAACGGCTATGGTTAAATGGCATAATTTGCGCAGTCCATTCACCTTGTAAACTAATTTGTGCGGTAATATTTTGCCATTGATTATCCAGTTCCTCACCGAGCAACTCGGTGAGCGAAATATTAGAGTCTCCGTGTAAAGACATCAGCAGATCAAATTGGTGATTATATTTTATGATTGCTCCATTGGCATCTGTGAGCGCCGAAGCAACTGCACCATTGCTCATTAAGTGATAGAGATAGGCTTGGCGCTGACTATCAATTAATGCGGTAATATCTTCAAATGTGACCAACCAGTAATGCTCATTACTGTTAGGGCATTTTTCGTTGCGAATGTGAGTCTGTAACATACTACTATTAAGTGTTTCTAAATTGATTTCACCTCGCCATTGGTTATGAAGCGTTAACGCCTCTTTAATTTGATGGAAACGATCATCATCAAGATGCAGTACTCTTTGTATGCTGCGATCTTTGAGGGCATCAATTGGCAGTGATAAGGCTGCAGATGCTTTAGCATTTACACTTTGGATGCGGCCACTATCATTGACAATTAAACAGCTCAATTCGTTGTTAAATAGACCGTTACTCAATTGGACGCTATTTTGTTTTGCTCGTCGCTCTAGGACAAATCGATGCCTTAATATAATCAGTAAGCTAGCAAATAGTGCGATTAGGCATCCCGCAATAATGATCGCCATTCGCCATTGTGCATACCGAGCTGCAATATCATCATGGCGTATGTAAGATAATAAAAAGTATTCTCTTTTAGTTTCATATTGGCTAGTTAATTCAACTTTTAAATATACAAAAGTTGAATCTTGGCTATGAAACTGACCAAAGTTATTCATTGCCATCACTCGCCATAACTCGGGGTTAGTTTGTTTTAAACTGGCTCCTAAAGTGTCAGGCATGCTGTTTAATGGAGTAGGTTGGTTGGCTCCCGCATACAGGAAGCCTTGAGTATCAAGCAGCAGTAATGGCGAGTTTTGGTTGAAAAAAGCGGGTTTTATTGTTTCAAGTAATTTAACAATAGAATTGTAAGTGACCAAATAACCATTAATACTTTGGTCTGGATTCTCTATCCATGATAACTGGTAAAAATAAGGTTCTAATATGCCATTAATGGGAGTAAATGCCATTGGTGAAGTGTAAATATCACTGCCACCCATATTTTTACTTGAGCCCAATAATGTTGCTGGTAGCTGCATGTTATTGAAACTCCCCGTAGTGGAAAACTGAAGTTCTCCTTGAGGGTTAAATAATGCCAGATCAAGAAGCTCTGGTATATTTTCAGTTAATGAGTCCCATCTTTTGATGGTTTTTAATTTCAGTTTTTCTGATGGGTTTAGCAGGTATTGCCGCAGTAATTCATCTTTTGCAATGGTTTGAGTTCTAAATTGCAAAAATGATACTTTGTCTGACGCCAAAGAAGCGACTGTTTGTAATTCACTGTAACGCTGGTCGGCCCAATCTTCTTGTAGGCGACGTTCGCCTAAATTGACCACCATGCTAGTGATAATAAACACCGCAATTAATAAAATAATCAGTTGGCTTAACAGCGAAAGAATGTGCTGTTGAGACCAATGAGTCGCTTGTGATGAAATTAATAACGTGTTTGAAGAACCCACTGATTTGTGTTTAGACATTGTGCCACTTTTTTAGCATTCTCTTGCAACAATACTAACATGAAGCCTTCTTTGGCGAAAACGTCTATCCACTAATAGATCTGGTTTGTTTAACCAATGACATCTAACTCGCGTTGTTTAAATATTGCGCCGTTTTGTTCTGCGATAATGCGGCAACGTTCAATGTTTACATTAGCCAGTCCATTAATGGCACTCACTTGCACTTGAGGTATATATTTAGGAGCCAGTTGAATAAATTCAAGCAGTGCCTCATATGAGTTTTCAAGCTTGGGACGACAGTGTTGTTGGTAGCTTTCTGCTGTATCGGCATTGAGTGAAATTGATAAACTGTCTATGTATTGGCTGAGCTCTGGCAAAATATTACGACGGTGAAAGTGATTACCTAAACCATCAGTATTCAGCCTTACGTGTCCACCTTGTGCTTTTATCTCTCGGGCAACTTCAAGCAAACACTCAAGGTTTAAAGTGGGTTCACCAAAGCCGCAAAATACGTATTCTTCCACTTCATTTACATTACCTAATAAGGGGATAATATCCTCTGCGGTAATACGTTGAGTGAGAGATAAGTCGTACTCGTGCACTTGCTTCGAACCATTATGCTTGGGGCAGAACTGGCATCTTAATGTGCATCTTGCCGTAATATTGAGATAACGGTGATTGCCGATATCGTAAACTAAGGTTGGCATAGCTGAGGTTGTGGTCATAACCGTTTTTACCATGGAGAACATGGCCAGTATTGTAGCTAAATACAGATGGTAACTATGTTGCTCAGCTCGCAGTTTTAAAGCAAAAAAACAGTGCTTATTTAGCACTGTTTTTTTAGATTAACAATAGTGGTTAATGGTGATCGTCAGAACTTAATGGTTCTGTAACTGCTTTAGGTTGCCACCACCAGAGGTAAAAACGGCTTAATGTACGTTTTATATCGTCAAGGATAATATACAGCACAGGAACTAAAATCAGCGTCACTACAGTAGAAAACAAAATGCCGAACGCTAAAGAAGTTGCCATTGGAATGACAATTTTAGCTTGTAAGCTTTTTTCCATAATAATCGGTACTAAGCCAACAAAGGTAGTGAGTGAGGTTAAAATAATTGCTCTAAAGCGATAACAACCAGAGTCGATTGCCGACTGCATCAACGATTTACCTTCTTCGCGTGCTCGGTTAACAAAGTCGACCAAAATCAGCGAGTCGTTTACCACTACCCCAGCTAACGCCACAATACCGCACAAGCTTAATACGCTCATGGATAAGCCAAGAATGTAATGACCAAACAAGGCGCCAATCATGCCGAACGGGATCACCGACATGATAATAAGTGGTTGAGTGTACGATTTTAATGGAATAGCCATTAAGGCGTAAATGGTAAACATAGCAAAGAAAAAGCCTTGTGCTAACCCTAACATGGCATTTTGCTCATCCAAGCTGCCGCCATCCAAAGCTGAAGCCACTTTAGGGAATCGCGCAGTTAATTCAGGTAGAAAATCTTCCTGAATTTCAGCGACCACTTTCGATGGTTCAACGTTATCCTTATTCACATTGGCCGAAATGGTGATAGCTCTACGACCATCAACACGGGTGATAGACGCATATGACTCGCCTAACTCAATATCTGCCACGGTTGAAAATGGTACTGCGGCACCAGACGGTGTGCGGATAAGCATGTTTTCAAGATCACCCACAGTACGACGTTGCTCTAGTGGGTAACGCACCATGACTTTAACTTCTTCTTTATTACGTAAAATACGTTGTGCTTCATAACCATAAAAGCCGTAACGGACTTGGCGAGCCAAATCAGACAATGTTAGCCCTTGAGCTTCTGCTTCTGGACGAATGTTTAAGCGGATCTCGTGTGAACCTGATGAGAAGTTATCAGTAATATCATACACGCCTTCGTAAGTGGCCAATTTAGCTTTAAGCACTTTGGCCGCTTCAGATAACTGGTCTAAGTCGGTTGCTGTTAAGCGGAACGATAAGTCGCCGCCAGCATCGTTGGTACTGGCATTGATGTTAAGCTTTTTAACTGATAATAACTCGGGTAATTGCTTGCGCCATTCTTCAGCAATCGCCACACCGTCTATTTCTCGGTCTTCACCTTTAGTCAGCTCGGTAAACACAAAGGCACTGCTGCGCGAACTTAGTTCAATATAGCTGTGCTTTACCATTGGGTAACCGTATTGATCTTCAAGTTTGGCGTTCATTTTGTACAACGCATCTTCCACTTGTTGAAGCACTTTTAAGGTGTTCTGTTCAGAGCTACCTTCTTCCATTTCAAGTTGAACTTGAATAAAGTCAGATGGAATATCTGGAAAGAAAACCCAGCGAACTTTACCGCTCTGCACCAAAGCTAACGATAGAATTAATACTCCAACAAACACCGCAACAACGTTATAACGATGTTTAATACAACGTTCGAGGAAGTGGCGATAGGTGTTATGAATAAAATGCTGAAGCCATTCGTTGATAGCAAATTTAATACGTGAGAATACATGTGTCGGTACTTTACGTTTTTTTATTTTCATGTGAGCTAAATGTGCAGGTAGAATCAGCTTTGATTCGATCAGCGAAAACGCTAAACACAAAATCACCACCATACCGATGGATTTCCAAATAATGCCCATGGGTCCTGAGACCATGATCATCGGGATAAAGGCCGCAATAGTAGTGAGAACCCCAAAAGTGGCTGGCATGGCCACTTTTTGTACTCCTTTTACCACGTTATTCAAAGAGTGGCCGTTTTCTTCTAACTCGGTATAGGCACTTTCGCCGATGACAATGGCATCGTCGACGACGATCCCCAGCACCAGAATAAACGCGAATAAGGTCAGCATGTTAATCGACATGTTAAACGGCTCAAGTGGCATGAGTAGCATGGTGCCCAAAAAGCACACCGGTAAGCCCATCATGACCCAAAAAGCGAGCTTAAGATCTAAGAACAAAGCCAGAATAATAAATACCAGCAGGGCGCCATAAAACATGTTTGACAACATCATGTTTAAACGGCCTTGCAGGTAGTGAGTTAAATCTCCCCAGGTATCAAGTTGAATATTGCTTGGTAAGCTTTTTTTACGTTCGGCAACATAGGCCTTAACTTGTGATGAAATATCTAACGCATTTTGATCGTCAATACTGGTAATTTCAATGACGGCAGCAGGTTTGCCGTTAAAGCGAGTGTATTCTAGACGCTCTTCAAAATCATCATTAATGGTGGCAACTTGCGGTAACATAATCCGGCTGCCGTCTGCGCGAGTTTCTACCACAATTTGGGCAAAGTCAGCAGCGGTATAAGCTTGGCCTTTGGT
This sequence comes from Shewanella polaris, assembly GCF_006385555.1. NCBI lineage: Bacteria > Pseudomonadati > Pseudomonadota > Gammaproteobacteria > Alteromonadales > Shewanellaceae > Shewanella > Shewanella polaris. The sequence goes on along the minus strand of NZ_CP041036.1, from coordinate 3,827,090 downwards.
GCGCAGTAGGATGTCACCGTCCTGGGCTCGAATAGAGCCCCCGGGTAAATCAATCGATGAGTTTTGCACCGCTAAAGCGACTTGGGTAAAGGTAATACCATATTCACGCAACTTGTCTTCAGACAGTTCAATGCCGATTTCATAGTCGCGAACACCAGTGACTTTCGCGCGAGTGACAGCAGGTAAATCGGTGATATCGTCTCTGATCGCTTTTGCCATTTCTTTCATGTCATGTAGGGTCATGTCGCCATAGACAGACACCCAAATCACATTGTTTTCTGGCTTTATTTGGTAAATATTAGGTTTTTCGATGTTATCTGGAAAGGTCGCAATAGCATCGATACGCAGTTTAGCTTCATCTAGCACTTGTTGCACTTCGTAGCCGTCTTCTACTTCAATCGTCACCGAGCCAACACTGTCACTGGCAATCGACGTCACTTTTTTAATCCCGCTGATATCTTGAATGGCTTCTTCTATTTTTATATTAATACCTTCTTCAATTTCTTGTGGCGCAGCACCGGGGTAGGCCACATTGATATTGATAAGGTTTAATTCAAAGGTTGGAAATATTTCTTTATTAATCAGTACAGCACTAAACAAACCGCCAATAAGCAAGGCTGCCATCAGTAAGTTGGCGGCGACACTATTGCGAGCAAACCAGGCGATAATTCCTTTATTAGTATCCATTATTATTCACCTGCAGTCGTAGCGGCTTGGGTGTCAGTATCGACTGGCTCAGTCTTGGTTTCTTCACCCAATACTTTGATGACTTGTCCAGAATTCAAGCTGTTAATGCTAGTGGTTGATACACGCTCATTTGCTTTGAAACTGCCTTGAATATAAATGGTATCAATGTCTGAGCGAATAATATTCACTGGGCGAATTTCAATAATGTTATCTGCACCCACTACGGCAACCTGACCATTGCGCACTACATGTCGAGGTAGTTTTACCACATCATTAACGGTTCGACCTGTGATGATTGCATTAACAAAACTGCCATATTTTAAGGGTAATTGACCTTCGGTTTTGTTTTTGCGCAAATATGGATCACGAATTTCTGCTACTAAATACACCATGCGAGTCTCTTCGTCGATGACATTTTCGCTGCGCACGATGTTGCCTTTCCAAGAGACTTGTTTACCTGCTAGCAATGCCGTAAGCGTGACTCCAGTTTCAGGGTTATCGACAGACTCTAAATAAGCGAGATCTTCATTTGCTAATGGCAATCTTATTTCGGCAATACTGGTGTCGTATAGCTCACCGAGGTTTGTGCCTAACGTAACATACTGACCTAAGTCGACATTGCGGGCCTTAATGATGCCGTCAAAGGGGGCGCGGATAACCGTACGCGCTAGGTTACGTTGTGCGCGGGCTAAAGCAGCTTCGGCGTATTTGACGTTGGCTTGTTCTTTTTTCAGCTGAGGAATGCGTAATCCCAGTTCTGGCGGTAAACCGTTACCAAAATCTTTAAATTCAATTTTTGCGACGACGCCACGGGCTTTTTCTTCATTTAATTCGGCCGTTGCTTGTGCCAATGTCGCTTCTGCCTGAATGAGATCGGCTTCGTAATCTGATGGTTCGATAATGGCCAGTTGTTCGCCTTTTTTAACCACGCCACCGGCAACAAAATTGGCTGAAATATTCAGCATTCGCCCTTGGACTTCGGTGACTAGCTGAGTTTTATATTTAGGGTTAACTACGCCGTACGACGGTAAATTAAGCGATAAGGTTTGTGGTGTGACGGTTTGCACGTCAATAATCGGTACACTGACGGGTTCATCTTTTTGCTCGGGAGCTTCTTGCGTGCTGATAAGCAACATGGCTGCGGCAACAAACACGGCAATAATCAGGAGTGGTGACAATCTTCTAAGTATTATTTTTATCATTTCTTTTGCGTATCCATGCTGAAATAATGCTAAAGACAGTTAACTTCGTTGGCTAACATGTTCATTCAGATTCATTTTATTACTCATATCATCTAAATTAACAGAGTATGGCGTTTATCTAAATAGTTTGATGTAAATAAAATGTTTCAAATTTTGCGTTTTTTTATGATATGACAATTAAAGCTTAATAAACGGGGTTTTTTAGCATATATGATTTGGGATAAAATACATTATTTGAGTTTTAATTCATAGCAATTAACGGTTTAGGGGGGATTTTGCCGATGGGTGTTTTTTGTGCATAAATTGACACATCTTGACACTTTGTTGCGATATTAAGTCTAGTTAATGATGATATATAGTGCTTTAGGGATAAAAAAGCGAATTACTCAGTAATTCGCTTTAATATTTAGTTGGCGCCTTATTTTAGGGGCAACATAAATCAGCCTAGACGTTATTTTTTCTTATACTTTTTCGATTTCACTCGAGCATCTTTGGCATTCGCTTTTTTCTTACCTGGCACTTTGGCTTCTTTGTGTTTAGGGCGGAGCTCTTCAATGACACGGCGTTTAAGTGGCAACTCAATATAACGTTCGATTTTAGAGATAATCCGCATATCGTGTGCTTCAACCAATGAGATTGCGGTTCCTTTGGCGCCTGCGCGTGCAGTGCGGCCAATTCGATGGACGTACGCATCAGCAGAGCGGGGCATGTCAAAGTTAATCACATGGGTAATATCATCAACATCAATTCCTCGAGCTGCTACATCGGTAGCCAATAACACATTGACTTCGCCTTTAGAAAAACGCCCAAGTGCTTGGAAGCGTTTTTTCTGTTCCATATCGCCACGCATAAATGCACAAGGAATATTGGCTTTTAGTAGTAACCCTTCCAAACTAGCAACCATTTCGCGTGTTTTTACAAACACTATGGTGCGTTTAACATTTTCTTGTTGAAGAATATGGCATAACAATGCAAATTTATGCGCTTGATCATCAGCTAAGTGAATCCATTGATGCACTTTGGCTTTTTCACTGCGTGGTGCTTCTACATCTACCATGATTGGATCGTTTAACAATTCACGAGCAAATCGGTTTACACCATTGCCTTCAAGCGTGGCAGAAAACAACATATTCTGTTTGCGACCTTGAGCTTCAATGGCAATAGATTGCACCACTGATGAAAATCCCATATCAAGCATACGGTCAGCTTCATCAATGATTAAAATTTCAACTTCAGTGGCGTCAAATTTATCTTTGTCTAAGTATTCCATTAATCGACCCGGGGTGGCGATTAACAAGTCGACGTTATTTTCTAATGCTTCTTCTTGTGGGCCATATGGCACACCGCCAGTAATAATGACGATATTAAGATCGAGTCCAGTGGCTAAATGGCTGGCGTAACGATGAATTTGACTGGCTAATTCGCGAGTTGGTGTTAGCACTAAAATACGTGCTTGACCTTCAAAACGACGCGGGAAATCGATTAAATGTTGCAATGCGGGCAGTAAAAAGCTGGCCGTTTTTCCCGTGCCGGTTGGCGCACGCGCTAAAATATCCCGCTGATCCATGGCCAATGGAATGGTTTGCTGCTGAATGGTGGTAGGGGTGTTGTGTCCCATGGCCTTGAGTGACTCTAATAAGCTAGGGTCGAGCTGGAAATCTTCAAATTGCATGCGCTGGTCTCGCTGAAAAATAGTTGAGTATTATAGCTGACCTAATGAGCAGGCTAAAGCTTTAAGTAGAATGGGCGACATAAATCTATCATTGTTTCGCTGTATCGTCCTTGTTTATCGCGGATCGTCATCTGGTGGTGCTGGGTTTCAACAGCTGGATTAGCTAGTGTTGGCGGTTCGCTTGTTATTGGCTTGTGCTGGATTGCCAATATTGATCTGTTAGCTACCTTTCCCTCAATGCTAATGATATCAAACTGCTTTGCAACAAATAGACTATAAGCGCTGAGTTGTTGAGTAAAACTGGTTAAACTTTGCCGTGGTAAAATAACACTTGCCGTGCCTTGAGGCGCCAGTAATTGGCTGATCACGCTTTGTAATTCAGCGAATGACAAGGTGTTGGTGTGTCTTGCATCTGCTCGCGCGTTGTTTTTGGCCTGAGTACCCTGCTCAAAGTAGGGGGGGTTACAAATAATATGGTCGAATAATGGCTCATCATTGTTATTGTGTTGCTGTTGAAAGTCTTGAATAGCACCGTGAAATAGTTGCACTGTCTCTGACCAAGGGCTTTGCTTAATATTAAATTGGCAAGCCTTTGCTGCAGCATTGTCTATTTCTACTGCAATAATACTGGTGTGGTGAGGGCTTCGTTGTGCTGCCATTAAGCTGAGCAAACCGCTTCCTGCACCAATATCTAGAATATAACTAGATTGTGTCAATTCAGCCCATGCACCGAGTAAAACCGCATCAGTACTCACAGCCATACCACATTCTTTATCATCGATATGAAATTGTTTAAACGTAAAAGACATAGGTAATAGATTACTCTTTCAGCTGCTTGAATGACTCGAACGGGATCATAACTGCTTTGGTTTTTACTGTCGCGTGTTAATTGTCACTGCCTGTAATGGTTGAGTTTTTGTTATGTAATTTAACGTAACGTTCATAGGCGTGGTGAATATACGCACAAGTCCTGCCACAATTTGTAACTATAATTACTTATTTTAATTGTTTGCCCCGCTTAAGCTTGAGTATATAGATGATATTTGATATTAGTTTGCGCACTTTTTTAGACGTAAAGTTGAGTAAAAAGTCTAATTTAGGTTATTTCGACAGGGATGCGTCGTTGAGTTCAGACCTAACGAGTTATTTCGTTACTTTTAATAAAAGTTTTACTATTTCTAAGTGTATTTTTAACTTTACAATTTGTTGTTAGTTCAGTTCAACAGTAGCTAATTACGCTGTAATCAATTAGGTTTGTTAAAAAACATAACAATAAAATGAGGCGAGTAGTGCAAACAACCAAAATGAGTGTGACAGATACGCTAGGGTTAGGGTTTATGACCTTTGCGTTTTTTTTAGGTGCGGGTAACTTAATTTTCCCACCTTTTGCTGGCATGCTTGCTGGCGAGAATATGTCCTTTGCGATGTTAGGTTTCTTAATTACCGCTGTGGGTATGCCATTGATTGGCTTAATCGCTGTTGCCAAAGCTAATGGTAAAGTGATGGCATTATTACCAGCATTTGCAGCAACGGCGTTAGCTATTGCTATTTACATTATCATCGGCCCTGCATTTGCTGCCCCGCGTACTGCTTTGGTGGCGTTTGAAATAGGAGCAAGGCCTTTTATCAGTAACCCTGACACATTGATGATGTTAGGCGGAAAAGAGTTCAGTATTGCGCAACTTATTTTTACGCTAGTGTTTTTCTCTATCGTGATGTTTCTCTCTTTATTTCCAGGCAAGTTGCTCGATAGCGTGGGCAAAATACTTACGCCGGTATTGATTTTATTATTGGTGGGTTTAGCCTGCTCAGTGATTATTATTCCTGGCGCAGAGGTGAATACGCCTGTCGGTGAGTATATTAATAACCCATTAACCAAAGGCATTATTGAAGGTTATAACACCATGGATACCTTGGCATCTTTGATGTTTGGTATGTTAATTATCGATTTATTACGCAAAAAAGGCGTTAACGATCTAGCAGATCAAACTAAATATTTAGTGCGTGCTGCATTCATCGCTGCTGGTGGTTTAGGTTTTGTGTATGTTTCGTTGTTTTATCTTGGTGCTTCTGCTGGTGATTTTGCTATTGGTGCAGATAATGGCGGACAAATTTTAACAAACTATGTGACTCATCATTTTGGCGGAATCGGCTCGTTAATGTTGTCAACGGTTGTGACGCTAGCATGTTTAACTACTGCGATTGGTTTGGTGACGGCATGTTCTGAGTTCTTCAATGAGTTAATGCCAAGCTTGTCTTATAAGTTGCTGGTAGTGGTGCTAAGTGTGATTTGTGCCACTGTTGCAAACGTTGGCCTAACGCAGCTAATTAGTATCAGTATTCCTGTGCTAATGACCATTTACCCCGTTGCGATTGCATTGGTATTGGTGACTTTTTTAACAGAACGCTTTGCTCGACCAGAGTTCTCCCATCGTCTAGTACTTAGTGTTGCACTCTTTTTTGGTATTTTCGATGGTTTAAAAACGGCTGGTATGGACATGAGTTTCCTTGATTTTCTGCCATTGCATGCAGAGGGAATGGCTTGGTTGCTACCTACAACATTGACTGCAATTGTTTGTTTGTTTTTACCTAAAAAAATGGATAATAAAGCGGTTGTTTAAACGGTAAATAGGTCATAATAAACAAATCAATACAACGACGTTATGATAAATTATCTAGCGTCGTTTTTATTATTTACTGGATACTGCTTTGGCCAAACTTGCTTATCAACCGAATCCTTTAATTAACCAGTTTATTGATGACGTATGGTCAACTAATGGGTTAAGTAATAATACCTTGGTATCCTATCGTACAGACTTACAAAATTTAGATCGTTATGTTTTGGCCAAAGGGCTGAATTTGCTGCAAGTCGATCAGGGAGTACTGCGTGATTATCTCGCTGTACGTTTTGATAAAAACTTTGCTAAAAGTAGTACCGCAAGATTACTCAGTAGTTTACGGCGTTTTTATGCTTACTTATTGGTTAAGCAGAAAATTAGCCAAGATCCAACTGCATTAATTAAGTCTCCTAAGTTAGCTCGTCAATTGCCGGATACATTGTCAGAGGCGCAAATCGACAGTTTATTATCCGAGCCAAATACCGAAGAAGCCATTGAGCATCGCGATAAAGCGATGTTGGAACTCTTGTATGCGACCGGATTACGAGTAACTGAATTGGTGAGTTTAACCATGGAACAAATTAGTTTGCGTCAAGGCTTGGTTCGGGTCATGGGTAAGGGAGGAAAAGAGCGTTTGGTTCCGTTGGGTGAGCTTGCCATCGCGGAGGTTGAACAATATATTAAGTTTGCTCGTGGTGAGTTATTGAGTATGAAGCAGTCAGATGTGTTGTTTCCGTCACGTCGCGGACAAATGATGACTCGACAAACCTTTTGGCATCGAATTAAATTGTATGCGGCCAGAGCGGGTATTCAATGTCATTTATCACCACATACCTTACGCCATGCTTTTGCTACCCATTTATTGAATCACGGTGCGGATCTTAGGGTTGTACAACTTTTATTGGGACATAGTGATTTATCAACTACACAAATATATACTCACGTAGCAAAAGTGCGTTTACAACAGTTACATAGTCAGCATCATCCGCGAGGGTAAGCATCTTAATGATTACCTGGATGATCAAATCCTTACATTTTAAGCGTGTCAGTCTAGTTGCGTTAGTGGAACTAAGTCTGTAAGTTTTATCTACTAAGTCGGGTCTATTCTAATCGAACCCGTGTAATTTTAGGAACTATCATGAAGTTAACCAAAGCATTAGCCCTTGTTGCCAGCCTTATTATCGCTCCTATAGTGTCTGCGGCACCTGCGACCGATGTCTCCAATGAATCAGCACTAAAGCAAAAACTCACTGAGACCTTGGGTGTCAACGTGACATTAATTCAACAATCTCCAGTTGATGGTTTATATCAAGCACTGACCGACCGTGGCGTATTATATGTAACTAAAGATGGCGCCAAGCTATTTCATGGCAATTTGTATGATATGGACAAAGGCATGAAAAACTTAACTGAGGCAGCATTAGCTGGACCTCGTATTAAATTACTCAAGCCATTTGAAGATGATATGTTGGTTTACAAAGCCAAAAATGAAAAGCATGTTGTTACCGTATTTACCGATGTTGATTGCGGCTATTGCCGTAAGTTACACAATCAAATGCAAGGTTATAATGATTTAGGCATTACTATTCGCTATTTAGCTTTCCCTCGTGCGGGTATTCCTTCTGCTAATGCTGATGAGATGCAAGCAGTATGGTGTGCCAAAGATCCTTTAAAAGCGATGACAGAAGCTAAAAACGGTGGCAATGTTAAAGCGGCTAGTTGTGGTATTGATATTGCTGCGCAGTATAAGTTAGGTGTGTCGTTTGGTGTTAACGGCACACCAGCATTGATTTTAGAAAATGGTGTTATGGTACCTGGCTATCAAGCTCCGGCAGAGTTATTAAATACTATCGAATCAAATTTATAATTCAGTTTTATTAACGCTGAATTATAAGTCCAAGCCGAAGAGTCTGTGCTAATAATATAAATCAAGGTGAGCTTCGGCTCACCTTTTTGTTATGCTCTATTTTCTTACCGTCCGATTAAGGTTGCCTTTTGTCTCATAAAATCGTCCGTCGCCCTCAGGTTGATGATAGCCATTTACCTGCTTCTTTACCGCCAATACTGAAACAACTCTATGCTCGCCGTGGAGTTAATGAAGATAACTGTGAATTAGTGCTAAATAAGTTGTTACGTCCAGATACTATGAAAGGACTTGCAGAAGCCGCCGTGATTATTGCAGATGCGATTGCTGCGCAACAATCAATATTGATTGTTGGCGATTTTGATGCTGATGGCGCCACGTCAACTAGTGTATGTATCTTAGCATTGAAATTAATGGGGGCTAACAATGTCGATTACCTTATTCCTAATCGATTTGATTATGGTTATGGCTTAAGCCCTGAAATTGTTGCGGTGGCTTATAGTAAAAATGCCGATGTACTCATTACGGTCGATAATGGCATCTCGTCAATTGAGGGGGTTGCAGCTGCCAAATTGTTGGGGATGACTGTTATTGTAACTGATCATCACTTGCCTGGAAGTTCATTGCCCAATGCTGATGTTATTGTCAATCCAAATCAACCCGGTTGTCAGTTTGCGAGTAAATCTATTGCTGGTGTTGGGGTGGCGTTTTATCTCATGTCAGCTTTGCGAGCAGAATTAAGACAGCGTAATTGGTATCAACAGCAAAAAATTACAGAGCCCAATCTAGGAACATTACTCGATATTGTCGCGTTAGGGACTGTCGCTGATGTTGTGGCGTTGGACACTAATAACCGTATTTTAGTGAATGCAGGATTACAGCGTGTTCGTAATGGCCGCTGTCGTGTTGGTATTACGGCGTTGCTTGAAGTTGCAAAACGTAGCCCTGAAAAGATGGTTGCCGCAGACTTTGGTTTTGCAGTCGGCCCCAGATTAAATGCCGCTGGCCGTTTAGATGAAATGGCCTTAGGGGTTGAAACCTTATTATGTGAAGACATTTTTCTGGCCAGAAGAATGGCTGCCGAACTAGATGGATTAAACCAAGAGCGCCGCGAGCTTGAAACCGGCATGCAACAAGAGGCATTAAAAAGTTTATCGAAAGTGTCGCTCAATGAAGATGATTTACCCTGGGGCATTGCCATTTTTCAAGATGATTGGCATCAGGGGGTGATTGGGATCTTAGCCTCACGGATTAAGGATCGATATCAACGTCCCGTTATTGCCTTTGCCGATGCAGGTGATGGCGCAATAAAAGGTTCGGCCCGTTCGATTAAAGGTCTACATATGCGCGATCTACTTGAACGCATTAATGGCTTATATCCTGGAATGATAATCAAATTTGGTGGTCATGCGATGGCGGCGGGATTATCACTAAAAGAAGACGCATTCGAGCAGTTTAAACAAGCCTTTGACAATGCTGTAAGGGAAGTCTTGGATTATGAACAGCTGACGGGAGAGTTACTCTCTGATGGTGAGTTGTCTACTGATTTAATGACACTTGATACCGCATTTTTATTACGTAATGCAGGGCCATGGGGGCAATCGTTTGAAGAGCCTTTGTTTGATGGCGTGTTTAATGTTATCCAGCAACGTATAGTTGGCGAAAAACATCTAAAGCTTTTGTTAGAGACAGAATGCGGCAGTATGATGTTAGATGGTATAGCTTTCAATATTGATTTAGCCATATGGCCTGATGCAACCATTAAGCATGCTCGTGTGGTGTATAAACTAGATGTGAATGAGTTTAGGGGTAACCAAACCGTGCAGTTAATGGTGGATTATATTGAACCTATGTAGTGGGTTTAATCTTTGATATACCATTTATTAGCAGAGATAAATGGTATTGAGATTGTAAATTATGTGCCGTCTTAAAATGTATTTATCATCTTTAAGTACAATAAATTAAAACAAAAAGGCCTCGCAATGCGAGGCCTTTTTGTAAAAAGTATAAAGTTATTTGGTACAGGTGAGAGGACTTGAACCTCCACGCCCTTTCGAGCATCAGCACCTGAAGCTGACGTGTCTACCAATTCCACCACACCTGCAAAACATGTATTGCGAAATAACTTTATTTTATTAGTCGCTGAAGCCACCAACATAAATATGGTGCCCGAACCCGGAATCGAACCAGGGACACGAGGATTTTCAATCCTCTGCTCTACCGACTGAGCTATTCGGGCGACGGACGCAATTTAAAGGGTTTTGACCTGCTTAGTCAACCTGTTTTTACTATTTATGTCAAAATTTGCTTCATTTGGATGTATTTTGTGCGCATCGAATGTTATTCAGCCAAAGCATCATAGTGAGTGTAATACTTCATTGTTATGCTGGTTAGTTACTTAAATAATGTTATGGTGCATTTTTACTGAGTGATACTGAGACTAAGTAAACTAGAGTAGAGATAAATTTGCCAACGTTGGTTGGTCAGGCATAAAAAAACGCTCCGTGGAGCGTTTAATGGTAATAACTAATTAACTGCCGTTGAGATTAAATAATGGCTAGTTAGTTAATATCTCATTATTTGGAAAGTTTGCTTTCATCACAGTTTTAACGTGTTGTTGTAATTTTTCCTGACCTAATTCGCCATATGCTTCAGCCATAATCTCTAATGCTCGTTCAGTTGAAGGTGTTCCTGGGAATTTTTCCATAACTGTTTGAGCACGAACTGCAGCTGCACTCCATGCGTTCATTTTGATATAATATTCGGCAACTTTAATTGAATATTTGGCTAAACGGTTCTTTAAGAACTGCATACGTTGCTGTGCATCGGCAGAATACTTGCTATTTGGATACGATTTAATCAATCGATCGAAATCTTTAAATGCATCTTGGGCATTCTTTGGATCGCGATCGGTACGATCAATATTCATTAAATCGTGAAATAAGTAATTATCTGCCTGCATATTAGTTAAACCACGCATATAATAGACGTAATCTATATTAGGATGCGTTGGATTGAGGCGAATAAAGCGATCAATATTAGCAAGTCCCGAGGCTGCATCATCCATTTTGTAATACGCGTATATCAAGTCTAATTGAACTTGAGTTTTATGCGGACCAAATGGAAAACGTGAGTCTAATGCTTCAAGTGAACGGACGGCTTTAGAGTAATTACCTAATTCCATTGACGTTCTTGCTTGTGAATACAGTACCTCAGGTGATGCTTTATTGGCAACATCATCGTCTTCTGGACTGCTACTACAGGCTGTTAAAGCCAGTGAAAGTAATACTAGGGCGGCACCTTTGGCAATTTTATGCATACTTGAATTCAATTCTTTTTAAGTTGTTGTTAAGAATTTTTCCATTTCACGGTAAAATGGAAAACATCCGATTGTAACAGATAGTTCATTCACTTTGGACCCCTAAACTGGGGTACGGTTCCTATGACACAAGAGATTAATCTAAAAAGCGAGATCACAGCAACACAAACCGGTCTGAGATTGGACCAAGCATTAGCTGCTTTGTTCCCTGACTATTCGCGCACACGCATCAAGGAATGGATCCTATCTGGTGCAATTACTGTTGACGGTATCACAGTCGACAAGCCACGGGAAAAGGTTTTCGAAACTCAACTGATAGAAGTGACTGCCACTATTGAGGAAGAAGTGCGTGCACAAGCACAAAATATCGACCTTAATATTGTTTATGAAGATGATCATATTTTAGTGGTGAATAAGCAAGCAGGTTTGGTTGTTCATCCTGGTGCGGGCAATGCCGACGGCACATTGATGAACGCATTGTTACATCATTGTCCTAGTATTGAGCACGTTCCAAGAGCGGGTATTGTACATCGATTAGATAAGGACACCACGGGCTTAATGGTTGTTGCTAAAACGGTTGAAGCACAAACACACTTGGTAGCGGCCTTACAAGCTCGTGATATTGTTCGCGAATATGAAGCAATTGTATTGGGTACCATGACCGCTGGTGGCACTGTTGATGAACCTATCGATCGTCACGCAACTAGACGTACCCAAATGGCCGTGATACATGGTGGTCGCCCATCAGTGACTCACTATCGTGTCGCTGAGAAATTCCGGGCTCATACGCGTTTGCGTTTACGTTTAGAGAGTGGTCGAACTCACCAAATTCGTGTTCATATGGCATATATTGGGCATGAGCTTGTTGGTGATCCTGTTTATGGTGGTCGACCTCGTCCTCCTAAATCTGCTAGCCCAGAGTTTTTTGAGTTGCTTAAAGGCTTTAATCGTCAAGCATTACATGCGGTGCGTTTAGAGCTTGCTCATCCATTTACTTGTGAAATCATGACATGGCATGCGCCTATTCCTGATGACATGGCTGAGTTAACTAAAGCACTACGAGTTGATACAGAGCTTAATCCGATAGTGTATTTATAATGCTTAAGCACGATTGGCTTATACCTGATAACGTTGCCATAGCAATGACAAATCGCTATGGCGGTATCAGTGTTAGCCCTTTTGATAGTTTAAATCTAGGTTTACATGTTGGCGATAAGCCTCAAGATGTATTAGCTAATCGTGCAATTTTAAGCGAAACATTATCACTACCCGCTAAGCCAACTTGGCTCGAGCAAGTCCACGGTACTAATATCGTCGATTTACAGACGTTGAGCGCAGATAGCTCAATAACGTTGGCGGATGGTAGTTATTGCAATCAATTTGGTAATGTTTGCGCGGTAATGACCGCCGACTGTTTACCGATATTATTGTGTAATCAACAAGGTACTGAAGTGGCGGCTGTCCATGCTGGATGGCGTGGTTTGTGTGAGGGTGTCATTGAGCAAGCCTTGACGATGTTTAAATCTGCACCATCAACATTGAATGCTTATTTGGGGCCTGCAATTGGCTCTTCTTCATTTGAGGTTGGCGGTGAGGTTCGTGATGCTTTTATCAATAAAGATCCGCAAGCTTCAAGGTACTTTGTACGTCATCACACCAAATACTTAGGTGATTTAGTTGGGCTGGCTAAGCTGCGTTTGTCTGCTGCGGGTGTCATTCAAGTTTATAGTGCTGATGTGTGCACCTTTTCAGATCCTGATTACTTCTCTTATCGTCGAGATAAACAAACTGGCCGAATGGCTTCGTTAATTTGGCTTAAATCCTAAGTTATTTGTTTGAGTTTAAAAAATACACGATTTGTTGATGTAGATTAAGTTTTAAGCTTGAAATTAAATAAAATGCCCCCATCATTAAGATAACAAATTATTCGTTTCTGAATTAATTTCCCTTCCATAAGTGTCAGATCCTAGGAGGTTGTATGAGACTCGATCGTATGACTAATAAGTTTCAAATTGCCATTTCCGATGCTCAATCGTTAGCCTTGGGGCGCGACCATCAATTTATTGAACCTATTCATTTAATGATGGCGCTATTAAATCAAGATTCCGGTTCTATTCATTCTTTGCTCACGCAAGCGGGGATTCGCGTCAGCGCGCTTCGTTCAGCTGTTAGCCAAGCGTTAGAGAATTTACCGCAGGTTGAAGGTACTGGTGGTGATGTTCAGCTGTCACAAGGGTTAATTCGTTTATTGAATCTTTGCGATAAATTAGCCCAAAAGCGTAAAGATAAATATATTTCATCGGAATTGTTTATCTTAGCCGCATTGGAAAATAATGATCAGCTTGCCAAGGCATTGAAAGATGCTGGTGCGACCAAAGAATTAATGGAAAAAACCATTGAAGATATGCGTGGTGGCCAGAATGTCGATGATCCCAATGCTGAAGATCAACGCCAAGCGTTGAAAAAATTTACTGTAGATTTAACCGAACGCGCTGAACAAGGGAAATTAGACCCTGTTATTGGCCGTGATGAAGAAATCCGCCGTACGATTCAAGTATTACAACGCCGAACAAAAAATAATCCAGTATTAATTGGTGAGCCTGGCGTGGGTAAAACGGCTATTGTTGAAGGTTTAGCACAACGTATTGTTAATGGCGAAGTCCCTGAAGGAATTAAAAATAAGCGTGTTTTATCATTGGATATGGGCGCGTTAATTGCGGGGGCTAAATATCGCGGTGAGTTCGAAGAGCGCTTAAAAGCAGTCCTCAATGAGCTATCCCAAGAAGAAGGTCAGGTCATTCTGTTTATTGATGAGCTGCATACAATGGTCGGCGCAGGTAAGGGCGAGGGCGCAATGGATGCTGGTAATATGCTTAAGCCGGCATTAGCGCGTGGCGATCTGCATTGTGTTGGTGCAACAACGCTAGACGAATACCGCCAATATATTGAGAAAGATGCCGCATTAGAACGTCGTTTTCAAAAAGTGATTGTTGATGAACCGAGTGTTGAAGATACCATTGCTATTTTACGTGGCTTAAAAGAACGTTATGAATTACATCATCATGTAGAGATTACTGATCCTGCTATTGTTGCCGCTGCAACAATGTCACATCGCTATATTTCAGATAGAAAATTACCAGACAAAGCTATCGACTTAATCGATGAAGCGGCATCTAGTATTAGAATGCAAATTGATTCTAAACCAGAAGCGCTAGATCGATTAGAACGTCGTGCTATTCAACTAAAACTAGAAGAGCAAGCGTTAAGTAAAGAGTCTGATGATGCCAGTCGTAAACGTCTAGAGTTTTTACAAAATGAACTGAGTGATGTTGAAAGTAAAGTCTCAGAGATGAATGAGATTTGGCATACCGAAAAAGCTGCACTAGCTGGAACTCAACATATTAAAGCCGACCTTGAACAAGCTAGAATGGACTTGGAAGTGGCTCGACGTGCTGGGGACTTAACACGTATGTCCGAACTACAGTATGGGCGTATTCCTGAGCTTGAAAAACAGTTGGATTTAGCATCTCAAGCAGAAATGCAAGATATGACATTGCTGCGTAATAAAGTCACGGAAGTAGAAATCGCTGAAGTGTTATCAAAAGCTACCGGTATTCCTGTGTCGAAAATGCTCGAAGGTGAACGAGAAAAGCTATTGCACATGGAGGCTGCATTACACGAACGTGTTATCGGTCAAAATGAGGCTGTCGAAGCGGTATCTAATGCCATTCGTCGTAGTCGTGCTGGTCTTGCTGATCCTCAACGTCCAATCGGATCCTTTTTATTCCTTGGACCAACTGGTGTCGGTAAAACTGAGCTATGTAAAGCGTTAGCTAAATTCTTATTCGATACTGAATCCGCGTTGGTGCGTATCGACATGTCTGAATTTATGGAAAAACACTCAGTGTCACGTTTGGTCGGAGCCCCTCCAGGATATGTAGGTTATGAAGAAGGAGGGTATTTAACCGAAACAGTACGCCGTAAACCTTACTCAGTGATATTGTTAGACGAAGTTGAGAAGGCGCATCCAGACGTCTTTAACGTATTACTGCAAGTATTAGATGATGGTCGTTTGACTGATGGTCAAGGCAGAACGGTTGATTTTAAAAATACTGTCATCATTATGACTTCGAACCTTGGGTCAGATATTATCCAAGAGGGATTTGGTCATACGAGTTATGAAGAGATGAAAGCTGGGGTCATGAATGTGGTGACACAAAGTTTCCGTCCTGAGTTTTTAAACCGTATTGATGAGTCAGTTGTATTCCATCCATTAGATGAAGAAAACATCAAACATATTGCCAGCATTCAATTTGAGCTCTTACGCAAACGTTTGCTTGAAAAAGAGTTCGATATTGAATTGTCTGATGAGGCTCTAACGTTAATCGCGGATGCTGGATTTGATCCTGTCTATGGTGCAAGGCCATTAAAACGAGCATTGCAGCAAGAAGTTGAAAATCCGTTAGCCCAAAAATTACTCCGTGGCGAATTGCTGCCGGGTAAAATGATCAAAGTCGTAGTGAAAGAGGGAAAATTAGCATTCATTCAATAATGTAATTTAGCAATATTAAGTTATGCTGATATAAGAAAGGGAGCCGTTGCTCCCTTTTTCTATTGTTGTGTATTGCAAAATAAACGGATTCGGTCAGTATTTTCTTTTATCGCTGCTTGTCTTTGTTCTTCTGTCATGGTCACTGTTTCGCCGCTTTCTTTGTTTTGTTGGCTTAACTTACTGTGGGTCTTTAATACGTTAAGGCTGTGTTTAGCACTTTCACAGATATCTTTCGCCTGTTGCTTATCCTTTTGGTTAATAATTTTTGCCGATTTCTCTAACTCAGATTCAACTTTAACGGAAGATTTTTTCTGTGGTGTGTGTGTGCCTATTTTAGACGGTTCCATATCTTCACTGTAAATCTTGTTAGCATCTACATTTTGAGGCTGTTGTTGACTGTAATGAACTACACCCTTTTCATCTACCCAAGTGTAAATTGTCGCGGCAAATAAGCATGTACTAAATGCAAAAGTGGTTAAAACAATAACTAAACGCATAATTCCCATTTGAGTATCCTAAAGCTAATTGACGTTATGCTTGAATGTATAAAAATATGCTATCTTGATTATAAATCCAACATCTAAACGATAATATTTAAAGTGTATGCAAAATTCATCCAATCACCCAGTAAAAAACAAAGGTATTTACTTATTACCTAACTTGTTTACCACAGCAGGATTATTTTCAGGTTTTTATGCGGTTATTTCATCGATGAATGGCCATTTCGAATCTGCTGCCATTGCTATTTTTATCGCCATGATTTGTGATGGCCTTGACGGCAGAGTTGCGAGGCTTACAAATACGCAAAGTGATTTCGGCGCCGAATACGACAGTATGGCAGATATGGTCTCCTTCGGTATGGCCCCAGCTTTATTAGTTTATAACTGGGCGTTACAGGATTTAGGTAAGATTGGTTGGCTTGCATCCTTTATTTATTGTGCATGTGCAGCGTTAAGGTTGGCGCGTTTTAATACTCAAGTCGGTGTGGCTGACAAAAGGTTTTTTCAAGGGCTTGCAAGTCCAGCTGCGGCTGCTTTAATTGCTGGAAGTATCTGGAGTGGTAGTAAATATGGAATTGATACAACAAGTATAAATTACATAGCTGCAATCATTACCACATTAACTGGACTGCTAATGGTCAGTAATTTCCGCTATCACTCTTTTAAAGAAGTTGATTGGCGGAGTAAGGTAAATTTTGTCGTAATGTTAATGCTTGTCGGTGTATTCGTTATTATTTCTGTAGAACCTGCAATCATACTTTGCCTAGGCTTTTATATTTATGCACTCTCTGGACCGATTATTACCATTAAAAGTATTAAGAAACTAAAAGTGGAACATATTGTTGGTGACGAATTGAATAAACAAGATACACAACAACCTTCATCTATCTGTAATGCTCCTAGTACTGATAGTACTGATAGTACTGATAGCACCAAGAGTACAAAAGATGAAACTGGAAGCTAAGAAGTGATCATTAACGACAGTAACGCTTAATAATAGCATTGGGCATTATTAGGTATAGATTACATTCCCATAAATTGTTTGTCCTTATCTCCTCATTAAATAGCCCCTACTCTTCATATTCCAAAAATTAGAGCTTTCATTTAAGTCTCATTACATCTTAATCAGTAAACCTTTGTATTTTAGCTGTAGCGAAATGGAATGAAATTTAACCTTGTTGAGTGCTTTTAGTACTGCGTTGTTTGAATAGTGTTCGGTCGGTTGCTTTTCTTCTAAAAGGTATACAAAAGGGCTTGCACTAAATCCTGTGTTGCCTATAATGCGCATCCACTGACACGGCAGACAGCGCAAGCGGTCACCGGGTTAGGTTGAATTAAGTGCTTCAAAACACTGAGTTCAGCAGCGAAAAGAAAGTTTGAAAAAACACTTGACGCCAACACGGGGAAGCGTAGAATACGCACCCCAAGCCAACGACCTAGCGTCTTAGGCTGCTAACATGAAAGACTTAAACTTCTTCATAGTGAGCAACGTTCTTTAACAATTTAAACAAGAAATCTGTGTGGACATTCACAGGTATTGAGTTATTCGAAATTGTCTTCTGTTCTTCGGAATGTTGGCAATCAAAAAATTTCAACTCAATGCAACGATGAATGTTCATAGCAATATGTAACAAACATCTTATAGATTCTTCCGAGTTTATAAGGTGTAAATCAGAATTCATTGAGCCGAAATATTCCTAACCGAATATTTCAAAAAACTTTAATTGAAGAGTTTGATCATGGCTCAGATTGAACGCTGGCGGCAGGCCTAACACATGCAAGTCGAGCGGTAACAGAGAGGAAGCTTGCTTTCTTTGCTGACGAGCGGCGGACGGGTGAGTAATGCCTAGGGATCTGCCCAGTCGAGGGGGATAACAGTTGGAAACGACTGCTAATACCGCATACGCCCTACGGGGGAAAGGAGGGGACCTTCGGGCCTTTCGCGATTGGATGAACCTAGGTGGGATTAGCTAGTTGGTGAGGTAATGGCTCACCAAGGCGACGATCCCTAGCTGTTCTGAGAGGATGATCAGCCACACTGGGACTGAGACACGGCCCAGACTCCTACGGGAGGCAGCAGTGGGGAATATTGCACAATGGGGGAAACCCTGATGCAGCCATGCCGCGTGTGTGAAGAAGGCCTTCGGGTTGTAAAGCACTTTCAGTAGGGAGGAAAGGTAGCGTGTTAATAGCACGCTGCTGTGACGTTACCTACAGAAGAAGGACCGGCTAACTTCGTGCCAGCAGCCGCGGTAATACGAGGGGTCCGAGCGTTAATCGGAATTACTGGGCGTAAAGCGTACGCAGGCGGTTCATTAAGCTAGATGTGAAATCCCCGGGCTCAACCTGGGAATTGCATTTAGAACTGGTGAACTAGAGTCTTGTAGAGGGGGTAGAATTTCAGGTGTAGCGGTGAAATGCGTAGAGATCTGAAGGAATACCGGTGGCGAAGGCGGCCCCCTGGACAAAGACTGACGCTCATGTACGAAAGCGTGGGGAGCAAACAGGATTAGATACCCTGGTAGTCCACGCCGTAAACGATGTCTACTCGGAGTTTGGTGACTTAGTCACTGGGCTCCCAAGCTAACGCATTAAGTAGACCGCCTGGGGAGTACGGCCGCAAGGTTAAAACTCAAATGAATTGACGGGGGCCCGCACAAGCGGTGGAGCATGTGGTTTAATTCGATGCAACGCGAAGAACCTTACCTACTCTTGACATCCACAGAAGCCGGAAGAGATTCTGGTGTGCCTTCGGGAACTGTGAGACAGGTGCTGCATGGCTGTCGTCAGCTCGTGTTGTGAAATGTTGGGTTAAGTCCCGCAACGAGCGCAACCCCTATCCTTATTTGCCAGCACGTAATGGTGGGAACTCTAGGGAGACTGCCGGTGATAAACCGGAGGAAGGTGGGGACGACGTCAAGTCATCATGGCCCTTACGAGTAGGGCTACACACGTGCTACAATGGCGTATACAGAGGGTTGCAAAGCCGCGAGGTGGAGCTAATCTCACAAAGTACGTCGTAGTCCGGATTGGAGTCTGCAACTCGACTCCATGAAGTCGGAATCGCTAGTAATCGTAGATCAGAATGCTACGGTGAATACGTTCCCGGGCCTTGTACACACCGCCCGTCACACCATGGGAGTGGGCTGCAAAAGAAGTGGGTAGTTTAACCTTCGGGAGAACGCTCACCACTTTGTGGTTCATGACTGGGGTGAAGTCGTAACAAGGTAGCCCTAGGGGAACCTGGGGCTGGATCACCTCCTTACCTATACGACTAACTCAATACCTAAAGTGCAGCAATGCATGTGAGTGTTCACACAGATTACTTGTTAACTTCTTCGGAAGTAGAGTGAAATGCGCCGCGAGCCGGTTAGCATTGTTCTTTAACAATTTGGAAAGCTGATAGTACTAACTAAAGGCGCATAGATGATAATTCGTTGTCGTTTGTGTGATTACGTTAGTGCGAAAAATAATACTGATGCGAAAGTATCAGTATCTTGAGTTCTCAAAACACTGTTTAAGTGTCTTGAATATTCTAAAAACTAAGGCGAGTCCACTTCCTACCCTGGAGGTGAGACAAGTAAAAACCAGCTAGTTGCGATATAACGCAGGTGGTTCACGAAAGTGAAACTCATTTGGGTTGTATGGTTAAGTGACTAAGCGTATACGGTGGATGCCTTGGCAGTCAGAGGCGATGAAGGACGTAATAACTTGCGAAAAGCGTTGGCGAGCTAGTAATAAGCATTTGAGCTAACGATATCCGAATGGGGAAACCCAGCAGCATAAGCTGTTATCACTACATGAATACATAGTGTAGTGAGGCAAACCCGGGGAACTGAAACATCTAAGTACCCGGAGGAAAAGAAATCAACCGAGATTCCCCTAGTAGCGGCGAGCGAACGGGGATTAGCCCTTAAGTCTATGGGGTGTTAGTGGAATGTGTTGGAAAGCACAGCGGCACAGGGTGATAGCCCCGTACATGAAAACTAACCATAGATGAAAACGAGTAAGGCGGGACACGTGACATCCTGTTTGAATATGGGGGGACCATCCTCCAAGGCTAAATACTCCTGACTGACCGATAGTGAACCAGTACCGTGAGGGAAAGGCGAAAAGAACCCCTGTGAGGGGAGTGAAATAGAACCTGAAACCGTGTACGTACAAGCAGTGGGAGCGGTTCTTGAGACCGTGACTGCGTACCTTTTGTATAATGGGTCAGCGACTTACGTTTTGTAGCGAGGTTAAGCGAATAGCGGAGCCGTAGGGAAACCGAGTGTTAACTGCGCGTTTAGTTGCAAGGCGTAGACCCGAAACCGAGTGATCTAGCCATGGGCAGGTTGAAGGTTGAGTAACATCAACTGGAGGACCGAACCGACTTATGTTGAAAAATGAGCGGATGACTTGTGGCTGGGGGTGAAAGGCCAATCAAACTCGGAGATATCTGGTTCTCCTCGAAAGCTATTTAGGTAGCGCCTCGAGCGAATACCATTGGGGGTAGAGCACTGTTAAGGCTAGGGGGTCATCCCGACTTACCAACCCTTTGCAAACTCCGAATACCAATGAGTACTACTCGGGAGACAGACAGCGGGTGCTAACGTCCGTTGTCAAAAGGGAAACAACCCAGACCGTCAGCTAAGGTCCCAAAGTGTATGTTAAGTGGGAAACGATGTGGGAAGGCTTAGACAGCTAGGATGTTGGCTTAGAAGCAGCCATCATTTAAAGAAAGCGTAATAGCTCACTAGTCGAGTCGGCCTGCGCGGAAGATTTAACGGGGCTAAACATACCACCGAAGCTACGGGTGCATGCCATTAGGTGTGCGCGGTAGAGGAGCGTTCTGTAAGCGGTTGAAGGTGAAGGGGTAACCCACACTGGACGTATCAGAAGTGCGAATGCTGACATGAGTAACGATAAAGGGAGTGAAAAACTCCCTCGCCGAAAGACCAAGGGTTCCTGTCCAACGTTAATCGGGGCAGGGTGAGTCGACCCCTAAGGTGAGGCCGAAAGGCGTAATCGATGGGAAACAGATTAATATTTCTGTACTTTTGCTAACTGCGATGGAGAGACGGAGAAGGCTAGGCTAGCGCGGCGTTGGTAGTCCGCGTTTAAGGTAGTAGGCTGTATTCTTAGGCAAATCCGGGAATACGTACTTAAATGTACAGGTTGAGAGCTGATGACGAGTCACTAAGGTGATGAAGTAGTTGATGCCATGCTTCCAGGAAAATCTTCTAAGCTTCAGGTTAGTAGAAATCGTACCCCAAACCGACACAGGTGGTCGGGTAGAGAATACCAAGGCGCTTGAGAGAACTCGGCTGAAGGAACTAGGCAAAATGGTACCGTAACTTCGGGAGAAGGTACGCTGCTGTCGGTGATGGGACTTGCTCCCTAAGCTGACGGCAGTCGCAGATACCAGGTGGCTGCAACTGTTTATCAAAAACACAGTACTGTGCAAAATCGCAAGATGACGTATACGGTATGACGCCTGCCCGGTGCCGGAAGGTTAATTGATTGGGTTATCTTCGGAGAAGCTCATGATCGAAGCCCCGGTAAACGGCGGCCGTAACTATAACGGTCCTAAGGTAGCGAAATTCCTTGTCGGGTAAGTTCCGACCTGCACGAATGGCGTAATGATGGCCACGCTGTCTCCAGCCGAGACTCAGTGAAGTTGAAATTGCGGTGAAGATGCCGTATACCCGCGGCTAGACGGAAAGACCCCGTGAACCTTTACTATAGCTTGGCACTGAACATTGAACCTACATGTGTAGGATAGGTGGGAGACTTTGAAACTTTGACGCTAGTCAGAGTGGAGTCAATCTTGAAATACCACCCTTGTAGTTTTGATGTTCTAACCGCGGCCCCTTATCGGGGTTCGGGACAGTGCCTGGTGGGTAGTTTGACTGGGGCGGTCTCCTCCCAAAGAGTAACGGAGGAGCACGAAGGTTGGCTAAGTACGGTCGGACATCGTACGGTTAGTGCAATGGCATAAGCCAGCTTAACTGCGAGACATACACGTCGAGCAGGTACGAAAGTAGGTCATAGTGATCCGGTGGTTCTGAATGGAAGGGCCATCGCTCAACGGATAAAAGGTACTCCGGGGATAACAGGCTGATACCGCCCAAGAGTTCATATCGACGGCGGTGTTTGGCACCTCGATGTCGGCTCATCACATCCTGGGGCTGAAGTCGGTCCCAAGGGTATGGCTGTTCGCCATTTAAAGTGGTACGCGAGCTGGGTTCAGAACGTCGTGAGACAGTTCGGTCCCTATCTGCCGTGGGCGTTGGATGATTGAAGGAAGCTGCTCCTAGTACGAGAGGACCGGAGTGGACGAACCGCTGGTGTTCGGGTTGTTATGCCAATAGCATTGCCCGGTAGCTACGTTCGGAATCGATAACCGCTGAAAGCATCTAAGCGGGAAGCGAGTCCTAAGATGAGTCATCCCTAGAGCTTTAAGCTCTCTAAAGGGCCGTAGGAGACTACTACGTTGATAGGCAAGGTGTGTAAGCGTTGTGAGGCGTTGAGCTAACTTGTACTAATGACCCGTGAGGCTTAACCATACAACCCAGATGGGTTTTACTGAAAATGTTCCCGACATTTTCTAGCACTTCCTCCTTCCATGGAGGTCGTACTAAAGGGAGCATGACCTTAGTGTTAGAATAGAGCGCTTAAGCAGTGCGAGACCTCAAGTAAGCTTTAATAAAGCATAATCAGCTTTTCGAATTATTATTTAATGCATCAAGAATAATGCGTTAGATAAGCAAAATTTGTCTGGAAACCATAGAGCTGTGGCACCACCTGATCCCATTCCGAACTCAGAAGTGAAACACAGTATCGCCGATGGTAGTGTGGGGTCTCCCCATGTGAGAGTAGGTCATTTCCAGGCGCCTAATTGACTTGAAAGAGTCGTGAGACAGCCCGCTATTATGTAGCGGGCTTTTTTACGTCTGTCATTTGTTGATATTATGGCTTGGTTTATCTGAACATCATGTTTGTGTGGCCGATATGCCCATGTGAAATAGGTTATTTTTAGGCGCCTAATTGACTTGAAAGCGTCGTGAGACAGCCCGCTATTATATCATTTACATTAATTAATTGGTCAGTTTTGTCCACCGTCTAGAACATAGTTGAATCACCCTTTCCGGCTCTGCAATAAATCAATTCCATGCAATAGAACACTGCTCAACAATATCGTCATATCCACTAAAGCAACAATTGGCGAGTTCATTCTGACGAAGCCATTGCCACACTTGTTCTATAGGGTTGAGTTCTGGCGAATAGGGCGGAAGTTTAAGGATACTAAGGTTATCAAAGTCCTCAGTCAGATCTTGTTGATGCCAACCTTATTGTGGCTTAATTAAACTGTACACCGATATGAGGTAAACTTGCCTTAAGATAAAACGGTGTAAAAAGTAATGAAGACTCAACCAACTTACTCAACAGAATTTAAAATAGATACTGCTAACCTTGTGATTAAACAAGGCTACACAATCCGAGAAGCTTGTGATGCAACCGGCGTAGGCCCGACAGCGATTAGACGTTGGGTAACCCAGCTAAGACAAGAATTTGAAGGTATTACTCCATCAGCTAATGCCATCACTCCCGAACAAAAACGAATTCAAGAGCTTGAAGCTCAAATTAAGAAAATTGAATGGGAGAAAGATATCTTAAAAAAGGCTACCGCTCTCTTAATGCAAGACAACATCAAACGATAGCATTAATTGAATCGTTATCGAGAGAGCAGAACATCGTCAAACAGCTTTGTCATTTGTTTGGAATACCGCGTAGTAGCTACCATTATCATCTCAAACATCGTGGACTAGTGAAGCCTGAACGAGAGAAATTGCGCCAGCAAGCAATTGCAATCCACCGTGATAGCCGAGGCTCAGCAGGCGCGAGAACGATAGCAGGCCAGCTCAATCAATTAGGTGAAAATGTTGGCCGCTATAAGGCAGCCAGTTTAATGCAAGATGCAGGACTTATCAGTAGCCAACCCAGAAAACATCGCTACAAGATAGCGAATGATGAGCCTACAATCGCGCCTAATTTGTTAAAGCGACAGTTTAACGTTGACGTCATAAACTAGGTTTAGTGTGGTGATGTGACGTATATTTGCTCTGGAACTAAATGGCTTTATTTAGCCGTGGTAATGGATTTGTATGCAAGAAAAGTGGTGGGTTTGCTCAGACAGCCCGAATACTGATTTGACTTGTGCAGCATTAAGAATAGCATTTGAAAGTCAGTACGAAGCATTACGCTACTCTTGTTTTAGCTTGGGACTTAAAGTCATTAAAGAAGTGTACCTAAAGCAGCGTGTAGAAAATAAGACTCCACAACTAGTCATATCAAAATAGCAATTATTGAATGCCCAGAACAGGCTTGTAAAATTATAAGCGACAACTGAACGATTAATAACTACAAACTTGTTTGAAAAAACTGCAATTAGGCAGATAATGCAAAAAAGTGCTTTACCTTTAGGGGGGGGTTTAGCATAATGCATTCGTCAACAGGGGTGTAGTTCCAATTGGTAGAACAGCGGTCTCCAAAACCGATGGTTGCGAGTTCGAGTCTTGCCACCCCTGCCAAATAAAACAACGGCTTGCATAGAAATATGCGAGCCGTTTTCAATTCTGTAGAATATAACGTAGAAAAAGAAAGTATCATTTTTGCATTTATATTCACTTCGCTTTACTTCCAATAGTCGGTACTACACTCACTTTCCGGTCATATGTGTTCACTTGGGCCATTGTCTTGTGACCTGAATATTGCTGTTTTTCTGCTAGTGTCCCGTCAAAATCAGAGATCCCTTTTGCTTTAATATCATGAAACGTAAATGTGCGTTCAATGCTTGGGTATTCTTGTTCCATTTTTAACATTGCACGCTTCCACGCGCTGCGTAACCCTTCCTGTGTGAGTTTTCCGCCCTTGTTCTTGTTGATGACATAGATGCTTGCAACACCTTTGTGTAGCAACTTAGATTCATTAATAACTTCTGCCAGTCTTTTCGACCACGCTTTGATTTGTTTTTTGCCTGTTTTACCTTGCTGAATATATATACCGTCATCAGAGATTTGTGACCAGGTAAGCTGAACGACGTCACCTTGCCTTGCTGCACATAGATAGCTTATCTCGCAAGCAATCGCTAGACGAGTTTCAGCACATGCCAATAGGGCATTGTATTCGGTGTCGGTTATGTATCTATCACGAGCTTTAAGCTTAAACTTTTTAACGCCTTTCGCTGGGTTGCTGTTACATAGGCCGCGTTCATAACCCCAAGCAAACATTACGCTGGCTGCAGCGAGTTCATGGTTTGCTTGTGTCTTGCTGGTTTTTCCGCGTAAGTCGATGTATTGGCGAACGTGAAAAGGTTCGACTTGCTCGGGCTTCATTTCGCCAAACACTTTACTGAACAATTCAAGCTCTCGGGTTCGGTCGCGTTGAGTGCGGGGGGCAAGGTCGATAAAGTTTTGGCTGCCTAGGTAGTCAATCACTAAACGATTAACTGTGTACTCTAAGCTGGTTTCTGCCACTTCACGTTCGTATGCTTGCCATACTTCCGCCTTAGTGGCGGTTATTTTACAAAGCACCTTAGTTGAGTTACGTCGTTTGATAACGTAACTCACTGCAACACCAGATCGTGTATGAAGATAAACAGAAGGTGGCATCCATGCATCTTCTGGTTTACGCGTTCGCATTGGTTAATGCTCCAAAATTTGGTTGTGCGGATTTGATATTGGTTAACATGCTTCCATGTGGGTTATTTACAAATTCCCACGTTACAGAAGGCCTACCGTCATTTCTAACGAAGTGATTGATGCCTTGTGTTTTTAACCATTTAACTTGCGCAGCCGGTTGCGTTAGGCCACTAAGTTGTTCAAGTTCATCTTTAGTCAACAATGACATCACAAGATCTCCTTTTACGTATTAATGATAGAGCAAGTGTCGAAGCCCTGCATTCGCGCAGTTCTTGCATGTCGTATGCGCTCAGTGCACTGTTAGCCGCCTTTTGACGTAATGTCCTTGCTGCTTTAGATGTTGCTTCTTTCCGGTTTCTTGCTATGCCGTTCTCCCGTAGATACTTTTTTACGTTGTATGGACTTAGACCAAGCTTGGCAGCCACCTGATCACCGCTCATGTACTGGTTAATGTAATAATATTCAATTAGGTCTGATTCACTCTTTATTGCTGCACTCATTACTTACCTTCCTTAGCTAGTTTTTCTGCTAGTGTTTTCATGTAATGCTGGCATGAGCCGACCTGATCACGCGGAAGGGCATACCATTGTTTTAATGCTTCTTTGATAACGTCTGACTTTTTCATGCTGCATACCCCTGTATGCGTAGTTTTGAATCGGCGGTGCTGGCAAATAGCTCTGCATCGGCTTGGGTGAAATCACTAACTTCAATAGCGTTGAATGTTTTACACATGCCCCAACCGTTGTAGTTGTTTGGCTTGTAAGTTGCTTCAACTTGCTGCTGTTCGTGCATTAGCGTGAAGAACGGCTGTGATAACGTGACAACACCTTGTTTGGTGCTGAACGTTTTGGTTACCTTATTCATGCTGCACCGCTTAATAACATTTTTAAATCCATCTTGGGGTAACCGTTAACTTGGTAACCTTGCTGTGGGTGGCCAGGTAATCGAATTTGGTGGTACTTGTAAGAATGAATGATTGTTCTTGCTATGCCTTTAGCAAAATTAACTAACCCATTACCGAGTGATTGCCAGTAAAGACAGTCAAGCGCCCCTAGTGCTATTGCTGTTTTTATAGGGTCGCCCATTTTTAATGCACAAATTAGGTCAATTTTTTGATTGCGATAATGTCCAATCAGGTGCTTAAATGCTGCATTAGATTTCATTTACGCCACCTTTCTTGATTTGAACTTGGCCCAGTCGATTTCTTTGATCTGTTCAACCGTGAATGTCACTTGCTCTAATCGTGCTATTGCCCGTGATAAATTGCTTTTTTTAACGTTGTTTCGAATAGCTGCCACCGTGTCTTGGTGACCTGCGACGAAGTGATCATGTAATGCAGCCACTATGTCGGGCGATTCAATGTTGGTGAGTTGCAGTAGCAGCTGTAGGCGTTCAGCGCTTTCACCGCCTTGGATTAAGTATTTCATGCATCAGTGTCCTTATCCTTAGGCGCGAAGAACAGTGCGACTGGGCCATCTTCTGTATCGTGAATGCTCAGTAAGAATGAACCAGCCTTTTCGCAAACGGGGCTCCAATCACTAATATCACTATCGCTGTCATCATAGAATCGTTCGATAAGATTTTCGGGTGCATCATTTTCAAACCAAATCGCTACAAATTCACCGCCATTATCTGCCGCCCATGCCTCGCATTCTGCTCGTGGAGTACCTTCATCCCATTCAGGTAAGTCTGGGTGCGTCCAATAACCTTCATCACGTTCAATTGTTGCTGCTTGTATTTGGCTCATACTGAATCCTCAGCATTGTTGATTGTTTCGATGTTCTTTAATTGCTGCTTAGTGCGTTGCCAGCCTTTAATTAAGCGCTTAAGGCATAGTGCTTCGTGGGGCCAAGTGCGGATCATGTCTTTGCACTTGGCTATTTCACGGTCGCAGTATTCGTTTGCGGCACTCATACATTCGCCCTCAGTTGGAACACTTTGCCGCATTGGTGTAATGGGGTATTGCGCCAGATGGTGATGCGGCCAGTGTGGTGGTTGTAACGCATGGCGAGGTTGTCACCGAGTTCACCGGCTTGGTTTTCAAATTGGCTACTGAACAGTTGGCTTGGGTTGCTGTGCATTAATTGGCGTTCAAGTTTTGCTATACGCAATGCAACACGTTCACAGTCCATAGGGTCTTGTTTGGTGGCGAGCAGGCAGGCAAAACGAATACTGACCAGGTGGAAATGTTCAGCACGTTGTTTGTCTGTTGTAGGGGTATTTGTCAGTATCATTTTGCCGTCCTCGGTTATTGGGGGTACGGCTTAAATATAACTTTGGTTAACTCACACGTCAATAACTTTGGTTAATTATTTTTTGTGTTTATTGGTTTGATGATTTTTTGGGATTGAGGTGATATAAAGATTTAGCTAACTATGGAGGGTTTATGGCATTAATTAAGTGTGATGAATGCGGGAAAGAGAAAAGCAGTGCAGCAAAGGCCTGCCCACATTGTGGTAAGAGTCGTGATCATATTTCGTCAGGGGTAGTTTGGTTTGCGATTGCTGGGGTGATTGTGTTTTTTGTTGCTATGGCAGTTATGGGATAATTGAGTAAGGTGTTGCATATTTTGGATAAAAAAACCGCTAGTAACGGTTTTTTTAACATTTGCTTCTAAAAGAGTCTGCTTCAACTTTATATTTTGTCATTAGGCTGTAATGGTTCGCTCTGCTACGTTCGTGAGCTTGTTGACTTAAAAAGTCAATTATATGAACTGCTTCTTCGTCAAAATAACCAAATGTATAAACAATATATGAATTACTTGTACGATGACGACCTGATGACCAATCATTTGGGCATGAAATTCCTTCTACAAAAATATGAATATGGTGAATTTCAGAATCTTGTATATGTGCAGGATCACGGTAAGGCGTATCTTTACCCAAGTAGTGCGGAATTTTGCTTTTATTTGAGCCGAAATAAAGCTCTAGATCTTGTTTTAGCGGTGCCAGCTTAAAACCAGTAGCATTAAGCTGGGCTTCTACATTTGAAGCAAAAGTAACTTGAACTGCCACATCACATCCTTATGTCTTGCTTTAATGAGTGTTATAAACATTCTCACTAACTTCAAACGCTGCAGTAAAAAATTCTTTTGTTGGAGTAAACGCTGTTTGCTCCACTGTTTCTACCATACCTTGCATGTTTTTATAAACAGAAAGGATGTTACTCATGTTCTTTCTTACTTGGCCGTGAGTTGCCACTAAATGGCGAAAAGACTGGTAGACATCATTGCCATATTCAGCTTTGATGTGTAGCTCTTCTTTTTTTAAAATTCCTTTAAGTAACTCACCAATCCCTCTAGCGGTTAAATCTAGGTTGAATATATTTTCATACTCATTTAAGTCAACTAAATTAGCATCGTTACTTATATCGTAATAGTACTGACGAAAATTTGCTAATAATTCATCAAGCTGTACTTTTCTTTGTTCAAGCGTTTTTAATGCATGTTGAGTTTTATCAACTTTATTCGCTAATGTTTCAAAGCATGTATTCGCTTTAGTTGACAGCATTTCAGCTTCAGCTGTTGGCGCTGTCAAGGTGGTCATGATGGTGGCTACTAACATTGCAGTTCCCCCCTTCATAGTATTACTCCATTTTATTATAGCCGCTTATATGTAAAATGCCTGCCACGTAAAGTAGCAGACACATGCAAAAGCCGCGCTATTATCCATTTATTTGTTCAATATACAAGCGTTTTATTGTGTTTTACTACTTATTTTCAATATCCAATGTACATGTGAATATAGAAAAATACAAATATCTTAGTAAATAATTATAGTAAAACAGAGTACCAAAAGACTTTGCCGATGATCTTTATTTGCTTGAGATCATCACCTTCGTAACGTTCGTCTGGCCATTCGGCGGTATTGAAACTACGCAGACGCAACCCGCCACCTGGTAATTTGTATAATGTTTTAATGCGTAACATGCCATCGTGATTGATAGCGTACATTTTGCCGTCGATCACGTTGGTTTGTGATGTATCCACACCAACAGTAGAGCCGTTAGGTAATACCGGTTCCATGCTGTTACCACTCACCCGGACGCAAGCTGCGTTGGTTGGGTCAACACTTGATTTACGCAATGTAGATTTTGCAAAGCGTAGTTTTGGGCCGTGATATTCGCTAGCCTCTGCTATACCGTGTCCTGCGGCTAATTCTACTTCCATATAAAATGGTATCTCTACTTCATCGTCATTTAGTGGGGTGTTGCCATCCCATGTTTCCATTGGGCCTGCCCATTCGGCATTGCTCGTTGGAACATGCTTTTCTAATCCATACATTAACTCTTCTGCAGTGCAACCTAATACACCTGCTATAGCAACTAACTTTGATGATTCTTTAGCCTTTCCTGAAATGAGTTTGTGCACCATCACCTGCGAGATGTTGGCGCGATCTGCTAATTCCTTTTGGGTTAAACCAGAAGCTTTTAGTTTGTCTTGAATGTTTTGGGCAAGTGTTTTCATGGGTTAATTATATTACTTAGGTTATAACCTTGGATACTAATCAAAGTTAATTTTATTGTTGAATTCAATTAACTTTGGTTATAATATGATTTTGGTTAATTAAAATTTTGGAGTTTTTATGAAGACAGCTGATGTTATTGCTCACTTTGGAGGTCAAGGGCGCTTAGCTAAGGTTCTTGATGTTTCACAGCCTGCAATTTCAAAGTGGGGGGATACCGTCCCATTACTTCGAGCTTATCAAATTCAAGTGATCACAAACGGTAAGCTCAAAGTTGGTAACCCGCAGATCAAGCAAGCAGTTTAATTTTAGTCGTAAGCATGGAGAAAAAGCATGAAACAAAGATCACGTTTAGATTTATTGATGAAAGCCATTAATGCATGGCTTGAATTACCTAAAGTCAGCCGTTCTGCGTTGGCCACTGCGGTAGTGCAAGCGGTTGATGACTTAAAGCTAGCAACGGTATTGGCTAAAGAGGGGATTGCGTTTACCTATTCGGATGATATTTACAACGATGCTCGAGTGAATGCGCAAAAGATTTTCCGTTGGCTTGGGCAGTACGCTGACCAAAACGCGGTACCTGAGCGCTTGTTTTATGTTGAGCAGGCGATATTGGCAGCTATGCCAGTTGAGCTACGCATTGGGTATTTAAACGATGTTTACGGCATGGTTGGCGTGACAGTTGTTGTTGACCATGTGAGTGATGCTATGTCGTTGAGTGCAGATGACATGGCGGCAACGTTAACTAAAGAAAATTGCGATGCACAGGTGGCTGTTATCCGTTTAGGGATTAACCCAAGCCGTCATAAAGTTGAAACCGCATACCGTGAACTACGTGAATCACGAGGGGTAACGTCAATGTCTATTGATGTGCTTGAACGCCATTATCCGTACTTATCGGATTCAAACCTTAAGTCGGTTGGTTAGCTATGGCGGATAACGTTGATGAAGCTAACAAAATTGCTGAACTGCATTTAACCAGTGAATTGACCAAGGCGAAACCGATTTTACCGCCATTAACGGGGCGTTGTTTTTATTGCGAGTCACCGACGGTTGAACGCTTTTGTGATGCAGATTGTCGTGATGATTATGAGCGCCTACAGCGCAGTGTGCAGATGCGTAAACGAGGTTGATATGGGGTCATTTATTTTAGTTTGGCTTGTTTTGGCAGTGATATTAACTATTGGGTTTTGTTTTATGTTTAAAGGGGCTCGTGATGACTCAGTTAAGTGATAACAAATCGATTGAAAAGAAAGAAAAATGGGTTATTGAGAAGTCTGGCGAAAAGGTTTCTTTTACTCGATTTTTGGGAGAACAGGTGCACGAAAGTTATGCACCAGTCTCACAAGAAGTTGCGAGCATCTATGCGGTGGCTATTGTGCAAGGTTTTCAACCACCACGTTGTTTGAGCTATCTCGATAAACTTACTTCGTGCAATCAAACTGATTCCGAATTGAATAAAGATACTTCACCAGAGTTTGCTGATTTTTTGCGGAAGCAGGATGAAGCGGCCGATCCAAAGGTTGCATTGTTGGTTGCTCAGGCTGGCGTATTGATGATGAAGGCTGCGGCCTTGGCTAAAGATGCTTCACCTATGTGTGAAATCGATTTTAGACGTAATAGATCGACTTTGTATGGGTTTAGTACCTTAGATAATTTTAGCCGTTCACAGGTTGGCCGAATGATTGAGGTGTTAAAACGTGAACCCGAATTGATTGAGGTTAAGGCTGACCGTTTGGAGGCTATTGCGGGCAAGGTGGTGAGTAAAGTGCTGTTAGGTGATTCAAATACGTTGTTGTTACCACAAGTCAGCGTGGATTGGTTTATGGGTTATTTGCTGATGCAAGAAAAGCGCGCAGAGCGTTCGATTGAAGTAACTAGAATAGACCCAGTTAATCAGGCAAAGCACATCAAGCGGCGAGATATTTATTATCAGTTACGGACTAACTTGGCGCGAGATATTTATGTTGAAAGCAGAAATGAATGATCAACTTTTTTGTATGTGTGTTTTGAAAATAAGAAACCCCGCTTAAGTTTGGCGACCTGAGCACGGGGTTAATACCTACAGAGAGAGGCAATTACATGTTACGCAAGCATTTGTGTTACGTCAATTTAGCGTTTGCTGAGTTGATTTTGTGGGGATTACGCCCATGAGTATGGAATTGATGGTTAAGGCCATGAAAACGAAAGTGGGAAATCCACTGCGTAAATTGGTGTTATTGAAATTAGCAGATAACGCGAACGACCAGGGCGAGTGCTGGCCAAGTTATCAGTACATTGCTGAGCAGTGTGAAATGAGCCGTCGTAGCGTTATGGACCATGTTAAAAAACTTGAAGCCGCGGGGTTATTACGCCGTGAATATCGCAAGGGTGTTAAGGGTAATTCGTCTAACGTTTTTCATCTAAATTTTGATGAAAAAAGTGGTTTAGGTGGTGAATCTGCTGCACTAGGTAGTGAATCTGTCGCACTACCCCCTAGTGAATCTGCTGCACTAGGTGGTGAATCTGCTGCACTACCCCCTAGTGAATCTCCTGCACCCAGAATCAGTCACTCTTTTGAACCAGTCAATGAATCTTTAAAAGATGTAGTCACCACATCGAAAAAATCACCTTTGGATTTTTCAAAGTGGCCTGATTTGCCAAGCGACCAAGTTTTTAAAGACTGGTTATCCATTCGGAAGCAGAAAAAAGCCAAATTAACCCAAACAGCGGTTAATCGCCTGGCACCGCATTTGGTGAAAGCGGTTGCTGCTGGTTGCTCGGTTGATGACGTTTTTGCGTTGTGTGCATCACGTTGCTGGATTGGGTTTGAGTTCGATTGGTTAGTTAACGCTGGCTTGATTGCGAAACAGGCGATTAAGGCCGATTGGGGTAACTCAGTTTTTGACCCAGAGGATCCATTGATATGAAATCTATTCAAACAGTAATTAATTCAACTCAAGTGGGTATACCAAGCGGTGAACGTGGGACTAAACAGCCGTCAGCTATGGATATGGCCATTGTTGACAGTGTGTTTGCTAAGTTGCGTGTTTTGTTTCCTGTTGGGGCACCTAAGCATGAAGATGAAGCTGTGCATAAGAGCGAATGGCTTAAGACGCTGGCACTACAAGAAGTTAGAAAAACTGAGCAAGTGCAAATGGGATTGAACAGAGCAAGGCGCGAGCAGGGTGATCGCCAGTTTTGGCCAACACCACGCCAGTTTGCTATGTGGTGCAAGCCAACTGCTTGTGATTATGGATTGCCTGATTTGGACTCTGCTTATCGTGAAGCTAAAAAGTATTATCACAATTTTGAAGGGCATGATTGGAGCCATGATGTTGTTGGCTTGGCTACGCGTGAGTGTGGCACTTGGTTGTTTGCTACTGGCCTTGAAAAAGATGTTTTAACCATGTTTACCCGCCAATACGAGATTATATGTCGCAAATACGGCAATGGTGAGTTGGTTGATGTTGAGTTACCTAAAGCGTTACCGACTCGTGCTACCCGCCGCATTGAACCTGCTGAGGGTAAAGCGTTGGTGGCAAAGTTTAGGCGTCAACTTGGTTTAAGGAGTGCTAACGATGAGTAATCAATCTTTGACTCAAAAAGAGCGTTTGCTGCGAGTGTTAAGCGGTGGCCGTTTTCTTACCTTGTACGAAATTCAGCAACAATGTTTTGACCAGTTTGGTGTGCACGATAGCGAAACCGCGTTAAGTGCCCGTTGGCGCGAGTTGCCCAATTCGGTTAAGCAAAAGCGCCGCCGTGAAAAGTGCACCGCTTGGGAATATAGGTTGGTGGCCTGATGAAAAAGGCGGCATCTGGTGTTGAGGTTGGCAAGTTAAATGATGCGGCGTTAAAGCGTTGGTTACGTGTTGGGGTGAGTCGTGATTATCGTGATCCGCAGTTTCCTGAAATTCGTTTACGTGCAGCAGCTGGCCGAACGCGGGCGAGTGTTCATTTGGTATTAAATGAAAACGGTAAGACAGTTTGGCAAAAGGTGGGCACTTGGCCAAGCATGTGTATTAAGACCTTATGTGCTGATTTACCGGTGATGTTGGCTAAACGTAATGTGGGCGGCATGGTGACCGGCCAGTTTGATTCGGTCGGCAGTTTGCTTGAGTGGTACCAGGAACATATTGCCAATAACACTACCTACAGTAAAAGTTGGCGCAGCAATATTAAGTCGATGATCAAGTGTCATTTGTTGCCGAGGTTGGCTGATGTTCGATTGCATGAAGTCAGTTTTATTGCGGTTGACGGCATTTTGGTTAAACCGATGTTGGTTGAGGGGTTTGCGCCTAAGTACATTCGTGAAGTGGTGAATAAGCTTAAGGCGGTGTTTGCTGCGGCTTCAAAGCTTCGTTTAATTAACGCTAATCCGTTAGCCGGTTATCGGGTGACGTATTCCATCAAAGTGAATGATGCCATGGATACGCGCTTGTTTGAGTCAGATTTGGCCGAGTTGTTTACTCGTTTAGGTGCAGTGGTGATGCCGGTACAGATGTTGTTTGTGTTGATGATGATGTTTGGTACTCGTATTAACGAAACTCGTTTGGCTCGGTGGGAGCATTTTGCGGGTGATTATTGGGTTATTCCTGCCAGTAATGCCAAGAACAAAGAAGAACATCGTATACCGATGACGGAGTCGGCTAAGGCACTCATTCAGCATTATAAATGTTGGCAGCTTAAGCATGTTGGCAAACGGGCTTATTTATTCCCTGGTAATGTTGGTGCTATTTCAATTCGTTGTGCTCATGATTGGCACACTCAAATCCGCTTTAAACATTTCACTAGTCATGATTTACGTCGATTGTTCAGGACCATTGTTGCTGACTTAGGTGTCGATACGATGATTGGTGAACGTTTGTTGAATCATGCCTTGCCTGTGTTGCTGCGTAAGTACGTTAAATCAACCTTGGATAAGGGCATGAGTTTAGCGTTAGAGCAATATCATCAATATTTAATTTATCGTGGGTTTTCTTCTGTTGCGCCCGAGATATTGCCTAGATCGTCAGTGAAAAGTGAGAACGGTCAAACCCTGACTGCGAGTGGGTGGCTGTGACGATCACTGCATCATTATTAGAAGAATATGCAATTAGAGGTTTTTGGGGGCGAAATGGCATTACGCGGGTTTGAATTTTTGAAAATGGGCAGGAATATTCGCGGGCTAACCCAGACCGAAGTGGCCGAGATTTACGGGGTAAGTGAACGGACTTATCAGCGTTGGGAACGGGGTGATGTGAGAGTGCCATTTGATGATGTTTCGGCAATATGCGCCCAGGTGTTTAAGTTAGGGATTGATGACATAAGGGCGATGATTGATGGCGAAGATTAATGTGCAGCTGCAGCATCAACAAGTGACGCTGAATATGAAAGCGTTGCGTCATGGGTTAACACGTTGGGGTAACTATTGGGCCCATCAAGAATTTGGGCAAGGGTTCGCAAGCCGAAGCCAGTGCGACAAGTTAGGAGATGTGATTGTTTACGGTCGTTCGGCAGTGGTCGAGATAACGCCCCCGCGTGAGGTAAGGCAGTTCGATATTATGATTGAGCTGTTAGCACCGCAATGTATACGGGCCATTAGAGCGCACTACATCTGCAAAGGACAGTGGGCCTTGATGGGATTTGATAGCAAGAAGTCTTATGTGTATTGGTTGAGAAGGGCAGAGGTGGCTTTGTTTAAGTAGTTGATAATATGTAAATAAAATATTCTTTACTATTACAATTGCGTCAGGTACTTTGAAAATATATTTTTTATTAAAAGGACTTAATAATGAGAAAGATATTCTTTGTGTTTGCTTTGCTGGCTTCAATTGATATAAATGCGACTAACCACCCTCCTGGATACCCTGACGATGTAAACTTTGAAACACCTATAATGCTATTTTCCGGCAGTTGCCATTCTGGTGATGACATTATTCAAGTTCATGTTAAAGATATCAGCCACTTTCACCCTGTTTATGCCAACTAAGCGATGCAAGAGCTTTTGGTTCATGAGACCCAGCATGGGTGTAATGATGTGCATCCTCTTAACATGCATTATATGGAAAAAAGTGAAATTCGAAGCAAATTCGACGCACAAGTTAAGTCTTATAAAAATTTAGTTGGCTCTGGAAATGAACTGGATATTTTAAAGCGATTAATAAAAAATCCATATTATTTTGAATATTTATTGAAGGTGTACCTATGAAAAATCTGATAATCACAGTAGCTAGTCTATTGATAGTAGCTTTGGGAACTGCTCATGCCGCTACATATTCAACAGATGAAAATTATATTCGTTTGGATTTGACACCTTTATGTACTGTTGATGGGCAGGTTAACCTGACACTCAGTAATACCTCAGGACAACAATTATTCGTTGACCCGCATATAGCAGATCCTGCACTATTTGATGCAGCTAGTGCAATGATGTACTTATATAAAATGGACGACAATTCATTAGTAGGCTTACAGCCATTAAAGGAGTATATAAGAACTTCTGATTGGAGTGTATTAGCTGCTGGTGCTGAAATTTCATATCCAATTGACTTTACTCAGTATGCTTCCTTGGATACCGCTAAATCCTATAAGGCTGGCGCAGAGCTTCATATAGACTTATTACTTGATGACGGGCATAAAGTAAGTTTAATCCTTGATTCTGCAGTACTCAATAAGTATGTAGAGATACCATCTAACTGTTTTAAGTAATCTTATTAATAGGCGCTTCGGCGCCTCTCTTATTGTACTAAATCAATACGGGTCCTTCTGGCTCGCTTCACTGCGGGGGTGGACAAGCGCAGTGCTTCACTACATATGAAAATTTTAGGGGGTTATGTTGTTGTTTTATAGGCTTGATCTCTGCTATTCAATTTTACCTAAAAAATAAACCTATTAAGTTAATGAATTAATAGTGTTTTACCCTACATTTGATGACGAACAATTTCACTCAACTTTTGATCGTCTTAAACCACAACTTTTGATCGCCTAAAACTTTGTGTTAGTCATCATTTCCCCCGCTTATACTACCAGCACTGTGTTTATACAACGTTGTAATGGATTTTGCGTGAACAAAAAACAGTCTAAAGGACTATATTGAGAAAAATAGGACTGCTCTAATATATTAATATTGTTTGCTTTAATTTTTGCATTTGATGTTGACACTTTTAACGTGCAATTTACGTTTTTTATTTGAGCGTAAGAGTCATTAAATTGCTTTACTTCAAAGATATAGAAAACGTAGGATGATATTAATCAATAACTTAAACGGGCGGCTTTATCGGTCGAGCCGTTGAATAAGCTGTTAGCTCTCTTAGCCATACGCACTTGCAGTAATAATTCTCTTCGTATTTTAAGGTAAATCCATTATAGTCCACATTATCAATCGCTTAATGTGGTATGTTATGAAAAATATGAAAAAAAGAGTCGGTCTAATTATCGGGCTTTTATTGTTGGTGTCGATAATTGGGGTAATAGCTAACTTCGGCTTTTTAAAAATATCTCTCTTCGCAGTGGGGTTAAACTATTTAGCAATTATTTACTTCATAGATAATTTTTTAAAGGCAACAAGAGCCGAGTTTTGGCAAATTCCTCTACTCTATGTCAGCCTAACTGTTTATTTAGCTATGGTTTTTGTTATGGTCCTGACTCAATTTGAAGTTTCACTGCATGATACTAAAGTAATGGGAACTTATGATTATTTATACTTTGCAATCATAACTCTTACATCAGTGGGATATGGAGATTTAACCCCACAGAATGATATAGGACAACAAATAAGTATAGCTATGGCCTTAATCGGAAGTGGACATATGTTGGTATCTGTAGCGTTACTCCTAGATAAAATTAATCAAGGTAATGTAAAGAGCTAACAAGTTGCTTAAACGGACACAAACAGCTGGCTGTGTTCGTAACTCGCAATTATAGCCAGCCATTTTT
The DNA here is from genome assembly GCF_006385555.1 of Shewanella polaris. NCBI lineage: Bacteria > Pseudomonadati > Pseudomonadota > Gammaproteobacteria > Alteromonadales > Shewanellaceae > Shewanella > Shewanella polaris. The sequence continues at coordinate 3,788,631 of NZ_CP041036.1, read as the reverse complement.
AGCCGCTTAGCAAAGCGTTAGAGGTATCAATTGAACGGAGTTAAACTTAACGTTATATCACCTAAAAAACTTAGTGCGAGTAACATTAGTATTGTTGAGTACCTTGAACTAGATCCATCTAAAGCGGTTTTGTTAAAATACCGAAAAGCCCATACCTTTATTTCAGAGCCAAATAATTGTCACTTAAACATTATGGTTCAATGTGACAAGAATGGAGGACAAGCTGTTGAGGGTTGGATTATTGGTCAAGATATTAGAAATAATTTTTTAGAAGCTAGATTTCACTCTGTGTGGCTTTCTCCTGAAGGTGAATTGATTGATTTCACTCCGCGAACAGATCTAGAAAAGCGTATTATGTTTCTACCTGATCCTAAACGTAAAATTATGCTTACTACCCATAATAATATACCTGCGATCATGTCTTACGATTCCGTAAAGTTAATAAACGGAGTTGTTCAATCAGTGATCAAGCAAATAATATGTATCCCGCAATCAGATATGATTTATAAGTATGGGCTAGCAGATCGGAGCTAATACGTCTGACAAGAAAATCAACAAGGACACGTAACAGTTGGCTACGTTTCGCTTCGCTACACAATTTTAGCCAACCATTACTTAGCCTGTTATTTAGGCGTTGAATTAAGCCGCTGCGCGGAGCCAAATGCTGATTCAATCGAGTGTATTAATCTCATTGGATCAGTTAGACTTAAAAAAGATGTGATGGAACACCACAATGACAAGGGAATTGCAATTGAACACATACAAATCAAGCCTCATAATCAATTCAAAATTGATCTACAGTCGAGAGCTGGCATCAAAAAAGCAAATTCCTATAGCATAACGTGTACCCATTAATCTGGACTCGGCATCGGCCAAGTCCAACAAGCGGTTTGTGCCATGCAAACTGCGCAACGCACAAATACTAAAACGTTAGCCTTACAATTAACCCATGCACATTTTTAAGGATAAAAATTGACTATTCCAGAAATATTTAACGCAATTAAATCATACCTTGCAGGCTTTTTAACTTTTGTTGTCTGTTTTTCTGTAGCGGGAGTATTTCTTTGGGATGAGTACAAAGAAGTTCAAGTAAGTAAAGAAAACGTATCGACAAAACTATTGCTCCTAAAAGACACCGAATTGAAGTTAGAGAAAGATAAATCTCTTTTACTATTAAAGTTAAAAGAACAAGAGTTTGCACTTTCTAAAAAAGAAATTCAGATGGATAAAGCTAAGAAAGATCTAGAAGAAAGAATCGAGAAGTTAAAATCTTCTTTGTCTACTTCTGAGGTAATCAATAGTGATTACCTCAAAAATAAAGAAAAAGAATTAAATATTTTGATTGAACAATATGAAAGTAAGCTTGATGAAGTTAAAGAACTTTATACGCTTTATTCACTCAAAGCACGAAAAGCTAAAGCAGAAGATTTAATATTAAAAACAATGGAAGATTTTTCTGCTTTAGGGGTCAACATTAGTAGACCTGATTGGTGTGATAAAGATTATATGAAAAGATATTATCAAGGGGAGGCATTAATTGATCGAATAAATGCATTAAATAGTGAGTATTCAATAAGTGAAGAGTATGAGTGGTTTGTAAAATCGCATTCTAGAAGTATGCGGACGTCGAGTGACGGAGAGTGTAAAGCTAACAAGCCACTAAAGCAGGACTCGTAACAGTTGGCCGAGTTTCGCTTCGTTTCACATTATAGCCAACAATTACTCGCCTCTTAGTGGGTCGGTTAAATTTATAAGGATATTCTCATAGTATGTATAATCTACTAGTCACTGCAAGCATAGGATCTTGGGATGAATCATTCTATGAATTTGATAAAAGTCGTTTTTTGGAATATACAACAGAATCGATTGCCACTGCCTTTAAATCTTTAACACCAAATCTTATTGAAACCCTTATAAAGTATCCTTGTATATTTGCATACGAAGGGAATGATGAAGATTTTCGTATTGGAAAACTAACATCGATTAAAGAGAGGGGCAGGAAATTACGCATTGAGTTTGAGCTAGATATAAATATTCCCCCCATATCATATGAGTTAATTAAACCAATATCTTCATTATTAGATATTCGTGAATGGGAAATGAATAGAACCCATTGGGCGGTAAAAGATGAAGAACTTTTTGAACGGTTAATAAAAGCTGATATTTTAAATTCAGATCAAACTCAAAAAATGGCTAAGCAGCAGAAACCTATAGCTAAAAAGTCGAATAATCCAACGGTGACAACGGTTCAAGGTTTCATTGGTAAAGTTCTTTTCTCAGAAAGAGAAAAGAACACAGAGGTTTTTTATCGCGGTCACTCGAATAAAAATAGCTATAAACTAGAACCATCACTATTTAGAAAAGATAAAGATGGAAATTATCTCTACTTAGAGAATGAACACATACTCTATCGAGAATTACTTGTATCTAACTCTGCGGACTTTCAATCTGATGAATACACTTTAGATAAACTAGTAAGAATGCAACATTATTCTTTACCGACTAGGTTACTAGACATAACATCCAACCCTCTTATTGCCTTGTACTTTGCATGTAAGTCATCCTTAAGTGAGGATGGTGAAGTAATTCTTCTTTCTATGGGAAGAAGTGAAGTTAAATATTTCGACTCTGATGTTGCTAGTTGCATATCGAACTTAGCTAGGCTTCCAAAAATAGAGAAAGATAATATTAATTTTGAAGAAATAGAATTTAATGAACAGACAGCAGTGAAACGATTGGTTCACTTTATTAGAGAAGAAAAACCATATTTTGAACCTAAGATAATCTCAGGTGATCTCAGCAAAATTATTTGTGTAAAAGGCAAACAAAGTAATGATAGAATTTCATCACAATCTGGGGCATTTCTCTTATTTGGAGTTGATGCAGTTTTAGATGAAGAGGGAAGCCCTGAAATTAATGTGACCCGCATTACTGTGACTAGCAAAGCATCAATACTTAAGGAGCTTGATCTTCTTAACATCAATGAAAGTACAGTATTTCCATATATTGAGAATTCAGCAAAATATGTTGCTGAAAAATATAAATTTAATGCGCCGATGAACTAGGCCACAGGGCGGAGCCAAATGCTGACTCAATCGAGTGTATTAACCTCATTGAATCAGTTAGACTTAAAAAAGAAGTGATGGAGCACTACAATGACAAGGGAATTGCAATGAAACACGTACAACCTAAGCCATATTACCCGTTCAAAATTTCTCTACAGCCCAGAGCCAGTATCAAAAAAGCAAATTCCTATAGCATAACGTGTATCCATTAACCTGGACTCGGCATCGGCCAAGTCCAACAAGCGATTTGTGCCATGTAAACGGCGCAAAGCACAAATACTAAAACGTTATATGTATCAATCAGAGGTGTGAATGAGTTGGCTTGAAACTTTTATTACTACAATTTTTGGCTCTGTTGCAATTTCAGGAGCAATTATTCATTTCGGAAAAGGTTGGATAACGAAACGACTAGACTATCAATATGCAGCAAAGTTAGAGGTTCACAAAGCTAAGATGAAAAGTGTTAGTGATACTGCATTGGAGAAGCTTAAATCATCTCTAACGGTAGAGTCCAATAAACATAGTGTCGTTTTTAATAATTTGCATGAAAGACGCGCCGAGATATTAGCTAAAACTTATCAATTACTTGTTACTACCCGCAACAATCTTGAGGCTTACACATCTCCAGTTGAATTTGTTGGTGCGGAAACTAAAGAGTCTCGTAGACAGGAATTTGGCAGATCATTAGAGGAATTTACTGAATACTATTCATCTCATGCTATATATCTAACCGAATCTATAGTCATAGAGTTGAAAATTGTTGATGCTAAAATGACTACTGTTGGCCAAGATTTTATGGCTAAAGTTGAAATGGCTAGTACATTAGATCCTAAAGGTTGGAAACAGATATATGCTGAAGTTGAGTTGTTAACAGAGACAACAATGAAAAAAATTGAAGAGGAATTTCGTACTATTCTCTCAGGTAAAAACATATGACAAGGCAATTAAACGCAACTAAAACAGTGGGTTGCTTTTCGCTTCGCTCCGCATTTTAACCCACTTATTTTAGTCCGCTTATTGCGGCGTTATATTTTATTTTTGAGAGTGTTGTATGGAAAGTTTATTAAGAAATACGTTTAATAATATGATTCAAGAGTACGAAGTTATTTTTGAGTCATATTATCCTTCTCATCACTCAACAGGTTTTATGGAGGCTAATCAGGTTCATTTATTTGCAAAGTCATTATGTAATTTGCAAAGTGATGCATTTTCTTGGTTTGAGGCACCATTAAAAAAAGTTGGCCGTAGCTACCCTCGTATTGATGCTGTCATTTTTATACCAGGCTTAGAGGCTGTCGTCTTTATAGAGGCAAAGAGAATTAATAATCCTAATGCTAAAGTAAATGAAATCTACAAAGACATAGATAGGTTGTTAATTGATAATAACCGGAATCATATAATGGCCAAAGTAAAGTTCGACATAAAGCATCAGTATATTGTTTACTTGGCAGACGTATGGCTGGAAACAAAAAATAAAAAAAGTATTCCTTATTGGTGGTGCTCTAAGGAAAAACCTGATGGAATTCTTGATCGAGTATCCTCTCGCTATAAAGATACTCAAACTTTTGTTGAAAGAATGCAATCTGTCGGAGTAAATTGGAATATAAAAAATCAACATATACATGAATTTAGAATGGTAGAAAACTACTGTTTAATGTTCGGTATACATAAAATATAATAAGGCACTTAAACGGAACAAAAAACAGTGGGTTATGTTTCGTGCCTCAGCATTGTAACCAACTATTTTAATCCACTTATCGCAGCGTTGGTACCAAAACATAACCACCCACTCTGATTACCTACAAACAAAAATGGCTACTTGATATAGCCATTTTTATGGGCGTTTAGCGGTGTTTTTAGCGTAAGCGGGCTTGTTTCTCTGCCAATCTTGCTAGTGTCGCAATTTGTTGGTTTGCGGCTTCACTGATTTCTAGCAATTGCTCAAGAGATAAAAAGCGGGGTTCGCGCATGTACTGCACTAATTTATCGCGGCTGGTGACAAACTGGTCATCATGTATCGGTTGCGAGCTCACTATTTTGCCGCCTTCCCATGTAAACATCATGCGCTGACGCTCAAATGGATGTTGAGTGCGGCTAAGTCGTTTTTGGGCTTCGTTAAAGGCATTAATGAAGTTGATCTTAAGTTCGGCAGCTTTGGCACCGGTAAAGCCCATCACTAAAAACATAAAACCGTCTTTGGTCAGGTGGTAACACTTTAAATCGCGCTGACTCGTACCAACCTGTTGATTTTGCACGTTAGCGCAAAAATGCGCTGACGTAAATTCACTTGGGGCATCGTTTAGAATGCGGTCAATTTTGCGTAATACATCTTTATGTTGTTTGCCAAAATAATCAGCGACGATCAGTGAATTGGTAATGGTTTGTTGGCCGTTAATAAAGACCAATTGCGCAGGGTAGTTTTTAGACTGTTGTAAGTTCATGGGTGACACTCCTAGATATCGTGAGTAATCATCACCGTCTGGTACGAAACATTGGGTGATGAGCTGAGCAAGGTTCGTACTACCGCATCTAGGAAGCGGCCAGCCAAATGGCTGCCTCACCCAGCCCACCATAGTAGTGGTGCGCCGAGTCACGCAATAAAAAACCAGCTCTAAAGGCTGGCGACATTGCGCCTAGATACTGCGGGGTACGAATCCCGGCATTGGATTTTGCCAATGCCCAAACAGTATCGCCCCACTTAGGCGCATTTGTCAATTTTACTTATGAGTTATCAGTTAAGTGAGTTATCGATAACCCTTGATCACACGGCTATTTGCTGCCTAAAGCAAAGCGTATGCGTTTGAGTGACTTAGCAAAAATAATGAGGGCAATAATAAGCTAACCGTTTGGCATCTGTAGCGCATTACCCTAATGTATTGATATTGTTGTGTTTATTTCTTACGTTTTATGTTGGCACTTTTAAAGTGCAATTTACGTTTTTTATTTGAGTGTAAGAGTCATTAAATTGCTTTACTTCAAAGACATAGAAAACGTAGGATGATATTAATCAATAACTTAAACGGGCGGCTTTATCGGTCAATCCGTTCAATAAGCTGTCATGTGTCTCTATCCAGTCATTATTTATATGGTTACCTGAAATGAAAGTGTTAAAAAAGTCTATAAATCGAAATGCATTTAATGAAAAACTAATCCACAGGTATTACTTCGAAAGAATCTATCTAGATAGAGTTATTAGGAAATATTTGGTTCCTGATTTCTTAAAAGAAAAAGTGAAAAATTTAAATTTAGTTGTTCCAGAAGATACTATGGAAATGGATGGGTATAGACCTGATTTTTCATTGTTTTTTAAAGGTGACGATAAATTTTATCCTGTCGAAATAAAATGGAAAGCATCTGACTTAAATAAGCAAAATCAAATTGAAGCTCTTAAAAAAAACAATGGCTTTTTGGTTTCATTTGATGAGCCCACAGATGATTCAATACCGCATGTCGTCATAGATAAATCAGATTTTGAGAAATGGCTTATCACTCGCATAGATACTTTATGGGAAGAAGCTTTATCTACAAAAGTAAAAACAAAGGTAGGTAATAAAACATGGGTTGTTGCGTTAAGAGGTCAGTCAGCAAAAAATAATTTCCAAAAAATGTTAACCAGTACGTCTAAAAATAATTCATTTTGGGCATTTAAAAATGATATGTCTGCTATGGAAAATATTTTACACCTAGAGCAGGGAGATGAAATGATTTTTATCTTTTTTAAAGCATTAGGTTCAAATGAAGGGAGTAAAATGAAAACAAATTCAACTGAAAATATTGAATTGCATTCAGCATATACTTCTAAAATTGATGACCCATACTACATGGTGCTTAACAGTGGCAGATCAAGTTTCTTTGAATCTGGTGATATAGCAATTAATAAGAGAATATGGCCACACTTCTTTGATTTTTCGATCCAAGATAAATATGAGTTTTCTACTAATTTGAAGTTAAGTAGGGGGGATATGTCAGCGTCACTAAGAAAACAAATTACTGATTCAGCAAATCATGGTGGCGTACTCATGGAGCTTAATCAAGTAGATTCAAAATATCTGAAAGGACAATTACGCTACTATGAAAAACACATAACAAGCGCTTTAAACGTAACAAAAACAGTTGGTTAGGTTTGGCTTCGCTCCACAGTATAACCAACAATTTTTGTCCGCTTAAGAACATCGAAACATGGTCATCCACGATTACTTTTTACATTTGATGTTGGCGCTTTTAACGTGCAATTTATGTTTTTCATTTGAGTGTAATAGCCATTAAATTGCTTTACTTCAAAGACATAGAAAATGTAGGATGATATTAATCAATAACTTAAACGGTCGGCTTTATCAGTCGAGCCGTTTGATAAGCTGCTATGCCACACAAGGATGAACCTAATGAGCTCAATTAAAGAATATATGTTTGATATTAGATATGAGGAAATGAGGCAATGGATTTGCGAAGAATTAAATGATGACGAAGCCGACGAAGACAATCCGGACTGGGCAGAGCTTGAAGAAGAGTGGCATAACATGCAAGCGAGCAACGAAGAGCCTGCCGAATTTTTCGACTGGTACAAAAGGCACGCTCACTCGGATATACACCAAACCTTTCATCTGCAAATAAGCAAGCTTAAAGACTTGCTACATATTGCACTACCAGATTTTAACGAAGAAACATTCTATAAAATGACTTACGCTTACGCAGTAACCTTAATGGAATCTTTCCTAGCGGATACTGTTAGATCTTTGATCATTACTGACGAGAAATATTTTTTAAATGCCATCAACAAGGTAGACGGTATAAAAGCCTGTAAATTTACTATCAGTCAAATTGCAAAGAATAAGGATGGCGCCAAAGGGTTTGCAATATCCGAGCTTTCAAAGCTTATGTACCATAATATCGAAAAAGTTATGGCAGTCTTGAAGGCAATTCTGGGAAGAGATATGAACACTGATATTTCCAAGGTCTGCGCAATTACAAGCCTAAGGCATGACATCGTCCACCGCGATGGTAAAAAAACCGATGGACAGCTAATTATGGTAGATAAGGAAATTGCAGAAGAAACCATTCTGCATATTGAGGAGTTCGTTAACTCTATCGCTGAGCAAATTTATGCACCTAAAAACGCATAACATGTCGCTCACTTTGTCCGTAGGGACGGGCAACGAAGCATGACCACCCACGATTATTTTTACATTTGACGTTGGCACTTTTAACGCGCAATTTAAGTTTTCATTTGAATGTAAGAGTCATTAAGTTGCTTTGCTTCAAATAAAATATATATAAAATGTAAGGTTATACACATCAATAACTTAAGAGGTCGGCTTTATCGGTCGAGCCGTTCAATAAGCTGTTAGAACTATTCACTGTAGAATGTGTGATTCAAATATGAAGGAATATATCAATGAATGAGCTCCCTATAACAGAAGCTACTTTAGATAAACCAGAAATCAGTGAAGAGCCAGCCTCTTTAGAAGATGTTATTGAAGTTGAAATTAAAGATGTAATTGATATTTTTTTACACAGGATTATGGATGTTGAAGACTGTGCAAAAGAATATATATCAGCTGCTGCCAAGAGCTATAACGAGAACGGATATAAATTAAGGGGCGAAATCGAAAAGCATCAGATAGCACTCGTAGCGGAAGGTGATGAGGCTATAGACATTATTGCTGTTAAGAGTTTAAGGAAAACGTTAAGAAAAGTAGAAAGACACAATAGCTCTTCGCCAGTAACTACTTTAGAGAAGAGTCTTTTTATTAGTCTATTTTCTGTTTTTGACAAATTCGTAGGTGATTTAGTAGCTGTTCTGTATAGAAAAAAACCTGACTTATATAACAATATTAGCAAAGAGATTTCTTTATCTGAAGCATTAAAATATGCTTCCATGGATGAGTTACGACAAGTTTTTTTAGATAAGGAAATAGAGTCTATTAGGCGTAAAAGCTACATAGAACAATTTAAAGACCTAGAAATTCGGTTTTCAGTTAAACTCACTAAGTTTGACGATTGGCCATACTTTATTGAACGAGCACAAAGAAGGAATTTATTTACCCATTGTGATGGTATTGTAAGCAAACAATATTTAGATATCTGCAAAGATGTAGGGGTTAAATTTAAGAAAGAAAAAGAAATCGGTGAGCAACTTGAGATTGGAGCCAAATACCTATTTCAGTCATGCATGCTAATGTCTCAAGTAGGGGTTATGTTAGGTCAGACTCTTTGGCGGAAGGTGCGAGAAGACGAATTGGTAAAGGCTGACTCTCATTTGAGCCGTATTGTATTTGATTATTTACATATGGAGCATTGGGGGAACGCAATATCAATTAGTAAGTTTGCGCTTGGATTACCTAAAATTTCAACAGATGAAATGGAAAGAATATTTACAGTAAATCATGCAATAGCACTAAATGCGATTGATAAGCGAAAGGATGCTAAGAAAGTTCTCGACAAAAAAGATTGGTCTGCGACGACGTATGATTTTAAATTAGCTTATGCAGTCCTGACAGAAAATTATACTGATGCAGAAGTAGTAATGTGTAAACTCGGTAAAGAAGGCGAGTTGTTAGTTGAACTTTCATACCACGATTGGCCATTATTTCGAGAATTTCGAGACACGGAAGAGTTTTTTAGAGGTTATGAGAGCGTTTATGGGTACAAGTACTCTTCTAAGTTAAATGAGATAGCTGAAACAACAAAAAACGAAGTTGTATAGATATCTTTCAGTGTAATTGACGGTTCTAGTCAGGCATTTAAATGGAAAAAATAGTGGGTTACGTTTCGCTTCGCTACACATTTTAACCCACTATTTTTGCCCGCTTAATGCGGCGTTAATTTCAATTGACTATAGGTTGTTGTATATATTTTTATATATAGCAAATCACTTAACCGATAACTTCTAAATCAAATCTAGAAAGTATCGGTTTTACATATCACACAAAGCCAATTCTACCAACGCCATATGTGGCGTAAAACACGCCATATATGGCGTATTTTTCCCCCTAAAAACCGCTATAGTTTATATAAGCTTGATACCACTGCGTAACTGGCTTTGCTTCCTCTCTAGTTCCTCTTTACATACTCTCTCGTTAGATCATCGCCGTTGGGCTCCTGTATTGGAGCCCTTTTTTTTTGCTCATATTTACCTGGTGCTACATGAATATTAAAACAAGGCTTTTGGCGCTGGGGTTTACTGGTGCCATTCTTACTGGTGGTGTATTGGTTGCCACTGGTGAAGGTGAAGTATTACGCACCTATGTTGACCCTGCCGGTATTGAAACAGCCTGCTTTGGCCAAACTGGCCACAACATAAAGCTTGGCATGGTGTTCACCAACCAACAGTGCCTAGACATGCTGGCAACCAGCCTTAAAAGCTTTGACCGTGAATTGGTGAAACTTACCCCGCCATTAAGCGAGGGTGAACACATTGCTTACTTAAGTTTTATTTACAACGTTGGGGCCGAGGCTTTTGGGGCTTCTACGCTGCGTAAAAAGTTGTGGGCGGGTGACCGCGTTGGCGCATGTAACGAGTTGCCGAGGTGGATTTATGCCAAAGGCAAAAAGTTACCCGGTTTAATTGTACGCCGCTCAAATGAGCGGCGTTATTGTTTGAGGGGCTTGTAATGTTTAATGACTTTAAAACCACAGTGCTGTTATGTGCGGTGCTGGTTATGGCGATTGTGATTGCCGTTGGCGCGTTAGGCATTACCTCACTCAAAGCGAAAAACGGCACGTTAAGCCATGACTTGATGCAATCGCAAGTTAGCGTTGATGCGTTACTGAGCAGCAACGACAACAAAGATGAACGGATTAACACGCTTGAACGTGATTACCGTGTGATGACCGAACTAAACACCTCGCACCGCAAGCAAGTAGCCGATCTCCAATCGACATTAGACCACAAACTAGAACGTGCTAATCAGCTAAGGACATCAAACCATGAGCCAACTAAAACATGGGCTAATACTGATTTGCCTAGTGATGCTGTGCAGCTGCTCAAGCAAACCGATTGTCAAAGTGGTGACACAGACCAACACGGTTTATGTGTTACCGCCCCCTGATTGGCTTGAGCTTTGTGATAGCCCACGTTTTATCGGGTTCTCAAATCTGGATTTACTGAATCATTCCCTTACTCAAACCAATGCGCTAGCAATGTGTAATGCAAACATGCTGCGCCTACAACAATGGCGGCAGCAATATGAGCATAACGACTGACCTAAGTGCAAAACTCACCTCGTTATTGTCTTACATTGCCTCGTTTTTTACCGCTGCAGGCAGTTATGTGAACGATATGGATATTGGTGTTGTAGTCGGCGTGTTGTGTGCTGTGTTTACCGCGTTTATTAACTGGTTTTATCAGGCCCGTAAGAGAAAGGGTGAAAAACACATACAAACGTTGCAAGCACAATTACTCGCCAAACAATTGCAGCATATTGAACAAGAACGATGTAGCCATGTGTTAGACGATATTCACAAGGACTAGCTAATGGCACGTATTCAAACACCCGACGCCGAGCCAGTGCTACTGAACAAAACCGACCTGTGCAAAAGTTTGGGTATTAGTACCCAAGCGTTCGATAAGTGGGATGTGCCGATACACAGCAAAAAAGGCCGTGAGTGTTTGTACACCATGAGCGACGTGGTGGGTAATCGGGTGGCTAATGAGCGCAAAAAGCATGTAAGCAATCCAACGCCCGAAGATAACGACAAGCCCAATATCGAGTTTGAGCGTTGGCGCTTAATCAAAGCGCAAGCCTATGGCCAAGAGCTTAAAAACGAAAAAGACGGCAAAGAAGTGGTTGAGGTGACGTTTTGCTCGTTTGTGCTGAGTCGCATAGCCGCGCAAATATCACCGGTGCTGGACCAAATACACATTCGTGTAAAACGTAAATTCCCCGACATGCCCGAACGCACCATTGACGCTATTCGCGCTGAAGTGATTAAAAGCCAAAACACCGCCGCAGAGTTGGCCAACGGCATTGAGGATTTATTAGATGAATATATCAGAAGCACAGATTAAAAATTTGAAAGCTGCTGTCGCTGCTGGCCTTAAATCGTTTTATCGTCCACCTATGTTGACCTGTAGTGAATACGCCGACACCCATTTTTATATGTCGTCGGAATCGTCTTACACCGAAGGTAAGTGGGAAAGCCTACCGTTTCAAATCGGCATATTGAATGCCATGGGTAACGACCAAATCACCACGCTGAACATTATGAAGTCTGCGCGTGTGGGTTACACCAAAATGCTGATGGCCAATGCGGGTTACAAGATAGAACACAAAAAACGTAACGTGTTGATATACCAGCCGCGTGACGGTGCCGCCAAAACGTTTATGAAAAAGCACGTTGAAACCGCCATACGTGACATGCCGATTTGGAAAGCGTTAGCGCCGTGGATTGGTCGCAAGCATAAAGACAGTACCTTAGAAGATAAAATTTTTACCAACGGTAAAACCTTAATGGTGCGTGGTGGTACCGCCGCGGCTAACTACCGTGAAATATCAACCGATGATGTTATTTACGATGAGTTAGCCGGTTTTGATGAGTCAATCGAACACGAAGGTAATGCCACATCGTTAGGTGACACCCGTGTTGAACTGTCGTTGTTTCCTAAATCGATACGGGGTTCAACGCCTAAAGTATTAGGGACCTGCCAAATTGAAAAGGCCTGTAGCGAAAGCCAGTACCAATTTAGATTCAACTTGCCTTGTCCACATTGTGATGAGCTGCAGCATTTAAAGTGGGGCGGTAAAACTGAACCCTTTGGTATTAAGTGGCAAGGTAGCGAGCCAAAAACAGCCTATTACGTGTGCGAGCACTGCGGTTGCTGCATTGAAAACAATCAACTACACGACATGGAAGAACACCCAAGCGCTTTATGGATATGCGACAAAACGGGCGTGTACACCTCAGACTTTATTTCGTTTTTTGATAAAGACGGCGACGACTTTTTAACGCCTGAAAATATCTCGATTTACATCTGGTCGGCCTATAACACGCTTAACAGTTGGGCCAAGTTAGTCACTGAGTTTTACAAAGCTAAAGGCGATAAAGAAAAGTTACAAACCTTTGTTAACACCAAATTGGGCCAGCCGTGGGACAACGACAACGGCGAACGCATTGAGTGGGAAGACTTAGGCCGCAGGCGTGAAATGTACCCCAACGGCAAGATGCCCGATTGGGTTGTGTATGTCACCGCGGGTGTTGATACCCAAGACGACCGATACGAAGGCCGTGTTTGGGGTTGGGGCGCAGGTAAAGAGTGCGCCTTAATCGATAGGTTTATTGTGTATGGCGACCCAGCCAGCCAAGTGTTACTGGATAAAGTCGCGCTGCGTTTAAACCAAAGTTACCCCCGTAACGACGGTATTGTGTTGAGCATTGGCACAACGTGTTGGGATTCGGGCGGGCATTACTCCGATACCGTTTACTCAATGAGTAAAAAGCTGGGTTTGTTCCGCGTGGTGCCCATTAAAGGCGCCAATATGTACGGCAAGCCGATTGCCAATTTCCCGCGTAAGCGAAGTAACAAAGGTGTGTATTTAACCGAGGTGGGTACCGACAACGCCAAAGAGTTGATCATGGCCATGATGCGCACTCAACCCAGTGTTGATACGCGTACACCTGGTGCAATTCATTTGCCACTGAACGACAGCATTTGTGATGACACCGAACTGCAACAGTTAACGTCTGAACGCAAATTACCGACACGCCGCGACGGTCGCATTGTTTATCGCTGGGAAGCTGGCGGCAGACGTAACGAAGCGCTCGACTGTTTTGTGTATGCCTTGGCTGCGCTGTATATCGCCATTGATCGCTTTGGCATTAATCTCGACTCGCTCAGTAAAGTGATAACCAATAAAGACGAAAACCCATCATCAACCGATGAATCCCCCAAACCCAAAAAACCGAAACAGAGCCAAGCCAATGACTGGTTAAATGGTGGTTCGGCTAAATCAGGAGGCTGGCTGTAATGTCAAAGCAAACTGCTACAGACATGGTCGCGCTGTATATCGAAGCCGAAAAAGATGTACTGGCGGGTAAGTCCGTCAGTATCAACGGCAAAATGATGAGTACAGAAGACCTGGAACAAATTCGTAAAGGCCGCATGGAATGGCAGCGCACCTTAAGCATGTACACCCGTCCACGGGGTACAACACTCGCCCGATTTGGATAGGAAATAATATGAGCATTATTAACGATGCACTATCGTATTTATCCCCTGGCTGGGCGCTAAAACGACAGGCAGCCGCAATGAGCTATCGCAACCTTAAAGGTTACGAAGCTGCCAGCCCAAGCCGAACCCACAAAGCCAATAAAGAGGGGCGCGGTGCCAACCAAGCAGTATTTGCTGCAGGTAAAAGCTTGCGCGAACAAGCGCGATGGTTAGACGAAAATCACGACCTGAGTATTGGTATTTTAGACCGCATGGAAGAACGGGTAATTGGTGCGCAAGGCATTGTGGTTGAGCCACAACCCCGCAGTATTAGTGGGGAAATACTCGACGAACTGGCCAATGATATTCAGCGTCGTTTTGCTGCATGGTCATTAAAGCCTGACGTAACAGGGCGCTACACACGGCCAGAGCTCGAGCGCTTAGTGTTACGTACCGCATTGCGCGATGGTGAAGTATTCGGCCATCAAGTGCGTGGCAAGGTGGCTAAGTTTGGTCACCCAAACCCGCAAGGCACGCAATACAGTATTGAAGCGTTAGAGCCTGATTACATTCCGTTTGAACTTAACGATGTATCAACCCGCGTTCGACAAGGGTTAGAGGTTAATGGTTGGGGGCAGGTGGTTAATTACCATGTTTTGTTTGATCACCCGTCTGACCAAATTGGCTTTCGCTACAAAACGAAAACCGTACCCGCTAGTAACATGTTGCACCTTGGCATGTTTAAGCGTTTGCACCAGCTGCGCGGTATTAGTATTTTTCACGGCATTTTAACCCGCCTTGGCGACATTAAAGACTATGAAGAATCTGAACGGGTAGCAGCGCGTATTGCTGCCGCCTTAGCGTTTTATATCAAACGCGGTGACGCCAGTATGTTCGGCCTAGGTGGTGATGCCAAAGCTGACCGTGAAATTAACATTGCACCAGGCATGACCTTTGATGATCTCGCTGTTGGTGAAGATGTGGGCATGATTGAGTCCAATCGCCCCAATGTGCATTTGGTTGATTTTCGTAATGGCCAGCTAAAAGCCTGTGCTGCGGGGACTCGTGGCAGTTACTCGAGTATTGCCCGTGACTATCAAGGTAGTTACTCAAGCCAGCGCCAAGAGTTGGTTGAGCAAGATGAGTCTAACCGCATTATGCAGCAATGGTTTTGTGCTGGTTGGGCGCGGCCTGCGTTTCGTAACTGGTTGGAAATGGAGTTAATGAACAAGCAAGACCCTATAACCCTGCCGCCAGACCTAGACACCCGCACCTTGTTTGATGCGGTGTATTACGGGCCCACCATGCCATGGATTGACCCCCGCAAAGAATCCCAAGGTTGGGAGATGATGATAGCCGGTAATGCCGCAACCGAGGCTGACTGGGCGCGAGCTCGTGGCCGTAACCCAAGCGAAGTTAAACGCCAACGTCAACGTGAGCTGAAGTTTAACCGCGAAAACGACATGGTCACGGGTAACGACCCAGAGCCACAAAACGGAGAAACCCCAAGTGAAAAAGACACAACTAAGTCTAGCCGTAGCCGCCATGATGCTAATGCCAAGCGCATCAGCGAGCTTGACCGAGAGTAAAGAAAAACGCGGTATCTACAGCATGAAAGGTGCTGCCAATGGCGTGGTCGAATTGATTTTATATGGCGATGTTGGTTGGGACTTTACCGCCAAACAAATCGCCACTGATCTACGCGCTATGGGCAAAGTGTCGCAGATTAACGCTTACATTCAATCGGGTGGCGGCGATGTGATGGACGGCATGGCCATTTATAACATTCTGGCTCGCTGGCCTTGCCAAAAGTCGATTTGTATTGAGTCGGTGGCAGCTTCTATGGCCAGTGTTATTTGCATGGCATTCGACACCGTGATTATGCCGTCCAATGCCTTTTTGATGATCCACAGTAATTGGGGCGGTGCAGTTGGTACCGCTGATGATTTACGTGAATACGCGGACTTGCTCGATAAGTGGCGCTCAAGCATGGGCAAGGCTTATCAAGATAAAGCCGGCGGCAAGTTAAGTGATGAACAGCTCGGACAATTTTTTAAAGAAGACACTTGGTTGTCTGCGCAAGAAGCGGTTGATCTTGGGCTAGCAGATGAAGTGATAGAACCGATGCAAATGGCTGCATCAATTAATTTTAAACGACTGAAGGACTTTAATAATATGCCTAAAGCATTACAAACCCTGCTAGCACAACAGGGCAATATCGGTGCTACCACCCCCAATTCGCCTGCGCCAGCAGCCACTAATACACCAGCCCCAGTAGCTTCGGTACCAGCACCAGCTGCACCGTCGCAAGCTGATATTCAAGCTGCGGCCATTACCTTTAATGCAGAACGTATTACCGGTATTAATGCCGCGTTCGCTACGTTCCCGCAATTAGCTGAACTTAAAAACAGCTGTATTGCTGATGCCAACATCAATGCCGAAAAGTCGAAAGACCTTATCTTGGCTAAGCTTGGCGAAGGTGTCACGCCATGCGCTGCGCAGCCTAAAAGTGTGATTATTCATGCCAGCAACGGTAACATTGTTGGTGACTCAATTCGTGCACAATTAATGGCTCGGGCTGGTCATGAAGCGGCACAAAAAGACAATGGCTATGGTAGCTATAACTTACGTGAACTTGCCCGTGCATCGTTAGCCGATCGCGGTATTGGTTGTGCCGGTATGAACGTGATGCAAATGGTGGGGTTAGCGTTTACTCATACCTCATCTGATTTCGGTAACATCATGTTAGATGTGGCCAACAAGTCAGTGCTAAAAGGTTGGGCTGAAGCCGCAGAAAGCTTTGAACGTATCGCTAAAAAAGGTCAGTTAAGTGACTTTAAAGTCGCGCATCGTGTTGGCATGGGTGAGTTTAAAAGCTTACCAGAAGTGAAGGACGGAGCAGAGTACAAGTACATCACTGTTGGCGACCACGCTGAAAAAATTGCCCTAGCAACCTACGGCGGTATTTTCACGTTAACACGCCAAACGGTTATCAACGATGACATGGACATGTTAATGGGCGTACCGATGAAAATGGGTAAAGCCGCTAAACGCACTATTGGTGATTTGTTCTGGGCTGTGTTAACCAAAAACGGCAACATGAATGATGGCAAAGCACTGTTTCATTCAACCCATGGCAACTTAACATCAGGTGCGCCAAGCGTTGAAGCGTTCAGCATTGCAGCTGAATTAATGGAATCGCAAATGATTGGCGAATCTCCATTAAACATCATGCCAGCATTTGCATTGGTACCACCAAATCTTAAGCGTGCAGTGCTGCAAATCATTCAATCAACGTCGGTTAAAGGCACCGATGCAAACTCAGGTGTTGCTAACCCCATCCGCGACTTTGTTGAAGTATTGTCAGAGCCACGTTTAAAAGCGAAAAGCGATAAAGAGTG
The DNA here is from genome assembly GCF_006385555.1 of Shewanella polaris. NCBI lineage: Bacteria > Pseudomonadati > Pseudomonadota > Gammaproteobacteria > Alteromonadales > Shewanellaceae > Shewanella > Shewanella polaris. Next base: position 3,771,019 of record NZ_CP041036.1, on the reverse strand, counting down.
GTACTTATCAGCCGCTCAAGGTGAAGACACCATTGAAGTGGCTTACCTTGATGGTATCGACACGCCATACATTGAACAGCAACAAGGTTTCACCGTTGATGGTGTTGCAACCAAAGTGCGTATTGATGCCGGTGTATCACCACTTGATCACCGTGGCTTGGTTAAATCAACGGGTGTGTAACTCAGTTGTAAACCTCATGCCTTTTGCAACAAAAGGGCCGCTAACTTTTATTAAGTAGCGGCCTTTTTAATGTCCGGCTTTTAATAATCAGCAATTCTTATCGGGAATGAATTATGAAAAATTGTGTATCAGATGGTAATACCATCGACTTTATCGCCACTGCGGCTGTCGCCAGTGGTGAGCCAGTATTGTTGGGTAAAGTAGTTGTCGTGTCTTTGGGTGCGGTCGCAGTTGGTGAACCTGGTGTGGGTGCAGCCGAAGGTGTGTATGAACTGCCTAAAGTGGAAGCCGACGACATTGGTCAAGGTGCGCAAGTTTACCTTAAAGCAGATGGCACCATTACCTCAACGGCATCGGGCAACACCTTAGCAGGTAAAGCGTGGGCTGCGGCTGGCAACCCAAGCACCACGGTATGGGTAAAAATCAATGCCTAGCTTGGCATCGGTATTTGCTGACCGAGTAAATACCAAAATAGCGCGGCTGTTCCGTAAATTGGCAGACCCGTGCGAGTTTGCCCCAAACAATGGGGCAGCATCCTACACTCGTTTAGTATCATTAGACGATAACGGCAGCGAGATCGCCGCATCGTCTAATGAGTACATGCCAGAGTTAATCATGCGTGCTGAGTTTCTACTGAGTGAGGGTGATATTAGTTCTGGCGATGTATTCATTATAGATGCTACCGAGTGTCGGTTAACCCAACGGGTTAGCACCGATTCGGTTTGTGTGACCTATGTGTATTTACAAATGTAGGTGTTGTTATGGCATTAAACAGTACAGGCTTTGACGCGGTTGATCGCGAGCTTAAACGCATGCGTGATGCGCAATCACCCGCCATTAATAGTGCCATAGATGATGCGGCTAAATTTGGTCAACAACTGGCAGTGGACGCCATATTTAACAAGTACGGCTTTAAGTCTAAGTCGTATGTTGAACAACATTTCAGTGTCAGCATTGACCCCAAAACCCTAACAGCGTCGGTTAGCGCAAGGATGCGAGCTTCATCGTTAACCCGTTTTGCTAGCCCTCGTTACAAGGTGGGTAAGCGTTCGGCAAGGGTAGCCGGTGGCTTTAGCATAAACGTTATTCGCAATAAGCCTGTGTGGTTTAGTGGTGCGTTTACCGTCATAGGTCGCAACGGCAATCAATTAATGTTCAGTCGCAAAAAGGGTGACAACTCTTGGCGCAACTTGAATGGACAAAAAGCGTTATACGGCCCTTCAGTGGCAGGCAGCTTTGGTTATATGCGTGACGATTTACAGCCACCCATTATCGCCCATCTGCGTAAAAAATATGGCCAATACGCTAAGTAGTTACATTCCTGTTTAGAGGTTCCCATGATCCAAACCATTTTAAACCGACTTGCATTGGTTGACGGTGCAGTGGTGCGCGAAGGCTTTTACGCCCAAGGCCTTGCAAGAGAATCACAGTTTATTTTTTTGCAACCCTACACCGATTTATTCGGCGCTAAAAATGGCATTAACCAATTCCGCGCAGACTTAACCTTACAAGTGGTTGCGGGTATTAATCTGAGTAAATCAACCAACCCCACCGCCGAGCTAATCAATTTAGTTCGCGACATTCGCAGCGCATTCTTTAAAGACGAACGTAATACCGAAAAACCGTCATGGCTACCCAAAGCTATTACGTTTAAAGAGTCCGAGGCTTGTAAATATATTATGCCCGAAGCCCATGAAAAACATGGATTAGCGGTCATCACTTTAACCTTAATTCATACAGTACCATTCGGAGAAAAACTATGAGCGAGACAGTAGTAGAGAGCTACATCGGTTCGGGCATCGTGTATGTCAACGGCCGCGATGTGGGTAACGCCAGCGGCGTGAATATCTCAATCGAGCAAGAAACAAAAGAGCAACCGAACTATCGCGGTGGTGGCGGTAATGCTGCTGAAATTACCGTGGTTAAATCGGTTAACTTATCCATGACACTGAACGACTTTAGCAATGCTAACTTAGCGTTAGCGCTGCGCGGTAAAATCGACGTGTTAACTGCAGCAGAAGTGACCGCCGAACCGATTGTTGCGGCGCTAGATGGCCTAGCCGACACGGCTAAAATGATTGATACCGAGATTCCGGCGGTGGTTACCGATAGTACAGGCAGTACGACTTACGATGTGAATGACGATTACATTGTCAGTGCTGCGGGTATTCGCGCATTAAGCACTGGTGCCATTACTGCAGGTGAATCACTTAAAGTCACTTACACCAGTAAAGCCGGTAATGCGCTGCAAGCGCTGGTTGAGTCTGGCGAAGAAGTGAAGGTAGTCGTTGACGGTATTAACGATGTAACGGGCAAACCAAGCGTGCTTAAGTTTTACCGTTGGAAACCTACTCCTACATCGGGCCTAGACTTAATTGGCGACGATTTCGGTTCATTCGACATCGAAGGCGGCGTACTTGCCGACAGCAGTATTGTTGCTACTGGTAAGTCTAAGTTCTTTGTGCGTAGCGCAGCGTAAACCGTTTTCATCTTAAAACCTGCGCTGATTTTTGTAATAAAAATCAGCGTAGGATTAATGATAACTGCGTTTAGATAGTAGTAGGGTACATTTGATATAATTTAAAGGCTTAACCACGGCTCACAATTGCATCATTTAATGCAGTAACAATAGACTCAACATGAGTTTTATCTTGGCTTGATAAGGCTTTATTTTCGCCTGCAGAAGTATTGAGGATCACTGTGTAGGTGCTTTTTATGTTTGTTAATACGTAAATTGCAAACATTAAAAGAATAGTCCCTAAAAGTTTCATGAATACTCCGCCTGCAAAGAAACAAAGTGCAATAATCATTAATATTATGGCTCCTGAATACGAACCTGGTATTTCACCTGATTTGACCGAGGTAACATTACTAATTGCATAGGTTTGGCCATCAACAATAAAACGACTATTGCTCACGCTGACATTTCCTTTATTTAAAAAAATTTTTTCTTCCATGATGCATCCTTTCTCGTGTTGGTTTCTTTAAGGATTTTGAGCCATTAACTAATTAAAAACAATAAATAATCAATTCATGTGGTCACTAATTACTATTAATGGGTGATTGAGTGTGTTTTATTCCTATTATATGTGAGATGTATTTATGAGCTTTAAAGACCAAGTCATTAACCTGATTATTCAGGGCAAAGATTTATTTTCCAGCGAAGCCAAGAAGTCTGAAAAGGCGGTGGCCGAGTTAGCTGCACAAAGCGAAATTCTCAATACCCGCTTAAAAGAGTTAGAAGATTTACAAGCCGCAGCCAACTCGATTGATGATCTAACCGCATCAATTAGTAAAGGTGAAAGTGCCTACAAAGAAAATGCCGTTGCCCTTGATAAGTTAGTTAGTCAACAAAAAGCAGCAGTTAAAGAATTAAAGCAACTTGAAGCTGCGCAAAACCAAGCGCAGGGCACTACCAACGAATTAGAGCAGGAATATAACCAAGCCCAAGCTGCATTAGTTAAATACGAAACCGAATTACAACAAGCCCGTGTTGAAGTTGAAAAACTCAGTACCGAGCAGCAACAAGGTGCCACGGCCAGTAAAGAGCAAGCTGCGGCCCTCAATAAAGCCACTACTGATTTACAACAATTAACCAACGAGCAAACCAGTGCTAAAAACAGTGCTAAAGAATTAGCCACAGCATTAGATACCCAGCGTCGCGAACTGCTCCAAGCGACTACCGCAACAGATGCAGCCAGTCGCACCAAAGCGGAATACACCTTAAATGTAAAAACCGCCCGCAGTGAATTAAATAAACTGGCCACTGGTCTAAACAAAAACAAAACCGAACTCGATAAAAATACCGCCAGTTTAAAAAGTGCCGGTATCAGCATGGACAATCTTGCTGATGCCAGTAAAGACTTAAAGCAACAGCAAGCCGCAGCCGAGGCCGCATTAGGTGGCGTTAACACCAAGCTTGCTAAGCACAATAAATTACTGGTCGAGTCTAAAAAAGATGCCGGTGATTTTGGTGGCAGCATCAAAAGCGCGACTGCGTCACTGGTTGCAATGGCCGGTGCCTATATTGGTGTCGATAAACTGTGGGAAAGCCTAAAGTCGGTACTAACCGCAGGCGACGAAGCCAAAGCATTTGGTGTGCAAATGACCGCCATGATGGGCAGTATTGCCAGTGGTGAGCAGGCTACTCAATGGATTAAAGATTTTGCTAATAACACAGGTACCCGTTTAGATACTGCCAGACAATCTTTCGCCTCGTTAAAAACCTTTGGTATCGACCCTATGAATGGCAGTTTGCAGGCCATGGTTGATTACAATGCACGTTTAGGCGGCAGCCAAGAAAAGCTCGAAGGTATTATTTTGGCTGTCGGCCAAGCATGGGCGAAACAAAAATTACAGGGTGAAGAAATACTGCAGTTAGTTGAACGCGGTGTACCTGTTTGGGATTTGCTTGAAAAAGTCACCGGTAAAAACGTGACGCAGTTGCAGAAAATGAGCGCAGCAGGCGAGTTGGGCCGCGACGTCATGAAGCAATTGTTTGATGAAATGGGCAAGCAAGCCAATGGCCAAGCATCTAAAAGCCTTGAACGCTTAAGCGGTCAAGTAAACTTGATGTCCAACAAATGGACCGAGTTTAAAACCATTATTGCTGATTCTGGTGCGTATCAGGTAGCGGTTGATTTTATTCAATCGTTAAATGATAAGTTTGATGAACTGAATAAAAACGGCCAAATCAAACAAGCCGCGCAAGACATTAGCGACTTTTTTACCACCATGATCCGCGATGGTGGTGCCAGCATTACTGCAACACTTGAAAACATTGCCGCCTTTGCTCGGGCATTAAATGTGATTAGCGGATCATTACGGTTAGTGTGGAACGGCATTACCGCAGGGTTATCGTCTATTGCCTTGGTGGCCACAGCATCATTTGCCAAAATCATTGATGCTTATGCATTTATGGTTGAAGTGCTTGGCGGTGATGAGCTTGGCGCTTCTATTCGTCAAGTGTCAGAGGCTGTTAAGGCCATTTCTGACGGCTACAAGCAACAAATTGAGCAAGACAGTAAAGACATTAACGCCGCTTGGCAACAGATAACCGGTGAAGTTGAAAACGCCGCATCTACAGCTTACAAAGCTGCGGGTGAGGCCGCGACTAAAAGCGCCAAGGTACAAGTGGATGCAGCTTATAAAGTAGCTGATGCTCAAGATAAGCTAGCCGAGTCAACTGAGGAGCAAACTAAAGCCACTGATGCTTATGAAGCTGCAATGGAAAAGGCCAATGTTACAACTCTTAAATCCTTACAAGATTTAGCGACTAAAGCAAAAATAGCTTATGAACAAACTAATGAAGCTATTAAAAATGGTGTTGGGTCAACGTATGACGCGGAACAGGCATTTTTAAAATACGCTGAAGCATCGATAAAAGCCGCCGCTGCAGGTGACAAGCAAGTTGAATCGAGTCTTAAGCAACAAGCGGCCAACCTTGGGTTAGCCGATAATATTGATGGGTTAGTTGCTCAATATCAAAAGTTAAAGCAAGCACAAACCGTGATTGGTGAAAGCGGCCAACAAGCTGAAAAGCAGGTAGAAAGTTCAAGCACTAACATTGGTATTAGTATTCAGAATACCGTGGGCGTGATTGTGAAAAGCGCTCAAGATGCTGGCACTACATTGTCGAGCGTTGCCGAGTTCTTTACTGCATATTTACAGGGGATCACAGCCCAAGTTGCAGATCTTAGTACCGGTGCTGTGGCTTACTTTAAGTCGATACTTTATGGCCAACGACAGTTAACCGACTCAAGCAGTGAGCTAGAAAAAACCATTCAGGTTTACAAAAATCTACGTGGTGAGATTGGTGATCTGCTTGATGTGCAAGCTAAATCGGTAGACTTTACCGGCATTAGTAACTTTGCCCGTAAAGCCGAAATTGCAGGTAAGCAGGCACAGCAGGCTTAATACGGCCAGCGCATTGAGTTGCTTAAAATGGTTGATGCACTCAATGCGGCTGAAAGTGGCAACCTTGGCTTAATCAATAGCGCCGAACGTGCGGCAAATTCAATGAACTTGATGAATGATCAAGACTTGGGTGTGCTGCGCAGCGCTATTGATTCAGCTAAATCAAGCATGGACTCGCTGCGTGATAGTGCTCAATCAACACTTGATACGTTGCAAGATGAATTAGACGGTTACTTAGGTCGTCAAGATGAAATCGAAAAGCGCCGTTACCAGCAAGAGCTTGCGGATATTAAAGCTCAGTTAGCCGCCGCAGAATCAACGGGCGACAAGTCGTTAATCACTCAATTGAAAGAAGCCGAAAAAACGCTAAACAAGGTTTACGCTTACCGCACCGCCGAAATAAAAGCCCAGCAAGACGCCAGCGAAAAGCAAGCCATTAGCGATGCTGCAACCGCTAAACAACAAACCACTGCAGCCAGTTCGGTGCAAACCAATGTGACCACTCAAACCCAGCCAAGCACGACCCCAACTGCCGCCGCAACCAGCAGCGACACTGTGGTATTGCAGCTGCAAGTGGGTAACAGCACCTTTGATGCGCAAGCCAAGCGCAGCATTGTGAATGAGTTGGTGGCTGAAATTAAGCGCCTCCAATCGGTAGGTGGTTAGTTTGGCTTGGCAACGTTAGGCACATTAAAAAGTAAGAGGCGCTATGTATAACACCACTATCGACACCATTGTGTTGACCGAGCCATTGCACTGGCTTAACCGCAATAACACCCAGCGAGTATCGGCCAATATGAAACGGGCCCTTAACGGTGCCCCGCATATTCAACAAACAGTCATACCCGCAGGCATTACGTTAGAGCTTGGCAGTAAAAACGGTTGGATGCTTCGCAGTGAGTTTGAACAACTGCAAACCCACGCAGCAAATACACTTACCGAATTTACGATAAACCACGATGGCACCGACATTAATGTGGTGTGGGATAACACGCAGACCAGTGTGATCACGGGTGATGATGTTGACGACCTATTGGGCGGTTATCCGTTACTGACTAACGTGGTATTACGATTTTTAACGCTGTAACTCTTTCTCGCTTATTGATAAACACAGGTGGCCCATGAGCATTACCCGTAATGATTTAAAAATATTTAAACCCGAACAGTTGGGTACCAGTGACGATGCAGGCGGTCAGCGCACCCGCAATGCCGTTGAATCGGGTAAATTAAACGAGTTGTTTACTGCTATTTCTGATATCGACCACGCGCAATCATCACTCGATATTGTTAAATGCTATCCAGCGTTAGACACCGCAGACACAGGCACCTTGCTTGATGCTCATGTGTTTATTAGTCAGCCACCCACCGACCCGCTCGTGTCTATGTTATTGGTTGAGGCCGATGCATTAGATGACGAAGACCGCATGGTCGAAATGAAAGAAATATTAGAGTCGTCGGTGACTGCAGGATCATTAATCCGTCAAGGCGCACCAGGCTTCTTACCTAATCAAAACAGCTTTAGCCGCGAGTATTTACAGTCAACATACATCTTTGACGGCAAAGAATATCGCAAAACTACCAGTTTGCGTGTTGGCCAAGTGATTGCGATTGCTGTTGAGTACCCAGGCGTTGAAGATGCCGACTGGCCGCGCAAGATACATTACTGCATGGTGACCGATACTAATGCACCAGGTAACAGTGAAGGCAATATTGTATTTGACCCACCAATCGATTTTGCGACACCTGAATATAACGTTACGATTAATTCAACATCTAACTGCACTAAACTGCGATTAACCAACGAAGCCAGCCCGTTAACGTTTCACGGCGTGAGTAAGTTAACTGCCGCGAGTAGCAACAAGAATCTAGCCGTTGCCGCAGTACAACAAAACTTGTTGCCAGTGGTGTTGAGCGAACAAGTTAAAACGGGGCAGGCCATTAGCGACGGTGACATAGTCCGTAAAACCGTTACCCAAAATGCGACAACGGCGCAAAGCTATCAGTTCGCGCTGGTCGATGTGTTGCAAGGCGATAACACGGCAATAGATTACACCCCAATCACCAGTTACACATCGGGCGGCATTCAATATGGCAGTGACGATGCCATTGTGGTTGTAAGTAGTGACACAGTAAGTGTGACCTTATCGCGCAAGCCTGATCTCAATACCCCAGTGTCTTTGCAATATATATCAGGTGCGTCGTATCAAAACTATGACAATGCCGATGAGTTCCCTGTAGATCGCGAATTGGTACCAAATACGTTAACAGGTACTGTTTATTATCAAAGCAGCAAGTATCAATTTGTTGAACGTGATGGTGCTTTATATATTATTGTGGCGTCAAATGTTGCCGGATTCGTTGTTAGAGTAGAAAAGCGTGTCGCCATTGTCGATTACCAAACTGGCAGTATCACGTTAGAGACTGGCATGATCAACTTAGCTTATGTGGGTTTAGTGATAGCGCCAGAATCTGCCAATGTGGCTACGTTCGTATTGAATGCAAGCGATGCATTGTTAGATACCTTTTATGTGCAAGTGTTTACCGTGGGCGATGTATTAATCAGCGCCAGCTGTGACAGCAACGGCACGGTAACAGGCACAGGCATTAGCGGAAGTATTGTCAATAACCTGGTGCAGTTGTCGTTTACTCAAGACGTTAAGTTAAGCACCTTGCGGTATGACATTACCGAGCAGGTGCGTAACTTACCGCCTGCTGATATTTATGGCCTAAACCCACTGCGGATCCCCAATGCAGGTATTGTCGATATTTACCGTGCTTGGGGTACGATTGCCGTGTCGCACACTGACTATCAAAACGTCGTTAGCCCAAGCAATGGCACAGTAGTTACGATTCGCACTGGCAGCAACTTTGTTGATATTACCGACGCAACGGGCGCCAGTTTGTGGACCGCAACCAGTGACCATTTTACGGTTGATAATGCCGCCGGCACCGTTACCTTAAACAGTGACTTTAGCGGCTTTACTGCACCATTTATTTTAAGTGACACCATTAGCGAGTTGGCATTAGTGACTGCAGTGAACACCAACACAGTCACTATTTCAGCGGCGTTGTCGCGTGAATACCCCATTGGTTCAAGTGTGGCCAGTGTGCAAATACTCGGTGACTTGCAAGCCCGAGTAGGCAAGGTGCGCGACATGACCAGCTGGGCTAACAATTGGGACCTAGACGGTGAAGCCGCCCAAGGCACGTTAAACACGGTTGATTACCCGATTGAAGTGACCAACGCTGCAGCAGTGAATGAAGATTGGGCCTTAGTGTTTACCTCGACCACAGCGTTCCGTTGTATAGGTAAACGTATTGGCCAAATTGCCACGGGTGATACGGTAAACGACTTTGCCCCGATTAACTCGCTAACCAATCAACCTTATTTTGTGATTCGCTCTGGTGCGTTCGGTGCCGGTTGGAACCCGGGCGAAGCCATTCGCTTTGCTACCGTGGCCAGCGCTAAACCCGTTATGCCAATTCGCACCGTGCAAGCGGGCCACAGCCAAATCAACACCGACAAAGCCGTGCTGGCATTCCGTGGTAATGAAGCATAAATAATTAAATTAAAGTAAGAGGTTAGTTTTATGGGATTACCAGTAACGGTTTATCGGCATACAGATGTGGGCGCACCTGTGGGACGCCCTACAATACCTGCCGATTGGATAGCAATATTAAAGGCATGCTTAGTTGATGGTTACGGGGCTAAGCAACCACTCGGTTGGACGTTAGAGTTTTCTAATGAAACTACGTCAGCGTTTAAAAACAGCGTAATTGATGGTGGGTCGGGTTGTTTTTTCACAATTGAAGATTTAACAGGTGGTGCGTCACAAGGTAACTTTGACATAACAATTGCAAAGTCAATGACTGACATTAATACATATGTTGATAAAGTTCAATCGCGTAGGTATCGGACATATAATAGTTCTGCTGGTGTACTTGGTTGGACAATTATAGGCACCAGTCGTGGGTTTTGGATGATCACTGTTAACGCAACTTCAGGTGCGCTTGATACTTTACAAACGTACTTCTTGATGAATGCTTTCATAGGTGATATCGAATCATTTACACCAAATGATAATGCTCCATTCGGTATATTGTCAGGTATTAGTACAACAGGTGATTCGACGTCAGTAACAACTACAGCATTTCTAGGTAACACTGATAAAATCTATATGACACATTTATCGTCGGACGGTTCAGCTGGCAAAGTAGAATATAGTTATATATTCACTAGTAAAACAACAACTACTGATGGCGGAGATATTGATGTGGTGAATGTTCCCGCCATATTGACCACACCTTTACTGTGTGGCATCGGCGGCAATGGTAGTCCATCATTCAACCTGTGCCGAGGTAAAATTGCGGGGCTGTATGAGTTACAGCACGCAGGTTGCCAACAATTGACATATCCTATTGTTCGCACTTTTGATGGCGAACAATACGAAGCAATAGTGGGGAATAAAGTACCAATCTTCTGGATAAGAATTTCGGGGAACTGGTATGAATAATTTTGTTTTAATATCGCATAAATACATAAAATCTCAGGCGGTATTGCAGGCTATATTGACTTTAGATGTAGACGTTGAAGCCGAGAGAGTTGCTGTATTGGACAGAGTAACTTTACAACCAATGCATAACATAACAGCTGTGTCCTCTAACTTTAGTGTGATTTTACCGCTTGATTACGGCAGCATTAAAAAAGTAATAGTGGGAATAATCGACGATGATGAAGTACATAACTGTCAATTTATTGATGGTGTCAGTGCTGAAATTCTCGACGTGAATGCTGTGCTAAGGATTTAATTAATATGATCCAATTACGCTTTGGTCAACCATGGTTAAATGCCACATCACCAGTAACGATACGTTTTGGTGGTGAAGTAGTGCCGCTGCCACCAATCAAGGCACCATCGTTGGGTATTAATTTAGGCGTCACCTGGCAACCACCTGTGCGTGCTGATCACCAATTGCAATTAGTTAGTTATTGCGAACCAAGGCAGAGTGAAACAACCGCGGCTTGGTTTACTCATTTTGCTATTGATAGCGTGACCATTATTAATTGGCAATACAAACCACTTACTCAGCAAACCTACTTAATTGAATATGCTGCAAACCCGTTATTAACCGTAATAAATGCGTGGCAATGGTTTGTGGCTGACAGCGTTGAACAACAATGTGAATTAAATTGGTTGGTACCGACTCAACAGCAAACCCAATGGCTGATGAACTGGCAAACAACGACTAACTTACTCGCTATTGAATCGACAATAGATTGGGCTGACGGTAACGAATGCAGTAATTTGATTAACGTGACTTATTACTATGGTCACATTCGTGTTACTCAACCTAGCATTGCTTGGGGCCCGCATACCGCCAGTTGGATTTGCTCAACTCGTTATCGACCACCAACCGGCAAAATCTCGATACGCTTCAGTGAGCCTTGGGCCAGTTCAGCCAGCCCTTTGCTGTTACGTTTTACGGCATCTGCTAACTATTGTTATTTTGACGATGGCGGTGGGCTAATCGATGCCAACCCAAGCTTACCCAGTCTTGATTTTGAAACCCCCATTGAACCTCAACTGCTCAGGTATTATTTAATGCAGCCAACCATTACGTGTGTGCGTGTGTCTGACGACGTACCGATTGTTATCAGTAATATCAGTATCAGCCGCAGCCGTGGCCAATGGGCCAGTTCGGTGAGTATCGATTTTTCAAGCAGAATCGATGCCAGCCGTGCTGAAAACCAATTGCTTAAAGTCGGTATAAACGGCTATGAGTTCTTTACCTTGGTAGAACAAACCAGTGTAAGCAAAGTGTTTGGCAATGAAACGTATCGCGGAACGGGCCGCAGCCGCAGCGCCGAACTTGCTACTCCATACGTATTGCCTATTAGTTATACCAACGCAACATCACGCAGTTTTGCTGGTTTGCTTAATGACATGCTGCAATTCACAGGTTGGACTATTGCGCTTAATGGCATCGTTGATTTTAACGTACCTGTAGGTGCGTTCAGTGTTGGCAATAAATCACCCATCGATGCAGTGCAAGAAGCCGTTGCTCAATTGGGTTGCATGTTGTTATCTAATGATGAAACCAAAGCATTAGCCGTGGTACCACGTTGGCCAACCGTGCCGTGGTTAATGGATGGTGTAACACCAGACTTAACCGTGCACGATGCGGTGATCACAAGTTACAGCGAATCAAAAGAAATCGGTACCGAGTGCAATGTGGTTTGGCTTCGGGGTGAGCAGCAGGGTATTAGCGCAAAAGTAAAACGTGCTGGCACTGCAGGCAATATCGCCGCCGATGACATCAGCGCTCAATTGATTGTTGATAACCAAGCAGCACGAACAGCCGGTACCAACGCACTGGCCGACACGGGCAATAAGCTTAACATCAATATGAGCTTGCCGATTATGGCCGATTTACCACCTGCAACACCTGGTATGTTGATTGGTATTCGTGAAGGTGTTGATGTGTTCAAAGGTACGTGCGATTCGGTGACGATCAATGCATCAATTAGCGACACTGGCGACATCGATGTAGAGCAAACCATCACCGTCGTTCGTCACGTTGCATAAGCTGTTGTATCAAAACCAGCATAAGGAATCGTAATGTTAAAGCAGTTACAACAAAGCCTAAGCGCCCCGCGTACCATCATGACGATTAACGCCGTTAACACCGATGGCACCGTCACCGCCAGCACTGCCAGCAACCATACTCAACGAGTAATAGGTTCAGGCAGCGTTGGCGATCATATCTATGTCCAAGACGGCAGGGTGCTAGGGACAGCACCAGATTTGGCGTTTGTAGAGATAGAGGTTTAGTAAGTTACACAGATGAACACAGGTTATTTATGCATTAATCTTTGAATAAAGCCGTAGAAATACGCAAAGCCTGTCATTAAAAATCAATAAGATACCTTACCTATCCGGCATAGTTTATTTCTACGCTTTTTTATTACAGCATTGAATCTAAAAACAATTAGCGCTTACTCCAAAACCGATGGTTGCGAGTTCGAGTCTTGCCACCCCTGCCAAATAAAACAACGGCTTGCATAGAAATATGCGAGCCGTTTTCAATTCTGTAGAAGCAACCGTAGAAACGGTAATTTCAAAGTCTTCATTTCTTTTGATAAATACCAGTCAGAATTTTATTTCGATCACATATATTGACCTAAATAGTTTATTAGCATTATTCAATCATTGAATAAATGGATTTCAGTTTGAGATATATTAAAATTAGAACCAACGAACTGCATTAGTCTGCTAAAAAACAACTACCGCATAAAATCTCATTTCTATAACATAAATTAATCGGTTAAGATTGGCTTGGCATTAACCAAATCGAGCAAAAACCATACCCAGCATGCTTTTACTCATAAATTCTAAAACGTTAGGCTAGGATTTAAGTTCACAAAAATATTATCAAAGGTGAATTCTATGATTCAAATAAGCTTATTCTTTTTGGTATTACTGTTTTCATTCTCTAGTTACTCGCAAACACCGAGTAAGGAATTTACTTGGCCAGGCGGGAGGACGCTAGCTATAAGTCTTTCATATGATGATGCGTTAAACAGTCAATTAGATCATGTTATTCCCGAGCTTAATAAACATCATTTTAAAGCCTCGTTTTACGTAGTCGCAAACTCTCCTGTGTTGAATGTGCGAATGGAGGAGTGGCGAGCAGTTGCAAACGCTGGCCATGAGCTTGGTAACCATAGTGTGTATCATCCGTGTAGAGGTTCACGTGCCGATAGGGACTGGGTTGAAATGCATCATGACCTTGATCACTATAGTGTCATACAGATGATTGAGGAGCTGGCAGTTGCTAATATCTTACTAAAAGCGATTGATGGTAAAACTGAAAGGACTTATACGGTTCCCTGCGGTGACTTGCTTGTCGGTAGTAACTTACCGGTGGGCGGTAAAAAGTACCTCAATGATATAGAACATCTATTTACTGCTATTAAAGGTCAAGGGGATGATAAACGATTTTCACCTATATTGTATCCAGAAGGACAAAATGGAGAACAACTGATCGAATATGTTCAGAAACTATCCTCGGATATATTGTTAATTAATATTATTTTTCATGGGGTAGGCGGAGATTATCTATCTGTTTCATCTGAAGCGCATGCTGAGTTGTTGACATTTTTAGCGGATAATAGAGAACTCTATTATGTTGATTCATATATTAATTTGATGAGGTATGCCAATAGTATCTTATGACAGAAGACATCTTTATCCTCCTTCCTTCTCTTATTCATCGAATTGGTGGGGATAGAGCCAAACAAGCTAAAACGATAGCATTGCAGTGTGATTGCCAGCTGAAGCGTGTACGTCGTTCGCGAAATTGGGTTGTGTCAGGCAATGCCATGAGTATTCAATCGTTTACCGAACAATTAAGAGCGGATAGTGATGAGGGCTTTAGTTATCTTATCAAAAAGATTGTAACCGCATTGTTGGGGCATGCCGACAAGTTAGAGCCTTTAGACGCAAAGCTTGCCCGTTTGATTAACCAAACCCCTAGCATTACCTTAGGGGAATTAATTCAACTGACTCAATGCACTATGGCTGAAGCCAGAGTGGCACGCTTCAATGCGGACTTATGAAATTAGGTTGGTACGATTCGCTAGATAGTAGATAATCAGAGCATTGAATATCCATCATCAATACAATAAATGTCATATTTTTCAAAATAAACCTTTACAATACTTGAAACCAAGGTATTATACAGCCTGCTCTGACATTCAGAGTTATTAATGAACATCAAGTAAAAGAAAAGCCTTAGAATCTCTGCGTTATCGTTGTTATCCTCTGTGTTTCCCTTAGCTTCATCGTGACATTCAATAATTCAAGCTTGAGCGCATCGCATTTTCGCGACAGATTGATTAAATTTAAATATATAAGGGACACAAAATGTCTAATAAAACAACTGGTTTAGTAAAATGGTTTAACGAAGATAAAGGTTTTGGCTTTATTACTCCTGATAATGGCGGCGCTGATGTGTTCGTTCATTTCCGTTCAATCACTTCAGAAGGTTTCAAAACTTTAGCTGAAGGCCAAAAAGTTTCTTTCGAAGTTGAGCAAGGCCAAAAAGGCCCTCAAGCTGCTAACGTAGTAGCTGAGTAACTCTTACTTTGTAAGATAGCGCAAATGGTTTAGCGACTGTTTGCGCTTTTTTGTATCTATAATTTAGTGATTTATCCCTTATTCATATCAGCTCGAGTTCACAAGTAACTAATTTATATTTACTTTATCCGATTACAAGTCCATTGATTAACGATATGCCCAGATAAGAGACAACAAGACCAACTCTGCCTTTTCTATTTAAGATCTGACTCACTTTATTAGTTGGTTCGATCCTCTCTCGATGTTTTTATGATCTTCATCAACACTTATCACCGTAAAACGAATCATTATACTCATTGGATATAATAATGATGACTGCGAGGTGTTCATGTCTGATACCAAAATAATTTTGATATTAAAAATATGTATATCGGTAGGGATTAGCTTAATCTTGTTAGGTATTTATTGCCATAACTTCAGTAATACCATTGAGATGATGGGTATTAATGGCATCATGATTAGTGCAATGTGTGTGGCTTTTGGTATGGTGTTATCGTTGCCGACAAAAATGTATCTAACGTTTATATTGGTTAACCATGAAACGAAACTAACTTAAAAGTAGTAGATTAGTTTGGTTGATTCCAAACCCTGAGTTTAAATCCTGGTACGGATTCCAATTTAAAAATTTTTAAGAAAGTTGATGCGATAATGCTCAATCATTAACACCAACTATATCCTCCTTTTCTATTTTCTATTTTCTATTTTCTATTTTCTATTATG
Organism: Shewanella polaris; assembly: GCF_006385555.1. Lineage (NCBI taxonomy): Bacteria > Pseudomonadati > Pseudomonadota > Gammaproteobacteria > Alteromonadales > Shewanellaceae > Shewanella > Shewanella polaris. Next base: position 3,755,062 of record NZ_CP041036.1, on the reverse strand, counting down.
CTTTTTAGCACTCAATCGCTTTTAATAACCTCAACTTTTCATCATTCTGAATCACTACAGAAAATTCCTAATTTATCGAATTTAAAAAATTTCATAAAGGGGCAAAAATAGTAATTTAATACTTAAATATGATGTTTTTTAGTTGTTGATTTTGAATCGATAAATATAATGATTACGATAAAATAATTTTTAATTAGCTCACTTATTACTCAGTTGATATATTTGATATTATGTAACAGTATATTTGCTACAATAAAATTTTAATGTACTGATTATATTGTTATTTAATAGTGGTTGATAATTTTTTAATGTACTAAAAAAGACTTTTTTTCCGGTTATTAATGTGACTTTTGTTACCTTTTGGTTATTTTCGTGATGACATTCGTTGTTTAATCCGTTATTACTGTTTGTGCACATAGGCAAATGACATTTAAGGGAAAAAAATGAGTTCATGGTTTGATAATGTTCAACTTGGTTTTGATATGGCTACGAGCCTAACCATCGTTGGCGCAGCAGTGACTTGGATTATTCGCGAAAAGAAGCAAGCAGAAGCTGAAAAAGTGCGCGGAATTAACCAACAAGTGAGATCGACCAGTTTGAAAAAAGTACAAGATGTACTTTCTGAAATGGAAGATAAATTTTCATTGTTGATTAATGAAACTCAAACTTATGAAAACATGATTGATAACCGAGTGCGAACCGTAGATGAACAATTGGATTTTTCACGATTAAATTTAGCGATAAAGAGAGACAGTAATTTTCTGGTTAAAGCGATTGATCGTCTACAAGCTATCCGTGAAGAGTTAGGCCAATTTTATGAGTTGATTCAAGTGAGACGCTATAGCTTGATACCTTTACTTGATGCTATTGAAGAAGGCGACAAGTATATTGGTGTATTTCAACAGAATATTGATGAAGTTGGTGATGCTTATAATAAAGTAACATCTGGTAATGTCTCTCTTTTAAAAGAATTAGAAATTATCATTTCACGACTCAATGAGGAATTTGGCGATCAGTTAATTGATGTAACAGATGATGTTAAAAAGGAATTATTCCAAAAGATATCTGCTGATGACAAGTATATGCAACCGATAAAATCAATCATTTTTGATGAAGATTATTTTTATTGGGTGCAACGATTTGTCCCTTCAGGAAAAGAAGACGATTACGTCGAAAAAGTAATTAGACCAAGCAATATCGAAGATACCGATTTGTGCTCTGAAGTCATTGTGCACTTCATTTTAGCGTTAATAGGTAAGAATCATGAGCTAATTTCTCAAGTGTTAAGAACGGCTTCTGTTTCGGTGATGAAAGCGAGAATTGAATGTAAAGATATTTTAATTTCACTTAGTGCTATTTCACATAAATTGGTGATGGATAATAACGGTGCATCTTTAAACAATGTGATTATTAAGTATGACTCTAAAGAGTATTTCGGAAGAGACATCACTATTCGCTAGGTTGATAATTTAGCCTTTAATTTGTGTACATTTTTCCTCGTTACTTAGTTTTAAATGAATGAGGGGTGAGAACTCCTCATCATTTAAGACTAATTCCAATGACTAATTTTATGGTTAACCGGTCTTCCCCTAAACTTTATGACTAGTTTAGGTCATAAGGCGTTATAACCCCTCTATCAACAATTGGCGTTAAAGCATTATTAATGCATCAGTATGCATCGCTGGGGAATCACTTTATGAGCCCCGCTAGTACCGGATATAACGCAAGATTGATAATATAAATACCTTCAATATTTCCTGTTATTGAGCTAAATCCGTACTGCAGGCTTTCGAGCTAAACGACACTATTTATTCAGCTAAATCCACTTAATGCCTTCTTTAAGGCAATTAACCCAAGACTATTGGGTCAAAAACACCGATAATTCACCTCAATTAGACAAGCTGGCTATTTGGCCGCGTAAGACTGTGGATATATGCAATGGAAATCAAAGTAAATTTTCTCGATAACTTGAGACTCGAAGCTAAATTTGACGACTTTACCGTCACGGCCGATCAACCTATTCGTTATAAAGGTGATGGTTCAGCTCCTAGTCCTTTTGATTATTTCTTAGCATCGTCTGCGCTGTGTGCGGCTTACTTTATCAAGGTGTATTGTAAAGCTCGTGATATTTCGACTGAAAATATCAAGTTGTCGCAAAACAATATTGTTGATCCTGAAGACCGCTACAACCAAATATTCCAAATCCAGGTGGAATTACCGGATGATCTTTCGGATAAAGACCGCCAAGGTATTTTGCGTTCGATTGAGCGTTGCACCGTTAAGAAAGTAGTACAAACTGGCCCTGAGTTTAAAATTGAAACCGTTGATAACCTTGATGCAGACGCCAATGCAATGTTGATGGGCCAACCTCAAGGTGACGAGAATACTTTTATCTTGGGTAAAGATTTACCGCTTGAACAAACCATCAAAAACATGACTGGCTTATTAGCCGATCTTGGAATGAAGATTGAAATCTCCTCTTGGCGAAATATTGTGCCAAACGTTTGGTCTTTGCATATCCGTGATGCTGCATCACCAATGTGTTTTACTAACGGTAAAGGTGCCACTAAAGAAAGCGCATTATGTTCAGCATTAGGTGAGTTTATTGAGCGTCTCAATAATAACTTTTTTTATAATGATCAATTCTTTGGTACTGAAATCGCAAATAGCGAGTTTGTACATTATCCAAATGAAAAATGGTTTGCACTCGAAGGTAATGATTCGTTACCTTCAGGTATTTTAGATGACTATTGCTTAGACATTTATAACCCAGATGAAGAGTTATGTGGCTCGCACCTAATTGATACCAATTCTGGTAATAAAGATCGTGGTATTTGTACTATTCCATATACACGCCAATCTGATGGTGAAACAGTTTATTTCCCGTCGAACCTTATTGAAAATTTGTTTTTAAGTAATGGGATGAGTGCAGGTAATAACTTGCAAGAAGCCCATGTTCAGTGTTTATCTGAAATTTTTGAGCGTGCGGTAAAGCGTCAAATCATTGAACAAGAAATAGTGCTTCCTGATGTGCCAATGGCGGTACTAGAGAAATACCCAAGTATTTTAGCGGGTATTAAAGGGCTTGAAGAACAGGGGTTCCCTATTGTAGTGAAAGATGCTTCATTAGGCGGCCAATTCCCTGTCATGTGCGTGACCTTGATGAACCCTCGTACCGGTGGTGTCTTTGCCTCGTTTGGTGCACATCCTAGCTTTGAAGTGGCATTAGAGCGCAGCTTAACCGAGTTATTACAAGGTCGCAGTTTTGAAGGCTTAAACGATGTGCCAAAGCCAACGTTTAACAGCATGGCAGTAACTGAACCAGAAAACTTTGTTGAGCACTTTATCGATTCAACAGGGGTTATCTCTTGGCGCTTCTTTAGTAGTAAGTTTGATTATGAATTCTGTGAATGGGATTTTACTGGCACTAGTGAAGAAGAAGCCAGCGGTTTATTCGGTATCTTAGAAGCCATGGGCAAAGAAGTTTATATTGCCGAGTTTACTGATTTAGGTGCGTCTGCTTGTCGTATTTTAGTCCCTGAATATTCTGAAGTGTATCCAGTTGATGACTTGATTTGGGACAACACCAATAAAGCCTTAAACTACCGTGAAGACATTTTAAACCTGCATTCACTAAGCACTAAAGCGTTAGGTAAGCTAGTGAATCGCTTAGAAGAAAGTCAATTAGATAATCATACCGATATTCGCACTTTAATCGGCATTGTGTTCGACGAGAACACTGTTTGGGGCCAATTAACTATTATCGAATTGAAGATCTTGATTTACCTAGCATTAGGAGCCCATGAAGACGCCATTGAGTTAGTCGGAGAGTTCTTGCAGTTTAACGACAATACTGTGCAACGAGGTTTATTCTATCAAGCTGTGAACGCAGTATTAGAAGTGACGTTAGATGAAGATTTAGAGCTTGAGCATTTTATTGGCAACTTTAACCGTATGTTCGGTCAAGATGTGATGGACAATGTGGTAGGTTCGGTTAATGGCACGGTGCGTTTTTATGGCCTGAGCAAAACTAGCATGAATTTAGAAGGTATCGAGCCGCATCTACGTTTGATTGAAAGTTACAAGAAACTGCACCAAGCGCGTAAAATTAAAGCTGGAATATAAGTAATACATCTGCTTGAAATCTCTCTAAGAGCGAACCTGATGGTTCGCTCTTTTTGTTAGAGGAAGTTAGCCAGATTTCATGACCATGATTGACGACGAGTTCAGATCAAATGCTTACTGCTTTAAATAAGTATTGTGCAGTGTAGATAACGTCAAAGGTTTATCAAAATAGTAGCCTTGGATTAAATTGCAGCCAAGAGAATGCAGCATGGTAAGTTGTTCCTTCTTTTCAACACCTTCAGCGACGGTTATCATTCCGTATGCATCACTGATGGCTAAAATTGATTTGATGAGGGCCTTACTTTGCTTACTGATAGTAATGTTATTTACAAAACAGCGGTCTATTTTAACTTCATCAAAAGGTAGCATATTTAAATAACTTAATGATGAATATCCGGTGCCGAAGTCATCTAGTGAGATGCAGAACGAGCGTTTTTTTAATTCAGTTAATATGTCATATGTTTTTTCAAGCTCATTAAGCATGACATTTTCGGTGATTTCTAAGGTTATTCGGTGTCGATCAATACCTATTTCATCGGTTGCCTGTGTAATTAAATCAATAAAGTCTGGTGACATTAGCTGTTTTGGGGAAATATTAATCGAAACATTAATGGCATTTTTACCTGCTGGGGACACACTTAATATATCTGTACAGACTTGGCGAAATACAAATAGACCAATTTCTTTAATGATCCCAATTTCTTCAGCTATGCAGATAAAGTCATCGGGTGAAATAGATCCGAGTTTTGGATGTTCCCATCTTGCGAGTGCTTCAACTGCAATTAGCTGTTGTGTTTTTGTGTCTATTTGTGGCTGATAAAGAAGGAATATCTCTTCATTGTCGAGTGCTCTTCTGAGTTCTTCTTCTAGTAAATATTTATATTGAATTTGTTCATTCAACTGATAGTTGTAGAAGGTAGCGCTACCTTTAAGTTCAGCTTTAGATTTGTAGAGTACGATGTCAGCTTTGCGGATAAGGCCTTCAGGTTGGCTATCATCAGAAGGATACATACTAACCCCAATGCTACATTGGGTCATTATCTCTCGGCCATTGACAATAAATTTCTCATCAAATAATTGCTGTATTTGGGCCACTTTAAGATAGGCTTCATTGAGATTATTGAGCTGCGGAAAGCAAAAGACAAATTCATCACCACCAAATCGCGATATGGTGTCTTTTGACTCAAAAGCATGTTTAAATTTTTCGCTAATAGCTTTTAATAACTCATCACCGGCGGAATGACCATGACAGTCATTGACCTTTTTAAAGTCATCAATATCGATAAATACAATAGCGACTTGTTGATGGTGAATATTTGCTGATTCTATGGCTTCATAAATTTTTTCTAGTAACAATATTCGATTAGATAACCCTGTTAACGCATCATGCAAGGCCATGTGGTGGAGTTTGCTTTTTGAGGCTTCCAATGCATGGATATTATGTTCAATTCGTTGCTGAAAACGATGGAAACGTCTAGCAATTAAGTTGCTCACTATGAGCGAACTCCCCACCATAAACAGTGTTGAAAAAGCACTTAATATTATGACATTGGTGAGTTTTTTTTGATTCAGCGCTTTTGCTTCTTGTTCTTTAATTTTTATGTAGTTATTAACTTTGCTTGAATCAAAATATGAGCCTACTATCCAATTCCAATCCTTAATTCGCCTGATATAGGCAATCTCAGTACTGTTAATATCAGCTTGGTTCAAGGAAGTATCATTGAAGGTAATAAAGTTGCCTTCAAACTGGGCTTGAGTGGCCATTTTTTCAGTTATTGTCGAATTTGAATTGATAAGAAATGCTAAATTGTTATCTTTGGTTTCATTCGCAAGTAAATTGCCTTCGCCGTCAATGATAAATAAATTTTCATTTTTTGTATGTTCATAACCCATAACAGATTTCAACAATGATATCTGTAAATCATCTTCAATATCAGAAACATACTCACCAGTTCCTATGAACCAGTCATAGGGATCGAAATACTTTCCAAAGCCAATTTTTTCATATTCTTTTTTTAAAGCTTCCCCGGGTTTTTGGTACCACCAGTGATAAAAAGCTTCTCCATTTTGCTGCTTAATTAAGTTTATATGCTCTCTTAAAATGTATGATCCCCGTAGGTCTTGAGCATCCCAAGCAGAGCTTCCTTCAAGATCGGGTTTAAGTCCATGTAAGACATTAATTCCATCCATTTGAAAGATAAAAAAATAACCTCTCCCTTCATAAAATCGGATTGGACGTAACGCATCCGTGATTAATTTTGTCACTGTGGTTTTGGGTTTGTTTTGGTTATTGTTGTAGATGTTTGTTGCTATTGCATATGCTTCGTTTACACGTTGCTGAGACAGTATTTTCAGCTCATCTATGAGCATTTTCTTTTTATAAAGAATATAATTAGATGCTTTATTGGTTGATTGTTTTACGGCATTTTTATTTGTTTCAATAATGTCTTCACGAAGGGACTTGATACTTTCATAGGCTTTATCTTGATTGTCTTTAATAATGATAATATTGACAGTAATCGCGAAAAAGCCAACGACAATACTTGGTGTGTACTTTATTAGGTTAACTAACTTTTTATCGTTTAAAATCATCATGAAAGCTTAGTAAATTCCTTTTTACTGCTTGAATTGTGTATAAAAACAATCCGATAGTTATTTAGACGTTTATTTCTTTATGCATCTAATAATTAATCATAGTTGATTATGCATTAATTTGTATGTTTTACGAACATTTATAGTCACGGCCACTCTAATTGGTTGGACGATGTTGATTTGATTTAAATAATTGTATTTTATTATTAATTTTTTGTACGCAGTTATCATTCAGGCAATATTTTGGGTTTTATGCATGAAAGTCTATTATTTTAAGTGTGATTTCTATCATCTGTGATCATTGGTAAGTAGATGGGGCATTGTTCATTTTGGGCATGATATTAAGGAATAAGTCGTAGGTGACTGCGTACTATAGAGATAAAAAAAGGCCATTTATGTTGTAATAAATGACCTTTTTTTGTTACATAGAGCTTAGATTGTAGGTGTTTTCTATTTAAACAATTTTTGAGCTGTTTTTTGAGCTATTGTTTGTCTAAGTAACTGTCTACCGCTGTGGCTCTGTCTTCGGCGTGCTCTAAAAGCTCATCGATAGCATCATAAAAATCATCACTGTTTTCTAAGAAACTGTAGCCTGATACTTCTGTGGTGGCGTATGGAGCAATAAGAGCTGAATATGTATTGTAGCTGGCTTGCATTTTATTGGTTTCGAATGCATCACCGATGACTTCAAGTAAATATTGGTTGTAGCGGTCTCGGTATTCATCATCTGCGTAAATTTTTGCAATGAGAGGCCAGCTATTAGAGTTTAAATCAGAAAAATCTAAGGCTAAAGCGCCACCTTGTTTACCGTCTTGCAAGGCTTCGTTGTTGTCCCATGGGATCCATGTCAGCTGTGATGTTTCAGGATTATTATATAAATAGTAGTTGTGTGGCATTATGCCGTAAGTATCCCAGTTTTGAATAATGCCATTGACGGCTAAATATTTTAAAAATACATCAACATCAAATACGGCTTCAAGATTTGCACGCCATGTTTCTGGGTCGCTACTGGCCGTATCATCATCATGTAAAGCTGTGAATAGAGCAAGGATATCAGACCAATCTTCGTCGTCTTCGTTAGTTTTCTTTTCAAAATCGTCTTGGCTAAATGAACCGTCTACAAAAGTCGCGCCATCATCTTCAGGTTTATATAAGTTACCGTCATCACTAGAGAATTGAGTATCAATTAAGGTGTCGTCAACTTCTTCAACTAGGGTATATAAACCAAAATATTCTGGGCCATCACCATGGTCGACATATAAGGTGTAAAAGCCGGTATGAGAGACAGCTAAACCTGCATCTTTAAATACATCTGCGGCGACTTTTTCTCGTAGCATTGACTCGTCATTAAAGTTGTTTTTCAAACTGAATTTTTTAAAGCCATAAAATCGTTGATTTTTAATTTGTGGGTAATCATCTTCATATTCGTCAAAATCGAGTTTAAAGGCGAGTTTTAAAATTCCTTGTTGCCAACTGGTTTGCAGTGATGAGTTACCTTTAAAGCGAATTCCCACTCGATACCATTCAATGTCGTTATAAAATACTTCAGCAGGTACAAAAATAGGGTCTTCATCAGTATCAGTTAAGCTATTTGATGAGGTTCGACCAAACTCGCCATAGATTGCGGTCATGTCATCTAACATGCTTTGCCAGCGCTCTTCAGTCACGACGATATCGAATCGTTTAACTTCAGTATCATTAAATACTTCGGTAAAGTTAGGATCAACATTTTTACTGTGAGTTTCGTCTGTCCAATCGGTAGCTTCAAAATCCGCATCTGTGACTACATCTTCGGTATCTGTATCTGTATCTGTACTTGTATCGGTATCGGTATCTGTACTGGTGGCTGTTTCAGTGACATCTGAAGTGCTATCACTGTCACTACCACAGCCAGTGAGCATAAATACACAACTAAATGTGATGATAAGTAATAGCATTATCGGCAGGCGAAACAGCCGATGGGTATTATGTAAGTTATTGATGGAAAACATTGGGCTCTCCTAGCATTAAGGGGTAATTGCAAATGTAAAACCGTTACGAGGATGTTATCGAAAAAAAGTGCAGAAGATGTGCAGTATTAGTGGAAGAAACTAGCAAGTAGATAAAAGTACGATTTTGATCCTATTAGCTCTTAACTCAATGATGATCGCTGTATTTTAGTTAGGTGCTTTTGGGTTGGTTGTATGTCCGGTAAATTGGTATGTCTGATTTGTTCTTGTTTTGCTGTTGTTGATGAGTTGGAATGATACTACCGCTTCAAACTAGAATGTAGGTATTGTTGGTGTTAGGGGCTACGGGAGGGAGTGTAAAAAAATTATTGTGGTGATATGCAGTGGTACCTTATAAATTTACAATGATATAATCCTTCTCAATAATAAGTTAACGCTTACTTAGGTATGAAACCTATTGGGGGTATAAATGAATGTTGAAAATGATGTAATCGACAATCTAGCTGAATTAGAGCGTTTTTTGTTGATAGTCGAAAAGGGTGGTTTAGGCTTAGAGGGCGTAGCTGGGGTTGGCTTGGCAACCAATAATGCTGATGGTAGTCATTTTGTTGCGGTGTTTGGTGATAATCATAAGTTGTTATTGGCGCGTGGAGTTACAGCTGAAATCTTTGAAAGCGGCAAGGATATGGTGAAGAATGGGGTAAAACCCAAGCATTAACCTCCAAAATCATCGGTAAACTAAACAAGGGCAGAAATACATTTCCTGCCCTTAGTTTACTGGAGATTTTTGAGAATTTATTTATCGATATTAATTCATTCAGCTACTTGTCTGAATTGGTTGAACCAATTTTGTGAATTGCTAAATCCGCGCCAATAAACTCATCTTCTTGGCTTAAGCGTAAACTTGATATTTTATTAACTAAACCATAAACGATCATACCGCCAATTAATGCAACCGCTACCCCGGCAATACTACCAATGAGTTGCGACAAAAAGCTGACTCCGCCAAGACCGCCTAAGGCTTGTTGACCAAAAATCCCCGCAGCAATACCGCCCCATACACCGCATAAGCCGTGTAATGGCCATACACCGAGTACATCATCTATCTTATTGCTACGCTGTAACTTGGTGTAAACCCATACAAATAATCCACCGGCCACTCCACCAACAATAAATGCACCAACAGGATGCATTAAGTCAGAACCCGCACACACGGCCACTAAACCAGCAAGAGGGCCGTTATGAATAAAACCAGGGTCATTTTTACCGGCAACAAGCGCCACAATAGTACCGCCGACCATAGCCATTAAACTGTTCACCGCAACTAAGCCGCTAATGCCGTCGAGGGTTTGAGCTGACATGACATTAAAACCAAACCAACCGACAATAAGCACCCAAGAGCCTAGTGCAAGAAACGGGATGTTCGATGGAGCAAACGCAATACCAGGTTTACGACCGCGTCGTGGGCCTAATAAATAGATGGCGACTAAAGCTAACCAACCACCCATGGCATGTACTACAACAGAACCGGCAAAATCATGAAATTGGGAGCCAAATTGGCTTTCTAGCCACGCCTGAAAACCAAAGTTACCATTCCACATAATCCCCTCAAACAAAGGGTATATGAAGGCAACAATTAATGCCGATGCCAGTAAAAAAGGTCTAAAGCTGCCGCGTTCTGCAATACCACCAGATACTATTGCTGGAATGGCTGCTGCAAAGGTCAGTAAAAAGAAAAATTTAACCAGTTGATAGCCATTATCGGTGGCCAAGCTTTCTGCGCTGACAAAGAAGTGGTTGCCATAAGCTATTTGGTAGCCAATGACAAAGTAGGCCATGGCAGAAAAAGCAAAGTCAGTCAGAATTTTCACTAAGGCGTTGACTTGGTTTTTATGTCTTACCGTGCCCATTTCTAAAAATGCAAAGCCAGCGTGCATGGCTAAAACCATAATTGCACCAAGTAAGATAAACAGGGTGTCTGCACTTTGTGCAATAACGCCAATAGCATCACTAATATTATTCATTTCAGTACCCACAAAGCGATTCTCTTCTACAATTCATACTGTTATAAAGCAAAAGTCATTCCTAAATCGTTACTTTGCTATCACTTTTTGAACCTGTTTGGTGCAAACTCATGAAAATGTTGCTGAAATGATCTCGTAAATGTTCGATGTTAGTGCAATTGAAAATTAAGCCAACACAGGGAATGATGGTGACAATTGAGGTTTTAGGTATTTGCGTCCTATATTGGTGCGCTTGCGCTTTTCTTTGGTGCGTTGTACACGGTGTGAATTAACTTTATGTTAACAGTTGCTATTAAGATAATATTGTTCAAGTAAAGTAGGGCGCATAATCTGTGAATATCCCACGTTCTATTAACAAAAACTAGAAATGACAAACTTAATAACGGGAATAATATGACATTGGTAAGAGTAGCGGGGGTTGGGATGATCCCTTTTTGCAAACCGGGTAATCATGAACCCTACCGCGCGATGGCGGCTAAAGCGATTAAGTTGGCATTAACTGATGCAGGGCTTGAAGCAAAATTGATTCAGCAAGCTTATGGTGCATATATCTATGGTGACAGCACCTGTGCACAGCATGCATTTTACGATGTGATCCAAAGCGGTATTCCAATTATCAATGTTAATAATAATTGTTCTAGCGGCTCGACAGCGTTATTTCTAGCGCGCCAAGCAATATTGTCAGGACAAGTTGATTGCGCGTTAGCATTTGGATTCGAAGAAATGCAGCCTGGTGCATTGGGATCACATTGGACTGATAGAGAAAACCCTTTTGAGCGGATTGAGCCAGTGTTAAAACAGTTTAATGCCCCGCAAGGCCCGATTGCATTACGTGCTTTTGGTGCTGCAGGTCGACATTATATGGATAAGTATCATGTAGGCGCCGATATCTTTGCCAAGGTGGCAGAAAAATCGCGTCGTCATGCATTACAAAATCCATATTCGATGTTTTCAAAACCATTAACTTACCAACAAGTGCTTGATGATAAAGTTATTTATGATCATTATTTAACTCGACTTATGGCATGCCCACCTACTTGTGGCGCAGCAGCAACGATTGTGTGCAGTGAACCGTTTGCCAGGAAACATGGTATTACCTCTAAAGTACATATTATTGCGCAGGCAATGGCAACAGATACCGAGCAATCGTGGCAAGACCCAATCTATGCCGTTGGTAAAGACATGACGCAACAGGCTGCCGAACAAGTTTACTGCGAGGCAGGGATTGGTCCAAATGATATCGATGTGATTGAGTTACATGATTGTTTTACCCCAAATGAAGTGATTACTTACGAGGCGTTGGGCCTTTGCCCTGAGGGCGGTGCCGCTGAATTGATTGCCAATGGTGACAACACTTATGGTGGTCAATTTGTCATTGGACCTTCGGGTGGGCTGATGTCTAAAGGCCACCCCATTGGTGCAACAGGGCTGGCACAATGTACTGAATTAACCTGGCATTTACGCGGCCAGGCCGGGAGTAGACAAGTGGATAACGCCAAATTAGCGTTGCAACACAATGTCGGATTAGGCGGTGCTGTGGTAGTGACATTATATGGCGTGTAGCTATTCTGTAGTGCGAGCTCTGATGGTGTTAATAGCATTGAACTGAATGATGATAAGTATGACCAATAAGTCTTATTATTACCTAGAGTGCAGTTAAAAATGGGTTTTAAAATGTGACAAAAATATAAGTTTCGGCTGACAGCATTATTTAGTGTTCATTTGAAAAATATTTCATCAACCTGATTTTTAAGCATATTTTATATTTTACGCTTTAATAATTAAATTGTTTTGAACAATCATTCAAATTAATTTGAACGAATGCTCAAATTCATTTATAGTTACCTCAATTAGACACGAAACGTATGCAAATTTATTAATCTAAACGAGAGTATATTATGACTTCATTTACTATTCACACTTTTGAAAGTGCACCAGAAGAAAGCAAAGCAATTCTTGAAGGCGCTAAAAAACAAATGGGTATGGTACCTAATTTGTTTGCCGTATTAGCTGAGTCTCCAAGTACACTCAAAGCTTACCAACAGTTACATCAATTATTTACAGAGACATCATTTGATGCTGAAGAGTTAACAGTAGTATGGCAAACTATTAATGTTGAACATGAATGTACCTACTGTGTGCCAGCGCATACAGGTATTGCACATTCAATGAAAGTAGACCCTGCTATAACTGAAGCTCTGCGTAACAAGACTGCTATGCCTACGGCTAAGTTACAAGCATTGCACGAAGCAACATTAAGCATTGTACGCAACCGTGGTAATATTTCAGAAACTGAATTAGAGACATTTTATGCTGCAGGGTACGGCCAGCAGCAAGTGCTAGAAATCATTTTAGGCTTATCGCAAAAAGTGATCAGTAACTACACTAACCATGTTGCCAAAACACCCGTTGATGATGTATTTAAAAAGTTTGCTTGGTAATATGACAGCTTGCTAATTATTGCAAGCGGCAGTAATTACTCCCCAATACCAATGTTTGTGTTAACGCAACATTGGTATTTTTTTACCGGAGATTAAAGGTGTTGTACATATCACTGCTACCTATAAACTCGTGTCTTAGGGCCTGTTGTTCTTTCAAGGTTGTTTTTGCAGTGAATTTTTGGTCATTTGTACAAGGAAGAGACTTTGTGGTGTAGTTATTCTACATAAAAAGTCGATAACACAGTAAAAATGACCAACAAACGCTGCCCGAAGGGTTCGGCTAAAAACGTTTTACTCTTTGTTGAGAGTATCTTTTTGACGTGATAGCAGCTTAGATTGTTAGGCAGCAATTCACTCGCCTCGATTAAAACGTTTTTATCTCGAACAAAATTTAACCAGCAAAGGTTAACAGGCCCTAGTCACTCAATAAGAAGTCTTGTCGATCACGTGAATTTATCCTCCAAGTTAGCTGAACTATGGATATTCAGTTAACTTGAATATATCGTGACGATGACCAAGATGTGATGCAAAGTATTACTCAGTTTGATTTTGCCTATTCCATGAGATAAGTGTCTGGCACAGAAATAAAGTCTATGGTTGTTCGATAGTCTGAAAATCTCATTATTGGAATTTACGTAAATGATTAAGCTAAGTGAATTTTTGTGATTAGTATCACATTGGTCATGTGTGATATTTTGTAGCTGTACAACTTGTTGTTCCATGTGCACTTTTTATTACTGAATCCTGTACATGGCATTGCTCATTTTTTGTCTAACTGTCTTTAGGAAATTATATGTTGAGCAGTCTACGTGCTTATCGTTCGTCCATTATTTTACTTAGCGCCCTCTTAGTTGGCGGTTTGTTTGGTGGGCTATTTCCTGAATGGGCCATCAAACTTAAACCAATAGGACAGATATTTCTTAATTTACTGTTTATGATTATCGTGCCATTGGTGGCAGTAAGTGTGATGTCATCAATTGCCCACATGACAGATTTAAAAAAATTGGGTGCGATATTGGTATCGATAATGGGCGTGTCAATTGTGATGGCCATTATCCCTTCGGTAGGTGTGGTATTGCTAGCGTTAGCTTATGATCCAGCACAAGGGGTGACATTAGACTTAGCCAATAGTGTTGAAGCTACTTCAGGCAGTATGGATTTTGTCAGCTTATTAACCACCAATGATTTTGTTGGTTTATTATCTAAATCCAATATTTTAGCCTTAATTATTATGTCAGTAATTAGTGGGGTGGCGATTGGTCAGTCTGGTGAAGATGGCCAGAGAGTCAGCCGGATGCTAGACAGTTTAAATACTGTCATCATGAAAGTGATATCAATCCTAATGCATGTGGCTCCCATCGGCCTTGGTGCTTATTTTGCAGCCACAATGGCCAGTCAAGACTCGGAACTGATGGGCACGTTTGCTCGTGCTGTGGGGCTGTTTTTTGTCGCCATGGCGTTGTATCTTACTTTAGGATCCACCTTATATGCTTGGATTGGTGGTGGTGTAAAAGGCGTTAAGTTGTTTTGGCAACATATGCTCGAACCTGCAGTGACTGCATTAGGGACCAGTTCGTCATTAGCGTCCTTACCCGTGACGATTAGTAGCGCCGCGAAAATGGGGCTAAATGAACAAATTGCCGAGATTAGTTTGCCACTGCTGGTTAATCTAAACAAAGGTGGTGCCGCTGCGATAACGGCGTTAAAGATAGTGTTCATTTATTCTTTGCTAGGGTTAGACTTTACGACAGACGTATTTATGCTGACCATTTTGATTTCGGTGTTATCGGCATTTGTTATTGGTGGTGTGCCAGGTGGGGCATTTTTAGGTGAAATTTTTATTGTCACCACCCTAGGGCTGCCAATGGAAGTGATCCCCATTTTAGTGGTGATTGGTGCGATAACGGATGCTGCTTCAACCGTGATAAATGTTGTGCATGATTTAACAGCGACGCAAATTATTGAGCGCATTAATGGTAAACATTATGCTGCAAAAATACCTGATAGCGAACTTGTTAGGTTAGATTAGATATAAACCTAACTGACTGATACCACTGCATGACGTTGAGTTCTGGTGTGGTATATTTTAGGCTACAGCAACACAATTTCGTCCTTGTGATTTTGCCTGATATAAGGCTTTGTCGGCTCGTTCTAACAGACTGTGGGCATTGTCTTCCGGGCAATATTGAGTGACACCTAAACTGATTGTAAGCGCCATATTTTGAATGTTTTGCTTGGCAATATAAAACCGTAATCTTTCCGTTAATTCGGTGGCATCTGCCAACGATGTGTTAGGTAAAATAATCACAAACTCTTCTCCTCCCCACCGCGTTAATAAGTCATCATTACGCATTTTACTTTGAAGTAATTGTGCCAGTTCACACAATACTTTATCGCCGACCAAATGACCGTGATTGTCATTAATTCGCTTAAAATGATCGATGTCGATAATAACAATCGAAATAGGATGCAGGCTAGGAGACGACAGATCAGGCTTTGTTGATATCTTTTTATCTATTATGTTGCCATTAAAAAGTTGACCAATTGCCATTGAAGAAGAGGCATCTTCTGTGTCAATCAAGGGGTTGATTGTATCGGTATTTGCCGCTGATGTGGTTAATAACGTGTTGAGTACTTCATCAAGTTTTTCACGGTTATATAATCCAGTAAGTTTGTCTATTTCAGCCATTTTTTGAATTTCTAAATTACGTATTGCCAGTTTTTGATAGGCAGAGAAACGTGTTTTCTCATAAAATCTAAATAACAAAATTTGCGCAATACACACTTCAATCACGTTAAGTAATGCACCAATTCCAAACGTAACCTGTTGGGGGTCTTTCGTTTGCAGGTAAACCATAAAAACACATATGCTAAAGCACAGGGATGAAATATATGTGCCCCATGTTCGACCGATAAGAAAAAAACAAAACGGCGGAATTAGGGTTGCCCATAGGAGTGAATGGACATAACCCTTGGTTGAAATCACAAACAACATGATTAAACTCGTTAGCATGAGAGTGGTAGCCCAAGCGGTTATCTTTACATGTCCTGTTTGGCAAAATCGGTAGTAAATTCCCAGAGAAAGTACCAAGCCAAAAGCATCTAACAATGCGTACATGGATCCTGAAAAATACACTAAATTGATTACAGTGAGAATGGCGAAGTATATAGTTGTAATTAGCAGTGAGTGACCAATAAACCGGATGCGCCAGTAATCCGGATGATCAGGCGGATATTGAGAGAATTCTTTGTACCAAAATTTCAGCATAAAATCTAATCCGTAGTTTATCCGCTCACATAATGAGGGGGAGATCGTCAATAGCATTTTATCATGCTAGTTATATAATGTTAGTTATAGGTAATAAGCTAAATCGTAATTTAAAAACCAATCTATAGCCGCCTATGTCACGGAGATTAGACTCATAAGATGTGTCTGTTTATTGTCGATTACTGGTTTTTACTTATTAGTGTTAATGCATCGGAGCTAATACACTATAACAAGTGCCTTGGGTTACCTTGCTTTAGGATTATTTTTGTTAACGCTTACATTTCCAGTTTTATTCAAGCATGATAAAGATGTTATACGGTATGCTGTCATGAATGTTGCCAAAACTTGGCATACATTGTTGGTTTTTCCTACCAATATCACAAAGCATTATTTTGTACCGGTATGTACACCCTGCACTCTGTTGATTTTATGCGATAAACTTGATGCATGTATTTGGGCAACGTATCATGCGCATTTTTATTACGATGAGCTCCTCTGCAATGCGCCATTTAATCACTCATTATCATATCGACACTCCAAAAGATGTTGTTGTAGCGAATCAACAAACAATGCTAATTCGGCTAGCTACTCGGGGCATAGTCATGCGTGGTAAACAAATATTGATGCTTTATACCCAACGTTATCATGACTATTCATTGCCAGGTGGCGGCGTCGATGCGGGCGAGTCGATTGAGCATGGTTTAATCCGTGAACTGCAAGAAGAAACCGGGGCGAAGGCTATCAGTAATATCGTGCCGTTTGGGCTATATGAAGAGTATAGACCATGGCTGCGAGATGGTTATACCTTGGTTAATATGCTGTCGTACTGTTTCACCTGTGATATTGCTAGTGAATTAGGTGAAACCCAATTTGAAGCTCACGAGATAAGTAATGGCATGATGCCAATTTGGGTTGATATTGATGAGGCTATTCAGCACAACCTAGATACCATAGCCAACAGCAATAAAAAAGGCTCGTCGATAGAGCGAGAAACCTATCTCTTAAAATTGGTTAAACAAGAATTATTAAGTTAAGCGTAATGTTTGTTGAAGTGGTGTCAGTGTTAAATCAAATAGACATTAATGCATATTCGTTCTATATGGTTAAGGTTACTTAGTCATTTATTAGTATAAAGGTAATTAGTATAAAAATAATTAGTATAAAAATAATTAGGACTGACCACACAAAAAAAGGGCCACTGCTTTCGCTTGGCCCCTTATTCATAATGCTTTTTGATTAAGCGCGCACTTGACCTTCACCGCTGACTAAGTATTTTTCAGTGGTTAGTGACTCAAGACCCATTGGACCATATGCATGCAATTTGCTGGTGGCAATACCAATTTCAGCGCCTAGACCCAATTCACTGCCATCAGAAAAACGTGATGATGCGTTAACCATGACGACAGAAGCATCTACCGTGCGTTGAAAGCGCGTAGCTGTTGTGTCGTTTTGGGTACAAATCACTTCAGTATGATGACTACCAAAACGGCGAATATGATTAATAGCGTGATCAAAATCAGTGACTTGTCGAATCGCAATTTCTAAATCTAAATATTCTTGACCAAAATCATCATCGCTAATAACGTTGGCATGCTCAAAGTATTGTTGGGCATTTTTACTAACATTAATACGTACTTTATGTGCAGCTAACTCGGCCGCCACTTTTGGTAAAAATGTGGCTGCTACGTCCTGATGTACCAGTAATCCCTCTAGGGCATTACATACTCCAGTTCGCTGGGTTTTACCGTTGAGTAATAAAGACATCGCAATATCGAGATCAGCATCTTTATCAACGTACAAATGACAAACACCTTTAAAATGTTGAATAACAGGAATTTTACTGTTATCAGTAACAAAGTTAATTAAGCCTTCTCCACCGCGTGGAATAATAACGTCAATAAAGTCACGTTGCTGCATAAGTTCTAGCATTAAAGCGCGATCTGGATCTGGTATGACAGTAATCAGCGCTGGTGGTAGCTGATATGCTTGCAGTACATTTTGTAAAATAGAAGCAATAATTTTACTTGAGTTCAATGCTTCTTTACCACCACGCAGTATCACTGCATTACCTGATTTAAAGCACAAAGCACCTGCATCGGCGGTAACATTAGGGCGTGCTTCATAAATCATGCAAACGACCCCTAAAGGTACGCGCATTTTTTGAATATTAAGACCATTTGGTCGTTGGCATATTTCACGGATCATACCGACTGGATCAGGTAACGATGCAACGGTTTCAATGCCTGCAGCCATTGATTCAATACGCTCTGTTGTCAGTGTCAGCCTGTCTATCATTGCCGCGCCTAAGTCAGCTTTTTCGGCATGGTCTAGATCTAATAAATTTGCTTTGATGATATCGTCACTATGAGCGCGAAGCGCGCGGGCCATATCAAGCAAAATGGTATTTTTAACTTTTTCATCTAAAATGGCTAGAGTTTGTGCAGCTGTAGCTGCGGCTTGCGATAAGTCTTTAATTAAACTCATTGTTACTCCAAAATGGCGATGTTTTTGTCAGAGATCAGTGGGCCCGTTTTTTGCTGGGCATTGTTGGCAAATTCACGATCTTCTTGATCTGCAATAAAATGTAATAAACAACTACTGTAGTTTGATTTGGCTTTTGCCAATTTAGTGCCATCGCCTTTGCGCACTAAAACAGTATCGCCGACGGAAAAGTTGCCTCTTACGGCTACTACATCGTCACTGGTCAGTTGGGTATCATGTTCTTCAAGGTCTGCGCTAAAGTCATTTTCGACAATTAACTCACCTTGAATCTGTGATGTATGAGTCATCCAATGCAAAAGGTCTTTCATTGGTACGTCATATGGTTTGAATAACGTGCCCGGATTCTGGCCTTTTAATAATTGATTAAAAGTATCCGCGTCAAAACCATCAACAATCATGGTTTCAATTCCGTGTGAAACAGCTTTCTCAGCAGCTTCTATCTTGGTTAGCATACCGCCAGTACCTACGCTACTAGTGGCTCCGCCAGCCATCGCATAGATGTCAGCATTTATTTCACTAACTTGTTTAATCAGTGTGGCATCTTCATGTAAATTAGGGTTTTTAGTATAAAGCCCTTTTACATCAGAGCAGATAATTAGCGCATCCGCATCAGCAGCTGCTGCAACCATGGCTGATAAATTATCATTATCACCCACACGTAACTTAGCGGCGGTAACAGCATCATTCTCGTTAATAATGGGCAGCAAGCCATTGTCTAACAGAGTAAAAATGGTATTTTTAATACTGATATAACGATCGCGGTCACGTAAATCACCATGAGTAAGTAATAGCTGGGCCGAAGGGAAATCAAACAACTTATCCCAAGTGGCCATCATATCTGCTTGACCTGCAGCTGCCATGGCTTTTTTAAGTGAAATGTTTGGCTCTGCCGTATCAGGGAATCGATGTTTTCCTGCGGCTACTGAGCCTGAAGATACCAATACAACTTGGCACCCTTGAGCACGACAAGTAGCGATAAACTGTGCAATACCTAATAAATAATGACTGCTACAACCTTGTTGATGGGGCGCAATTAATGCGCTTCCCACTTTAACGACAATGCGCTTCCAATGTGAAGTTGACATAGTGTAAACATCCTCCTTCATTATAGTTCCTCGGCTAAAACACGATTGGCTTTATCAAAAGTCTTAACGGTTTTATGGCAAGGGTCGGCATCCAGTGCACTGGTAATAAAAATCACCACACTGCTGACAATAAAGCCGGGGATCATTTCGTACATTACGGTGGTTAACGCTTTTCCATCTGCTAAAACTGGCGCGTAAATCCAAAACAATACGGTCACTGCACCCGATATAATACCCGCAACAGCGGCTTTATGGGTCAGGTTCTTTTTATATAGGCAACACAGTACCAGTGGACCAAAGGCCGCACCAAATCCAGCCCATGCATTGCTGACTATCGATAAAATGCTATTTGAGCGATCTAGCGCCAGTAAGCTGGCGACAATACCGACACCGGCTACACCATATCGTCCCATTCTGACCATTTCTTTCTCAGTTGACTCTTTTTTCGAAATAACTCGATAAATGTCTTCGGTCAATGAACTTGACGACACTAATAACTGTGAAGAAATCGTGCTCATAATAGCGGCTAAAATGGCAGCTAAGAGGAAACCACTGATCAGTGGATGGAACAATAATTCAGAAAATACAATAAAGATGGTTTCAGGATCGCTTATTGTCATGTCGAATTTATTGGCGTAGGCAATACCCACTAGACCTGTTGCCAGCGCACCAGTAATGGTGACCGTCATCCAGCTCATGCCAATTCTTCGTGCAGCTTTGATATCAGAAACCGAGCGGATAGCCATAAAGCGCACAATAATATGTGGCTGACCAAAATAACCTAATCCCCAAGAAAGACTTGAAATCAATCCAAGTAGAGTGACATTTTTCATCGCATCAGAAAAATGTGGGATCGACTCATAAGCAAAGCCCATCATTTTATCAGCACTGCTAAACTCTTGATATGCCACAACGGGTACCAGAATCAGGGCAACAAACATGATACAGCCTTGAACAAAGTCAGTCATACTGACGGCTAAAAACCCACCGAGTAGAGTATAAGACACAACCACACCTAGGGTGATCACGAGCCCAAGTTCATAATTTAAATCAAATGCAGAGACAAATAATTTCCCTCCAGCCACTAATCCTGCCGAGGTATATAAGGTAAAGAAGATCACAATGATCACAGCCGCGATAATCCGCACATTACTGTTAGGTGCGTGGAAGCGTTTAGCAAAAAACTCAGGGATCGTTAGGGAGTCACCCGCGACTTCAGTATAAACCCGTAATTTAGGTGCCACGATCAGATAATTAACCAATGCCCCCGCTAATAGGCCAATCGCAATGTAGATGGTTTCGAAGCCGACTAAGAACATGGCTCCAGGTAAGCCCATAAGCATCCAGCCGCTCATGTCGGATGCACCCGCTGACAGTGCGGTGACTTGTGGGCTGACTTTACGTCCACCTAAAATATAACCCGATACATCGCTTGTTGATTGTTTATAAGCAAACAATCCAATGCCTAACATTACTAGGAAATATATTGCCAATGAGACATAGGTTAAGTAATGCATTAATTATTTTCCTCCTAACGCTTTGTGATTTTGAATCCCTTTAGGTTTCAACATGACAAAGAGATAGGTGCTTAAAAGGGCGCACAAACAAAATAATTGTGAAGCTTCTTTCAGCTTTAATGTAGCGGTGCTCCACACTGTGGTTATGAGATTTTCTTCGCTAGACGTGTCTGTTGACATATTGTCCTCCTGGGTTCGGGCTAATCGGTTTATTGTTAATTCATTTATAATTAGCAATAAAAAACCACCAAACTAGTTAGTGGTCTAACTATATTAACATCATTTGGGGTAAAATTTCCAATCGAATATCAATTGAAGCGCTTTTAAGTGTTTTTTAACAACTATTTAACTTCATATGGCTGTGCTGTCTATTATGTGTTTTATGTTTACTGAACATTGGTTGATTAGGTCAGAATCAATTGTCATTATCATTTACGGGATATGATATATTTTGAACCGATTATCTTTTAAGTTATTGTATCTTAATGTTTATGTGTATATTTTGTATGGTGTAAAAATGATATTTTTAAATGGTTATCTGCTTAGCCAATGATATAGGATTTATTTATTATGCAATTTAAACGTTACAACTATGCTGCTAAATGGAAGGGTAAAGTCATTTATTTTGTGTTGTTGAATAAGCTGTCTTTAGTTAAGTGGTTACAGTTCAAATAATTTGAATTCAAATGTTTTGTGTTCAGGTGAGTACGATCAAGTGATTTTATTTTCACAATGCATATATGGAATAGTTATTTTCAACACGGGATTTTCATACCTTACTAGTGTCAAATCACTTAGAAAAGCCGTCAGAGTTACGGTTTCAACGCTATAGTGATTTAGCAGACAGTTTGCTAAATGGATTTCAAGTTATGATTTAAAAATAATGGCATTGTATTTAATTAGACGTTCGGTCTAATATGTTAGTTATGAATAAATCAACGACTCACGAAATCACTCTATTAACACCTAAACCTCGTCGTGGACGGCCACCTAAAGTATCACGAGATAATCCTGATACTCGGGCAGAGCTTATCCGTAGTGGCCTCGAACAGCTAACTGAGCAAGGTTTTGCTTCATCAGGTATTGACGCTATTTTAAAAAAGGTGGGAGTGCCGAAAGGTTCTTTTTATCATTATTTCGCGAGTAAAGAAGCGTTTGGCCAAGTTGTATTGCAAAACTATGCTCAATACTTTTTACATAAACTTGAAACCCATTTATTTGATGAAACTTATTTGCCGTTAACGCGAATTAGGCATTTTGTGGAAGACGCTAAAGCGGGAATGATTCGATACCAATTCAAACGCGGTTGTTTAGTGGGAAATTTAGGTCAAGAGGTGGGGATCTTACCAGATAGTTTTAGACCACAGATAATCGAGATCTTTTTAAGCTGGCAAGCTTGCATGGCCCGTTGTCTTAATGAAGCGCAATTATTGGGTCAAATATCTGCAACTGCTGATTGCGATGTTTTGGCCGAAAACTTTTTGGTAGGTTGGGAAGGGGCGGTAAGCCGCGCGAAGTTAGTACAAAATGAGTTACCACTCGAAAACTATTATGAGTATTTTATAGCAGGACTTCCGAAATAAAATTTTTTAATTATTAATAGACGATCAGTCTAAAATAGGAGCATACGATGTTTAACGGCATATTGATTGAGAAAGATGACCAAGGTTACCGCGCCACAGTGCAAAGCATTGATGAAAGTGTGCTACCTGAAGGTGATGTCACAGTAAAAGTACTTTACAGCACGCTTAATTATAAAGACGCTCTGGCTATTACTGGTAAAGCACCTGTTGTGAGAGCATTCCCTATGGTGCCAGGAATTGATTTAGTGGGCGTTGTCGAACAAAGCGATAGTGATAAGTTTTCCGCAGGCGATAAGGTCTTATTAAATGGTTTTGGGGTGGGCGAAACTCATTGTGGTGGTTTGGCGACTAAGGCGCGTTTAAAAAGTGAATGGCTTATTCCATTACCACAAGCATTTTCACCACAACAAGCTATGGCGATAGGCACTGCAGGGTATACCGCAATGTTATGTGTGATGGCTCTTGAAAAAAATGGCGTAACGCCAGATAAGGGAGAGGTGTTAGTTACTGGAGCAAACGGCGGTGTTGGCAGTTTTGCGATAGCTATTTTAGCTAAGTTAGGATATCACGTTGTAGCTTCTACTGGCCGAATGGATGAAAGTGACTACCTAAGAAAATTAGGCGCTAAGGACGTTATCGATCGTGCAACATTATCAGAACCGGGTCGACCTTTGGCCAAAGAACGTTGGGCTGGTGCTGTTGATTCTGTCGGCAGCCATACTTTAGCCAATGTGTGTGCCAGTACCCAGTATGGCGGTACGGTTGCCGCTTGTGGTTTAGCGCAAGGAATGGATTTCCCTGCCAGCGTTGCGCCGTTTATTTTACGTTGCGTGACCCTAGCCGGTGTCGACAGTGTCATGCGACCTTTAGCAGACCGTATTGAGGCATGGCAGCGTCTAAGCGAGATCCTTGACGTTAGTGTTTTCGACGACATAGTTCATGAAATCAATTTGACTGAAGCGATTGATGTGGCGAGTGATTTGTTAGCTGGTAAGGTTCGTGGCCGTGTAGTTGTTGATGTAAATCGTTAATCAAATGGTTTTATATAAGATATTTATCTAAAGAGCTTTGTCGGTCTGCGTGTTGCAGGCTGATGAATTTATTAGCTTTATTTTCAGCGTCTTCTAGTACATTATGACAGCAAATTGGCACGATAATTTTTTACCACTGCAAGCTTAGTGAATGTCTCCATTCGAAGTTAAATGCCAACTTATCAGACTCAAAAAACTATTTTTGTATTACTATTTGTGAGTTGTTTTATTACTCTGTAACAAGTAGGGTTGGTGTGACATATTGGTCAATAAAATCTTTTGACGGCATAGGCTTAGCAAATAAATATCCTTGTAAGTAGTCACAGGATAATTGTTTTAATAGTTGATGCTGGCCTTCCGTTTCAACGCCCTCTGCCACTACTTTAACCTTTAAATTATGTGCCATAGTGATAATTGCCCGCACTAATGCGATGCTACTTTCATTAGTATCCATATGTTTAATAAACGAGCGGTCAATTTTTAAAATATCAATATCGAGTCGCTGTAAATAAGCTAATGATGAATATCCGACCCCAAAATCATCGATGGCGATATCAATACCATAATGGTTGAGTCGTTGCATTTGCTGTTGAACAGGTGAGTCAGGATCCATTAAGGTGTTTTCTGTTACTTCGATAATCATGGTATCGCGGGGGAGGTCATGTTTATTGCACGCTAATATCCATTCATCAACCCACAAACCGTCATGATCAATTTGCAGCGGTGAGGTATTGACACTCACTTGCATTTTTTTGCCCGACAATTGATAAAAATAGGCCGCATCTTCAATAGCCTGACCTCTAACCCAGTTACCTATATCTTCGATTAAGCCATTTTCTTCGGCAACTGGAATAAACTCATTAGGGCCAATAAGACCGCGCTGTGGATGGTTCCAACGAATGAGTGCTTCTGCTTTGGTAGCATTAATGCCACATTGGTCAAAAATGGGTTGATAAAACAATACAAATTGACCGAGTTTAAGTGCAATGCGCATTTCTTCAATAAGTCGACGTTTTTCAATCGCTTGCTCTTCAATAGCATGAGAGAAAAATTCATATCGATTGCGCCCTTTGCTTTTAGACAAGTACATGGCTTGATCGGCATGTTTGACTAAATCCTCAACATTTTGACCATCACCAGGATAGAAAGTAAGCCCGATACTACCTGTCACATTGACTTGCACCTCTTTGATGCTAATACATTGCATGAGGCTACTTTTCACCTTTTCAGCAATTGTGGCAGCGTGTTTTAAGTCACTAACATCTTCAAGAATTAAGGTAAACTCATCTCCGCCTAGGCGCGCAACAGTATCATGATCTCGAACGCATCGACGTAAACGGTTCGCAACTTGATGAAGTAGCAGATCCCCATATTCATGGCCTAAGGAATCGTTAACTTCTTTAAAACCATCGAGGTCAATAAAAATCAATGCAAAAACTATGTCGTCAGTATCAATGAGTGACTGAAGTTTTTCATAGAAAAAACGTCGATTCGGTAGCAGAGTTAATCCATCTTGATAAGCATATTCGTGTAATTGAATATTGGCATTTTCGAGTTCTTTAGTACGCAGTTGTACTTCACTTTCAAGCGAACTCTCACGCTGCTCAATATTTTCTAACATGCTATTAAAACATGTGGTTAATTGGCCTATTTCGTCTTGAGATTGTACTTGGGCACGTAAACTGTAATCTTGTGATTTGGTAATTTTTTGCGAAATTTTAGCAAGGTATAACATAGGACTTAAAAACTTGCGCCGTAAAAATAAAGACAAAAAGAAACTGGCAACAAAGGACGAAAGCAGGATTAACACAATAAACTGACCATAAAACGTCACCCGCTCGATGAGCAAACTGTCATCGACTGAAATCTGCAATTCACCGTAATGTTGGTTATCGAGTGTTAATGGAGTCATCACTTGAGTGATGTTATGGAGGTCTCTATCAATAAGGATAACAGAAGGGCTTTGTGATAATGCTTGCGCTAAAACAGCACCTTCTGCACTGGTTACAGATACTGATAAGACATCGGATCTTAACAAGATCGGATTAATCAGTTCTTGGATTGCATCTTGATCATCAAAAAGTATGGCTGCGGTGATGTTTGGGGATA
Source organism: Shewanella polaris (assembly GCF_006385555.1). Lineage (NCBI taxonomy): Bacteria > Pseudomonadati > Pseudomonadota > Gammaproteobacteria > Alteromonadales > Shewanellaceae > Shewanella > Shewanella polaris. The sequence continues at coordinate 3,728,836 of NZ_CP041036.1, read as the reverse complement.
ACATTTGCGATAAGCTTTGAAGGCTTTCAATTTGTTCTTTTTTGGCTGATGACAGTTCGAAAGCGCTGAATATTAACGTCACAACAAGTGTCGAAATGACGGCAACACTCATTAAAATAAACTGAAGTTTTTTACTAATAGTATTAAGAGTGAATAATCGTTTCATAGAATTAATCATTTACTACTCGTCCTAGGCGTAATACTTTTGAGCTCATTGTAATGCCTGACAGTGTTAATCTGTCGGGTGAGACTTCAAAACGTATTTTCCCTCCGGATAAAAAGAAACGAATATGTCCACCTTGTTGAATAAAGTTGTCAGTTTCACCGACGATCATCACATCTGAAAGGTGTTTGTCATTCAATTGCTGCCAAGACTCTAGAGTATCAGCGGTGATAAATAAAATATCGCACAGAGTAAGATCTGATTCTGTAAGAATGACCTCGATATTTTTAATTGGCAGCTTATTAACTTTCCTGCCACTTAGCACGGTTCGTGATGTATTAATAAAGCTGCTATCAGGGCTACACAGTGTAAACGAGGTTGCGGTATTTGAGTGGTTATTCCATTCACCGTAGCGAGCAAAGTTAAATAAAAAGCCTGCTTTAAGTGCATATTCTTTTTCAATAGCACTCGCGCTCTGGCTTATTATAAGCAAAAGTGTGAATAATAAGCCGAACAGTAGGTGTTTAATCGTTAGCATCTAATTAGTTAGAACTTCGCCGTAATTTTAAAGGTAACAGTTTCGTCGATGTAATTTGGGCGAGTGTATGTTTCACCATAATTACCATATTCAAGATGTGAGCCCGCAAACAGGTTTTTACCCATAATAGCGAAGGACCAGTTAGGATGAAAAGTCCAGTTCCAAGTTAAATCTAATGCGGTATAATTTTCTGTTCCGTAGGCATCACTATTTTCAACTCTGAGTGACGCAAAAATATTATGCTGCTCAAGAAAATGTATATCAGCTTTAGTGAAGAGTTGACGACTCGTTGAGTCAAAGCCGAAGGCTGGAAAGGTATTGTCCACTAAGTCGTACTTAAAGGTGTTGTAGCTATAACCTAATTCGGCTGAAAAACTATCAAAAGGTTGCCAAGTTAAAATAATATCACCACCTTCAGTCGTGAGCTGTGCATTTGATACTAAGTCGAAGTTAATAGATGTGGTAGTTAAGGTTTGTAAGGCCGAATCAATCTGCCCTGCCTGTAACATTGCAAACACAGGGATGAACTGATCAACGTTGGCATCTATTTCGAGTACAGCCACGTCATCGGTGTCAGTGTGATAAAGCGATAAGTCGAGTGCCCATGTCGCATCAGATAAACGATAGCCCATTTCATAAGAGACTGATTTTTCTGATTTTACGTCATTATTACCGTTTAAGTAAGTTCGGATGTAATATTGATCAATTTCTGCAATTCCAGTGGTAATAGGTGAAACCTCTTCAACTCTTAAACCATCAATGATGAATTTATCGTTAAACAGAAGTAACGAGGGCACCATTACACTTTTTGATGCCGATAGCCATACAACTTGGTTATTGTGTGGTTTCCACACTAACTTTGCTAAAGGTTGGCTTTCCCAGCCTGTTAAATCGTTATGGTCAACTTTAACACCCATAATGAAGTCTAATTTGTCAGCTAGTAGGTTATATTGAATTTGCGCTAATGTGCCGTACTGCTCAAGGTTGTCAAAACCACCGCCACTTTGTATAAAAGTGCTTTGTGCAAACGAAATAGAGTTGTAACGATAATTAAGCCCCCAATCAAACTGCAAGTCTTGATACAAAAAGTTGATTTGGTAATCAAGATCAAATGATTCGAACTTTTCTTGAATATGTGTTTGATTGCCACTTTGTTTTAACCAAGATGTTTGTAGCATTTGGTTAGCAAAAGGCGAAATTCGATTTTCTAACCGAGCCATAATGCGCGAATCGGTGCGATCTACAGTGCCAACAAATGAGATATTTCGGTTACTACTATCAACAACACCATTATAGTTTTGCCCTAATGTTGACTGAGTGACATCAGCTTGAATAAGACCTGACCATTGATCGTTCGGGGTGAAGTCAAACCGTGCTCCTGCCGATTGTTGCTCGGAAAAATCAGCTGGTGCTATTCTTCTCCCTTTGTCTGACGCTTGCGCATCTTTAGCGTGTCCATACACTCTGAAACTGCCGTTATTACCGATATCGCTACCATATCGAAGATTGGTATCGATATTTAGTTGGCTACCGCTACTAACATCTGCATGTACGCCTCTCGTATCGATACTGTTTTTGGTAATAATATTAATCACGCCATTGGTGGCATTGCTACCCCACAGCAGTCCACCTTGACCTCGTATAATTTCGATACGTTCAATATCGTATAATGGCACATTTAACGTTTCCCAATAAACGGCAGCAAACTCTGGGGTATACAAACTTTGGCCGTCGATCATGACCAGTAATTTACTGGAAAATCGTGAGGCTACGCCACGAGAAGAAATCGCCCATTGATTATTATCAAGTTGTCTAACGGCTAATCCTGGAACCATTTTAAGGGCTTCTGGTACAGACGTTACACCTGAACGAGTGATTTGTTCTTTGGTTAACACATATATAGATGAGGCAGTTTCAAAGGCTGATTGGGTTCTTTTCATCGCGGAAGTCACTTGTACATCCATCGCCATCAATGAATCTAAATCTAAGTCTAGATTGCTTAGGGATTCTTCTGCAGCAACATAAGGCGAGATTAACATAAATAAGTACAAGCATTTTTGTGATAACTTCAAACCAATGTCCTTGAAACCAGTGATGATCTATTTTAATCGCGCTACTTTAACACACGCTGTTAACTAAATGTCACTCTATTGGTTTCAATTTGTGGGCTAATTAACCTTATGTTAACTAAGGCGTTGTTATTTTAACCGAGATGTTTGTCTGTTTATGTTGGAATGAATGAAATGATTATTTATAGACTCAAAAGGTAAGCTGTTTTATTACACATTAGTAGGGCATCTGAAGATGCATAAAGACGATAGCGCATTTTAACGGTAGACTATACATTATAGAGACAGCTTTCGAGGTCATGAGATCACATGGTAGAACTGCAGCAAAATAATCCACTTCATGGTTTAAAATCAGAAACGATGATATCTGAGTTGGTGGCGTTTTATGATTGGAAAATTTTATACGCGGCCTTGCGTTTAGAATGCTTTAATACCAATCCTAATTTGGACGCTTGTGTTAAGTTCCTTAAAAAGACGGAATGGGCGAGGGAACGTGTTGAAAATTTCTATTTGTATCGTTTCAAGCGTATGCCAAAAGGTAACTCAGCTCAGTTCGAGTTAAAACCTCGTGAGCGTGGCTTTGCTGATGGTATTTTACCGCGTAAGCCGCAACCTTTAACGGTTGAGTTAGTTGCCGAGTTGAAAGCCAAAGCAACCGCGGATTATGAACAGATGAAACATAATCAAAGTCGTTCATATGCATCTTCGTCATCATCTTCATATTCTTCGTCAAGTCGTTCAAATGACAGTGATGCCGCAACACAGCGCAATAATAAAAATAAGCCGCAACCTACGTTTGATCCAAACAATCCGTGGAATAAATAACCATTAGATAGATGTTATATAAAAGTATTCGCAACCTAACGATAAGCATATTATCGTTAGGTTGCGTTTTTTATGGGAAATCGAAAGTTATATTTTTCATTTAACTACATAGGGTTAATTGTTTTTATGAGGTTTTTTCGAATATTTTTATCAAGGAGTAGACACCCGAGAGAATGATTGCTTAAATAGCAATGCATGTCTTTGTTGTATTTAAGCGCTGCACATTCGCTTCAAGGTCGTTGGGATTACTTTGAGCGCGCAGCTAACTTAAATTGAGGCATAAAGGATTAAATACCTCACCCAGTGTGCTTAGCATTGGGATACAACAAGGATAATAATAATGAAATTGAATAAAATTTTGCTCGCTATCGGCATGGTATCTAGTGTCGCTCTTGTCGGTTGCGATGATGACACTCAATATGGCAAAACACCTCAGGTAACCCCTGAACCTGAAGTGACTCCTCTACTGCAAGCCTTTGCTCCAAATGGCACATTAAAAGCGCAAATCCGCAGAACGAAGTACGGTGTGCCACATATCACCGCAGATAATTTGGAAAGCCTTGGTTTCGGTAACGGTTATGCTCAAGCACAGGATAATTTATGTGTAATGGCCGATGGATTTATTAAAGCTAATTCGCAGCGGTCAATGTATTTTGGCCCCCATGCGTCGATTGATTTTGCTACCGGCCTCCCTACCAGTGAGGATAACGGCAATTTAATCTCTGATTTTGCTTACAAAGCATTAAAAATTAGACAACTTGCAGAAAACCAATACCCTCAGTTTAGTTATAATTCGCGTGCTTTAATGGAAGGTTTTAGTGCCGGTTATAATCAATATCTTGCCGATGTAGAAGCCGGAGCTCAAACGGGTGAACCATTTTGTGCAGGTCAGCCATGGGTTAAACCTATTGATGGTGTCGATGTAGCAAGTTATCTCTTCTCCATCGCATTATTACCCGGTGCAGCCAACTTTTTAGATTTGATATTCTATGCTAATCCCGGCGAAGCAGAAGAGTATTTACCTCGCATAGTTGGCCCCGCACCTTCTGCAGCACAAACTACATTTATACGCGACATGAACAACACCTTAATTGCACGGGCTGCAAACATAACCACTCCCGAAACAAATCCTCGAAACTTGGGCTCTAATGGCTGGGGATTGGGGAAAGATAAAACTGAAAACGGTAAAGGCATGGTGTTAGGCAACCCGCATTTTCCACACACAGGTAACTTACGTTTTTGGCAGTCACATTTAACCATACCAGGACAAATGGATGTGATGGGTGGCTCGTTAGTGGGTATGCCTGGGTTGGTTAACATTGGTTTTAACAAAGATGTTGCTTGGACACATACCTTTTCAACAGCAGAACACTTTGTGATGTATAACCTAGAGCTAGTTGCCGGTGATAGATTGCAATATATGTATGATGGTTCGGCATTGTCGATCACTAAAGAAACGATTTCAGTATTAGTCAATGCAGGGGCTGCAGGCATGTTGGTGGCAGAAAAAGACATTTACACCACAGCTAAAGGTCCTATGGTTGAAGCGCCACCAGCATTGGCGCCGTTTGGATGGGACGATGGCCAAGCTTTCTTTATTCAAGATGCTAACATGGCCAATAAAGATCCCATTGATCATTGGTTAGCTATGAACCTCGCATCCAATAAAGAGGAGTTTCAGCAAGCATTTAAAAATTATGATGGCGTGATTTTTAACAACACTATGTACGCAGATAAAGAAGGTAATGCGTTTTATATTGATGATTCTACCGTTCCAGGATTTTCTGATTTAGTCGTCAATATCATTAAAACCACACCAGAAATTCAGGCCGCTAGAACACAAGCAGGCTTTACTATTCTGCCGGGTAATAACTCGTTATTCAGTTATGATTCACCGATGCCTTATGAACGCGCACCCAAACTTGAACGCAGTGACTTTGTGCAAAACTCAAATAACTCATTTTGGTCGACTAACTTATCTGAACCACTTGAAAACTACTCTCCTTTATATGGTCCAGAGCGAGGTCAATTATCGTTACGTACTCGTATGGGATTAACCTTAATGGATGATGCAGCGGGTGATGACGGTAAATTTAATATTGAAGAACTAGAGGCTGCTTTATTATCTAACCGTGCTTATCTTGCTGAATTAATATTAACTGACTTAATCAGTCAATGTGAGCAACAAGGTTCTACGCCAGTGATGGTGAGTGATACTTTGTCTAAAGATGTATCGGCATCATGTGCAGCGCTAACAGCGTGGAACGGTAAGCAAGATAATGACAGCAAGGGCGGAGCGTTAGTTCGTGAGTTTGCACATCAATTTGATCAAAGTACCATGCTAACCGAAGCATTTGATTATATGAGCGCAGCAACCACGCCGAGTAAACTCAATACTGATGGCAGTGCATTAATTGCTTTAGCTCATGCGGCATTGAATCTTGAAGCGGCAGGCTTTGCTGTTGATGCGGCGTTAGGGGATGTACAATTTGTAGAGAAATCACTCCCAGATGGTACTGCCTCAGGGGTTAAATTACCTTGGCCTGGCAGCCACAATGCAGAAGGTGGCTTTAACGTGTACTCGACCAGTTTATCCGGTGATGACACCTTAATTCCTCAACACATGTATAGCCCTGTTATGGATGTTGTAACAGGCAATGCCGCTGCATCAGGATTAACTGCAGAAGGTTATCAAGTGCGTTATGGTTCAAGTTGGATGATGACCGTAAGCTTTACTGATGATGGTCCTAAGGCAAAGGGTATTTTAACATATTCCGAGTCTAGCAATGTGTTAAGCCCAAGCTTCTCCGATCAAAGTGAATTGTATTCTTCGGCCAAACAATTAAGGCCATTGTTATTTACTGAAGCGGAAATTCAAGCATCTGTTGAATCTACTCTCGAGTTAACCTTGCAAAGATAGACGATAGAACAACATTGTGTTGACTCATGAAACCTCATCGATACTTGTCGGTGAGGTTTTATTATTTTGGATAAGCGAATAAGCGACAATTAGTTTTATTCACTTCGAGAATAGAGAGTATGTTTCGCTGATGTTGATCATATGGATGTGACACTACGCTCTAGTTCGTGTCATTCAATACGGCATAATAACCCTTACTATTTATGTGGGTAGTTGTGAATTTACATGCGGTAGGTGGGCTGTGATGATTTATTTATAAAATATTATGCTGCGTTAATATCCATAATAAAACTGCGTATTATCGAAGTTGAGGGGTAAGCTATTAACAGGATTATAGTTTATCGACAAAGTGAGTATATATGCATAACAAATTATTAATAGCAATCCCTACTTTGGTATAAGACCCCGTAGCTTGACCTCAAAAGCTATCTGAAACACACTCAACATATAAATATATTTCTATAAAAAATGGATGATAATAATATGCTGATTTTCTTCATTTGCATCGGGGTGCTAGTGCTCGGGTTCAAGTTTTACAGCCCGTTCGTTGAGCGACAAGCGGGTATCGACCCTAATATAAAAACCCCACAAACACGATTTAATGATGGCGTTGACTATGTACCAGTTCATCCGGTTAAAGCATTCTTAATTCAATTTCTTAATATTGCGGGTGTAGGACCGATATTTGGGCCAATTTTAGGTGCGCTTTATGGTCCTATTGCGTTGGTTTGGATTGTTCTTGGTAATGTACTTGGTGGCGCGGTTCACGATTACTTCTCTGGTGTAATGAGTATCAAGGAAGACGGCAAAAGCTTACCCGAAATTGCTGGAAAGTATTTCAACATCTACTTTAAAGGTGCCATGTTGGTGTTTACTGCCATGTTACTTTTCTTCGTTGGTGTTGTATTTATTATGAGCCCAGCAGGGCTGCTAAGTAACTTAGATTATTTTAAAGACACTTTTTTAAGTAACAATACTTTTTGGGTATTAGTCATTTTAGGTTATTACTTCCTCGCGACTTTGTTACCGATTGATAAGATCATTACCAAATTGTATCCATTATTTGGTTTATTAATGATTGTAATGACAACATCAATTGCTGTTGCGTTACTTATCCATGCTCCGCAATTACCGACAGTAGACGGTATCTTTGCTTACTTCGATCACAGTCACTATAACAATGATTTATTGGAACCTAATCCAAGTGGTTTACCAGTATGGCCATTGTTGTTTATTACTATTACTTGTGGTGCGATAAGCGGATTTCATTCAACTCAAGCACCTATTATGGCGCGTTGTTTAACTAACGAAAAATACGTTCGTCCAGTGTACTACGGTGCAATGGTTGCCGAAGGTATTGTTGCATGTGTCTGGGCTACTGCGGGTATCGCGGCTTTCCCAGGTGGTTATATCGAACTTAAAAGTATTCTCGATATAGGCGGTCCTGGTATGGTGGTTAACCAAGTAGCTACCACTTACTTAGGTGCTGCTGGTGGTATTATGGCTATTATCGCTGTTGCGGTTTTCCCGATAACTTCTGGTGATACAGCATTTAGAGCATTACGTTTAACCATTATTGATGCGTTTAAGATCCCTCAAAGCATTCGAAACCGTTTATTCGTTGCCATTCCTATTCTGATTATTGCTTATTTTATGACTAAGATTGATTTCACTCTAATCTGGCGTTATTTTGCATTCTCAAATATGTTGCTATCTACCAGCGTATTGTGGCTCGCGACCAAGTATTTATTTGATCGTGGTACTTTCCATTGGATTGTGAGTATACCCGCCACTATTGGTACTTGTGTGACAGTGTCATACATCATGACCGCAGGTATTGGTTTTGGTTTACCACAAGAGTTGAGTCAGCCAGTGGGTATTGCGGTAGGTATTATATGTCTTATTGCGCTGATTATTGCGCACAATAAACGTAAAGTCGCACCCGTTCTTTAATTCGTTACAGTGTTAATAGAAAAAGGGCTGCATTGTGCAGCCCTTTTTATTGTTCATATAAAGATAAAGATTAACAGGCCCTAGTGACCTACGCGATCTAATTTTTGTATTAGTTCCATCTTTATATCTTGAGGTGTTTGGCTGTGCCAGTAACCGCTTACATAGGCAAATAACGGCACCATAAACATAAGAGTAAACAATAAAATCATTAAGCCTCTGGCAGAAAGTTTAATGCCATTACGAGTACTAAATTGTAGCGCCTCTTTTTTAGGACAAGCTGACACACAACGCATACACGCTTGGCACTCGTCTGAGTGGATATTTTTTTGAGTATGAACCGATATATTTGCTGGGCAAGCTCGAGTACATTTATCGCAACTCATCCCCTTAGTTTCAATTAAACAATGGTGTGTATCACGGCGAATTTTAAAAGGACTAAAAAAGCTCACTATGCCTAACATTGCACCATAAGGGCAAATGTAACGACAAAAACCTTGGCGGCGCCATGCTGCTAACGCAAAAATAATGCTAAAGCCAATCAAAGCAATCAATGATGGCATCATAAAAAATACTGCCATTTTTAAGTCAGCTACCTTGTGGTAGTTGCCTGTCAAGTAATTGGGAAGACTTGCCGTTGGCATTGAAACGACCAAATAAACCAGTGCAGCTAATAATAAGTATTTAACCATTCTGAGAGGCCAGTCAATCCAAGCTGGTGGCAAAAGTTCGGCAGGAATAAAACGTTTTCTGAGTTTAAATAAATATTCGCCAGCTAAGCCTAATGGACAAGCCCAGCCACAAAAAGCTCGTTTGCAAATTAGTCCTGTTAATAGCACAACACACAGCATAACCACGGCAGCAGGATGATTTTGATCCCATAAGCCTAAAGTTAAAATAGCTTTAAGTTCAATACCGCCAGCAATGGGTAAAAAAGCATCACCAATATCAGGTCGCATTAACCAAGGGGTTTCTCCGGCATACAGCATTCCTGCATTAATGGCATATTGCACGCCAACCAACAACATGGAAAGAGCAAAAAAATGTTGGCAAATCTCGCGTATTCTATTGGGTCTACCTTCTGCATTAGCAAAAGCGGGTTGGTATTGACCGAGTGCAGTAACAACTAATACTGCGCCAAGCAATATGAGTAATAGTGGCCAGAAAAAGCTAGCAATAGTCGCGCCGAGCAATAATGCCCCGCTAACCAATGCGCCCCATTTTTTGCCCCCCCAGTATAGTAGGCTGGTGCTATATACTAAGGCTAGCATTAAGGTGATTGATTCAATTGTACTCATAGAGGATACCTATATTGTTTTATTTCCTGCCAACAATGATAAAAGTTCTACTTTAGGGCTAATGTGAGAGGCATCACCAAAGCCAATAACTGATTTCTAAATATATGATCTATATTGATTTGTTTGATTTATGTAAACATTGTTAAGTAATGTGTTATTTAGCACTTTCAATTTATTGTCATTAACTTGTCTTATTTTAGGGTTAGGTTATTAAGATCATTTTTGTGACCGTAAAAAGTGGCTA